>JBEKDV010000301.1:0-9843 GCA_050014175.1 Candidatus Solibacter sp. | reverse complement strand
AGCACCTTGTGCTCGGCCTCCCTGCCATTCTCGAAGCGCACCAGCACCAGCGATTTCGTGAAGAGTTGATAGTCCTTCACAAAGTGCCGGTTCTCCAGAAGCTGCACGTTCACGAGCTTGTATTGCAAGCGGTTCCCAGCGATGTCGGCGCCAAACTCCCGCTCAATGACTTCACGGGAGTAGCTCTCAATCGCGCGGCATGTAGTACAGCGGGCGGTTACATGGAAGTAATAGGCGATGACCTTGGTGTCCGCTGTCAGCGGCTGCGGTGCCGTCGGGGAATCGGCCCGACCTTTCTCGGCGTGGACGAAGATCGCGAAGAGAGCCGCCACGGCAAGGAAGAACACGACGATGGAGCTGAACTTGCGAAGCACTTATGCCTCCGCAACTTCCAATTGCCGCCCCAACAGTTCACGCACTTTCGCCGCGACCATCGCAATCCGTTCATCGGTGACCGGCGTCTTGCCTTTCTCCATGCCCAGGTCGCTGACCCGCAGGTGGATGAAATCGGTGAAGCCGCCGAACTCCATGGTCTTCTTCGCGCAGTCGCTATCGCAACCGTCCACCACAAGGATCCGGTCGGCTCCGCGCGTATTGACCTCGATCAACTCGACTTTACCTGCGATTCCCGCGAGGCAAAACATCTTCGCATCGCCCGCCTTGTGGAGCGTCCGAACGGCACGATCGCCGATCTCGGCGATATCCGCCGCGCCGGAGCAAGAGAATATCAGGTCTGTATTTCCTGAACAAGAGCACTTGGGTTGTATGTTCATGTCGTTTCCTTTCTTCCCGGAATGATTACGGTGTGGTACCTGCGTGGACCAGGTCCCACTGCTCACGTGCCTGCTTCTGTAACTCGGACTCGACACAGGTGAAGAACTTACTGACACACTTCATGCGAAGGCGATACCAGATCTGAGCCCCCCGGCGCTCATCCTGCACCACGCCCGCGGCCTTCAGCACCGACAGGTGCTTAGAGACCGTGGACATGTCCGAGCCGACGAGCGCGGTCAAGTCGCAGACGCACCGTTCCGACTGCATGAGTTCATCCACGATGAGCAAACGGGAAGGGTGGGCCAGCGCTTTGAAAACCTGCGCGCGCGCTTCATATAGAGCGAGGGTCCTTGCATCCATCACGGATAATTATAGCGCCATTTGGCGAAACTGCCAAATCTGCAAGTTGCCCACGGATGCAGCCCTGTCCGCCCGGCACTGCGCCAAACTCCACAGCACGCTCTGATTGCAGGGCCATTAGGCCCAACTTAGGGGGAGCGGGCATGCCCTTGCCTTCTCTGTCCCACTGCAACTGATTTGCATCATAGATGTTAGCTGAATGACGCCAGATGGCTGAGGAATTGCTCGTTGTCCTTGTCGAGTGAGGGGTTTGCGATGACGAGAGCCTATTTATACTTTGCTCTGCTTGTGCTGGCGTTCTCCAGCAGCACTAGCATTGCCTCCGCCCAGATGACGGTCGTGAATGGCGCTTCTTTCGATTCCACCCAGCCGATAGCTCCTGGGTCCTTCGCAACAGTCTTCGGGCAGAACCTGTGCAGCCAGGCAGCGGCCGGTACTTGGATCGCACCGGGCCAACTGCCGACCGCACTTGGCTCCTGTTCGGTAGCCGTGAACGGCATGGCGGCGATGCTTCAGTACGTGTCGCCGGGGCAGATCAACTTCGTTGTGCCGCAGAACCTCGGACCTGGCATGAGCACTGTCAATGTGAACAACGGTTCTCAAACACTATCCGGGTCGATGATGGTGGGACAGGCAGGCCCCGGTGTTTTCGCGTTGAACGGTATGGGCATGGGCGAAGGAGCAATGCTAAACGGGACGATGTGGCAGATGGGACCGTTCAGCACGACCACCAACGGACAGCCGACTTACCTGGCAATATACGCCACCGGCCTTGATCCGTCTACCAAGCCGACGGTGACTATCGGAGGCATGCCGGTCGATGTGATGTGGTTTGGAAACGCGCCTGGCTTCGCAGGACTCCAGCAGATCAATATCACGCTCCCGTCTGGTATGGCCGGCGTTGGCCGCGCACCCGTGACCGTGACGTCGAACGGGCAAGTAAGCAACGTCACTTTCATGCATGTCCTGCCCACGGCGGCAATGATGCAGGGCATGCCAGGCTGGGGACAGGGCATGACGATGGGCGAGAATATGGCGCGCGGCCATGAGATGAGCTACATGGCGTTCAATGCCGCCAACGGCAGCGCTCTGGTTACTGACGAGAACGACGACGTGGTCCGCGTTATCTCGCTAGCTTCCAACTCCACCACCGCGACGATTACGCTTCCCAGCGGGTCTCAAGCGCACGCCATTGCCGTGAATGCCACGGGGACCATGGCAGCGGTGGGGTTGAGCGCCAAGGCTTCCATCGCGCTGATTGACCTCTCTCAAAACAAGGTGCTCTCTGTAGTTGGCACCGGCTACTATCCGAGCCGCCTGGCGTTTTCGGGATCGAATCTCCTGGTGACGAACGCCGGCAGCGGTACCGTCTCGGTGATCGACACGACCAGCAAAACAGTTGCCCAGACCGTAAACGTCGGACTCGGAGCTAGCGGCATCGCGGTCTCCGGCAACACGGCGGTCGTCGCGAATATGCAGGCAGGCTCGATTTCGATCATCAACCTGACCAATTACACCGTGTCGAACGTGACGCTGCCCGCCGGATCGCGCCCGCACGAGGTCGCCATCTCCACCCAGGGGAACAAGGCCGTCGTTACGACACCGATGTCCAACGGATTCCTGATCCTCGACCTGGGCACCAAGGCTTTCACGCAGGTGGCCACGAGCACCTGGAATGGCATGGGTCCCGGCGCCGTCGCCTTGAACGGCAACACGGTGTACATCGCAAACCAGATGACCGCGAGTGTCACGGTAGCCGATCTGGCGACGGGAGCCGTGGTGAAGACATTCCCGGTCGATCCGGGCCCAATGGCGCTTGCGGTCAATACCGCGAAGAACCAGTTGCTCGTACTGGCGGAAGGAACTGGAACGCTGGATATCGTCGATCTCGCAAGCTACGGGATCCTGAATCGCATCGATGCGGGGGGCACTGAGCGGCAAGGGCAGTTCACGATGCCGCTGATTTTTTCAATCACTCCGAGCAGCGCGTCGGCCGGCAGTACGTTTACGATGACCATCACTGGGTCCGGCTTCCAGGGCATCCAAAGTATCGAGTTCGTATTCTCGGGGACCAACATGGGTGGCGGCATGATGGGTGGGGGGCCCGGTAGCGGCCTCGGTCAAGCAGATACGAACATCAAGGTCTCGAACGTTCAAGCCAACTCTGCCGGAACCCAGCTCACTGCTACCGTTCAGATTCTGCCGGCCGCCGCGATCGGCGGTCGCCAAGTCCGTCTGCCAACCAACTACGGAACGGTCATGGGTATGATCACGAACTCGCCGTTCAACGTAACAAAATAGGAGTAGATTCGCGCGCGCTACCACGTGCTGCCGCCCGAATGGCTCGTGCGGGAACTGACAAAGCCCTGCCGGGCCACTCTCCCTAACCGGCGAACTTATATCCTTGGCCGCGGACCGTGACGAAATACTCTGGAAAGCGCGGGTTTTCTTCGAGTTTCTGGCGCAGCCAAGCCATGTGCACGTCGACGGTGCGGGTTTCGGGCAGCGCGTGGTAGCCCCACACCTCTTGCAGGAGTTGTTCGCGCGAGATGACCTCCCCGCGGCGGGCAACCAGGTAACGTACCAACTGAAACTCACGCGCCGAGAGATTGACGGACTGCCCCGCTCGGCGGGCTTGTGCCTTGCGGAAGTCGATGCGCACGTTGCCGAACTGGCAGATGTCGGGATGGGTGGCCGTCTGCGGCTCGGCGCGGCGGAGGAGGGCGCCAATCCGCGCCACTAGTTCCAGCATGTCGAAGGGCTTGGTGAGATAGTCGTCAGCGCCGATTTGCAGACCGATCACTTTGTCAACCACCTGCGAGCGTGCCGTCAACATCAGGACGGGGGTACGGAGGCCACTCTGACGAATAGCGCGGCAGACATCCAACCCGCTCTTGCGCGGCAGCATGACGTCCAGGATGACAAGCTGGTAGTTGCCGGCTAGCGCCATATCGAGTCCGGCTTGTCCGTCGGCGGCGTGATCCACGGCGTAGCCTTCGGCGGCGAGGCGGTCGGTGACGGTCAATGCCAGGCCCTTCTCATCCTCGACCAGCAGGAGTTTGGCAAGCATCTCTCTAACCGCGCTCCGCAATCGGCAGGCGCAGCCGGAAACAAGTGCGGCCAGGCTCACAGCTCACCTTGACTGATCCGCGGTGCGCTTCCACGATACTCTTGACGAGCGCGAGTCCCAAACCGGTACCCGGAATCTGATCGTCGACGGCGCGGCGGCCGCGGCGGAAAGGTTCGAAGATGCGGCGCAGGTCGCGTGGGTCGATGCCCGGTCCTCCGTTTTCCACTTCGATCTCGATGTGGCGGGCGTTGCGACCGGCCCGCACGGAGATTGGGGAACCGGCGCCGTGACGGGCCGCATTGATCAGCAGGTTGCGCAAGCATTGGCCCATGGCCTCGGGGTTGGCGGCGATGGGCGGAAGGCCGGGCGCGATGTGGCGGGTGAGAGAGGCGCCGGCGGTTGCCAGTTCGTGGCTGGAGTCCTCCACCGCCTGATCGAGCAGCACCTCGACCGAAGTCGGCTCCAGAGCGAGCGCCGCGCGGCCGGAGGAGAGGCCGCCGAAGCGCAAAACCTGGTCCACGGTATCGGTAAGGCGGCGGCTGTGGTCGCGGATTAGCGCGCCGTACGAGCGCACCTTTTCCTCGCCGGTGGCCACGCCGTCGGCTAGGTTCTGGCCTGCCGATGAGATGACGGCGAGCGGCGTGCGGAGTTCGTGCGTGACGCCGGCCACGAATTCCATCTGCAGCCGGGCCAACCCGCGCGCCTTGCGGGCCGAGACCGCCAGCATGATTCCGCCGGCGCCGAGCACCAGGAGAATCGCGAAGCCGATGGCCAGGTTGCGGCGCTGCGTGGCGGCCACCAGTTGCGCCAGCGAGCCGGTGCGCTGCGCCACGAGCAGTCTCCAGCCGGGTGGATGCTCGACGCCGTTGCGGAGCGGATTCGGCGAGCCCATGGCAAAGGGCCCCCGGCCCATGCGTCCGCCCATGCGTCCGCCCATGCGTCCGCCCATGCGCCAGGGCATGCCGGTGCTGCCTGCCGGACGGCCGGCGCCGCGCATGCCTCCTTGCGTGCCGAGACCGAAGCGTATGTTCAACAGTTCCCTGGTCGCTTCAGGAGTTGTAATGTGCTCACTCGAATCGGACTGGTAGAGAGATCTCTGCCCTTGGGTGACTTCGAGACGGTACTCGCGGCCTACGTCCCGGCGGAACAACTCCGGACAGAACATGTCGCGGAAATAGGTGGCATCCAGTTCCACCAGAATCCATCCTACGATGGCCGGGCCGTCCTCGGCGAGTTGCGCGCGCGGTATAGCCAGCGCGGGGACTTCGCCATCCACGATCACGGTGAAGGGCGGACCGGGGCGCTCGGCCGCCGCGGCGGTGGCCCGATCGAGGAGCGCCACGAGCGAGGCCGGAACGGACCGCGCGTGGCTCGGCTGGTCCAGATCCAGGGCTCCCGAAGGGTCCGCCAGCAAGGCCGAGGCGACCAGTTTCGCATGTCGGCTGGTAGACCGCCAGAGCTGCAGGCGCGCCGGATAGTCGGATGGAGCGCTCATCATGGCTCCGGTTCCTGCGCCCATCAGGGTCCGAGCTAGAAACTCGATCTCGCCGTCGAAGTCCTGGGCGAAACGCTCGGCGACCGCTTCGAGATCGGCTTTGCGGCGGTCGTGTTCGGCCCGGGCCACCTGCCCGATCCACTGGTATTGCAGCAGGGCGAGGACGGCGAGCAGCGAAACAAGGAGCAGGCCAAACAGGATCTCGCGCCAACTGCCTTTGCCAGGGATATGGACCATCGGAATCCGAGTATATCTGGCTTCACTTCGGGTGGAAACCGAATGTTAAGCGTGTAAAGGTTATTTATCACGAGCTTAATGCACACGGCGGTACCGCTGGCCGCATACTGGCCTCAGATGACCCAGCGAGTGTCATCGCCAAACGAACAAGGGAGAAAAACGGAATGAAGACTTTTAGAAGACTGACCGCCTGCACGATCTTGCTGGCCGCCACGATGCTGGCGCAGCCGCCCGGCGCCCCGACAACCGGCTCAATCCCGGACCCGGCAACCATGGTGTCCCACAGGGTAGCCTGGTTAACGAGCCTGCTGACCCTGACGGTGGCGCAACAGGCCCAGGCGACCACCATCTTCACGGCCGCGGCGAACGCCGCGCAGCCCATCCATACCAACCTGGCCACGGCCCAAGAGTCGATGCCAGCCGCGGTGAAGAGCAACGCCACCGCCACCATCACACAGCTGGCCGGCACCATCGGCTCGCTGACCGGACAGCTTGTCGCTGTGCAAAATCACGCCCAAGCCGCCTTCTACGCGCTTCTGACCGCTGACCAGCAGACCAAGATGAATCAGACCGGCTTCGCCGGCGGCCGGGGTCCCGGCATGATGGGAGGCGGCATGATGGGCGGTCGCATGGGCGGTGGCATGGGAGCCGGCATGATGGGAGCCGGCGGCCAGCCGTGGATGCGGAATCAGTAGGATTCGCCGTATAGGGCGGTGCGGCTTACCGTGAGCCGCGCCGCCTCCGGTCAACCGGTCAGGGCTTATCGAAGAACAGGTAGTACTGATAGGGCAGAATGTCGAGCCGCTTGGCGAGGGTAAAGCCCGCGCTCCGAAGCTCGCCGATGACCTCCTCCTCTGAGAGTTTCATCGACGCGGGTGGCCCGATAGGCATGTCCTTCTTGTAGAACTCTATCGCCACAATGCGGCCCCCCGGCTTCAACGCTTTGGCGAGCTTCGGATAGTACGCTGCGCGATTCTCGATGTGGTGTAGCACATCGCAGAAGAAGATGATATCGACCGAACCCTCCGGGAGGCGAGGGTCGTCGGGCGTAGCCAGCACCGTCTTGAGGTTAGCCGGAGCGTCCTTTGCCGCAATATCCAGCAACTTCTGGTCGATATCAACCGCATAGACCTTCCCCGCGTGGTGGGTGAAACGGCGCGCAAAATAGCCTGTCCCGGCACCGATATCGGCGATGGTATCCGTCGGTTTGATATTCAGCGCCATCACCACATCATGCGGTTTCTGCCATTCATCACGCGAAGGATCCTCCAGCACCTTCGCATACTCCTCTGAGGAAGGCGGGTGATGCTGATGGGGCACTTGCCCCAGAGCCACCGCCGTAAAAGCGAACATCCACGTGTAAAGTCTCATTACTACTCTCTTTCAAAATATCCAGTAGTTCGCGCGGTCGCGCGGCAACCAAGGCGGCCCAGGCATTCCTTGCGAACGTATCCGCTGATTCAGGATACCGAAGAACTGCTGGCGCTGGTCGGAGCGGACGAGATTGCTGCTGCATGCGGATCTCGTCGCCTTGGCCTGGATGGGGGTTGGTTCAGCGGGTCGGCTTCTATCGCGTCAATGAGGCCAAAGTGCAGATCGTCAATAACTCCACGTCTCGTGAGCCAGCGGTGCGGCATTCAACTCCTGCCGGAGCACGCACCATGGCGGCCGATTCCGATCCATGATCGCGACAAAGCGGTCGCTGTGATCCCGCTCCAGTAGATGAATAAGCTCGTGGACCATCACGTACTCGATGCACTGGACCGGCTTCTTGGCCAATTCCAGGTTGAGCCAGATTCGTCGGGCAGCACCGCGAACATAGCTCCCAAATACCGCGACCATCCAGACGCGATATGCCCAGCTATCATCGGAATTCACAGCGCGTGCGCGCTCGATGAGGTCGGCAACTAGGCGCGTTGCCGTTGAGCGCCGCAGCGGCCGCGCCGCCGTCGCCATCGCGAGTGCTCTCCCTTTTGTAGACGGCTCCAATCGGCCGCTTACCGACTCGATAAGACCATCCTTCTCCAGTCTATTCAGTACGCTAGCGGCCCCAGAATCAGAGCATCGCAGAACCTGGCGGACATGTCGGAGTGTTACTGAAGCACGGGGGGTCTCCCTCATCAATTGGCGGACCCGCACAGCCGGATACTCGGCGATCGTTTGGTCTGCAGTAATGCGCATTTAGATTTCCTTATAGACGTATCACACGGCGATTGGTCCAGCGCCTTTCGTCGCGCCCGCCTCACAGGCCTCGAATATGGTTTTAGCTCGGAACGTGTCGCGCACCAAAAGAAGTGGGACGACCTTGGACGTCCTCATGCGCTGGGCATCTCGCCAGGGGCTCTCACTGAATGTGTCAGTAAGATGACGGGAAATTCAAGATCGGCACTCGAATATCGCAGGAGAACGGAAGTGGACGTCGCGGCTAGAACCATCTGACTACTAGTAGAGGCATTTCCGAGAAGCGCTGAGATCAGCGAGGCTTCGAGCATGGTGTTGGCGGCGAATCGCCGCTGGTTCATCGTTTTTGGTGCCCTTCCGATCGCGATCCCGCAGCAGATAACGTGGTTGCGGTGTCCCACGGAAATGCGTCGCGGAGTTGCTGGGCAGTCCACTCCGCGGTGTGGTGGGCCGTGACGCCGAATTGGCGGGTCCGGCGGCCCGCACGTGAAGTGCGCTGAGCGCCAGACGGAGGAATTGAGGGAGTATGCGCAAACTTCATGTTCTCATGCAGTTCGGCATTGACGATAGGCACAGGTGACCTGAGTCACAGACGCGCTCTGTCACGTTGCGGGACAATGTGAATCATAGTTCACAGGATCGGAAGATGAGCACAGAAAAACTTAATACTGAAGTCCGACAGGAACAACTGGCCCAGGCCGCGTTAAGCCTGATCACCACCCAGGGTCTGAAGGGTCTCAGCGTGGCGCGGGTCGCCCGGAGAGTCGGGCTGGTCCCTTCGGCGGTCTATCGCCACTTCGAGAGCAAAGACGAACTCCTGGATGCGGTACTCGAACTGATCCGCGAGCGCCTCAATGCCAACGTGGTGCAGGCCTCCCAAGACGCAACGGACGCACTCCAGATTCTGCGACGTCTGGTGATGGCCCATGTGCGGCTGATCCGGGAAAACGAAGGAATTTTGAGCGTTGTCTTCTCGGACGAGGTCCAAAACGGGCGCCCCGAACGAAAGGCCCGGGTCCACGCGATAATCCAATGGTACCTAAAAAAGGTGGCGCAAATCGTTTCTCGCGGGCAGCGACACGGCCACATCCGTCCCGACGCTGATCCTGGAACGGTGTCAGTGATGTTCCTGGGTCTGATTCAGCCGGCAGCGCTCTTGTGGCACCTGAGTGAAGGCGGGTTCGATGTAACGCAGCAGGTCGAGAGAGCCTGGAACCTGCTGAGCGAGACCCTCAAGGCATCGTGAATGTTTTTTGGCAGCGAAGTGAACGGTCATTCACTTAGGAGGTGAAGACGTGAGAAGCAAGCAAAAGGTGCTGATCCTGCTCGCGGTACTGGCGGTGGCTGCGGTTGTCAGCTACAGGTTCATCCGGGGCAAGCGCCAGACTGATCCGACGGCAATACGCGTTTCTGGAAACATCGAGGTCACCGACGTCGAGGTGAGTTTCAAGATCCCCGGTCGGCTGGAGGAGCGCGCTGTCTCCGAAGGCGAGACTGTTACGGCTGGTCAACTGTTGGCGAGGCTCGACCGCAGCGAACTCATGGAAGAGGTCGCGGTGCGCCGCGCCGAAGTCGATACCGCCCAATCCGCGTTGGCCGAGTTGGTGGCGGGCTCCCGTCCGGAAGAGATCCGCGAGGCGGAAGCTGTCGTCCACAAGACCCAGGCCTGGCTCGATGAACTGCTGGCCGGATCCAGGCCGCAAGACATCGCGGCGCATAAGGCGAC
>JBEKDV010000300.1:0-9848 GCA_050014175.1 Candidatus Solibacter sp. | reverse complement strand
CTTCTTGGCCAGCGCCGTAGCGCCCTTGCCTGTACTTGGTCCTGGCATGGTGAACCTCCACCCTATCAAAAAGCGTTCACTACGTCGGAAAGGGGCAGGATGCTGGCCGAAGTGGGCTGGCCGCCAGAACTACAGGCCCAAATTCCCGGCGCTGTTCTCACGAAACAGATTTCCGTCCCGGATATACCTGCGCACCATCTGAACGCTCCTGTGCCCCGTCTGGGCCATGATCGAGCGCTCCGATGCGCCTGCAATCGCGGCGCTGGTAGCGTGGCCGGAACGCAGCGAGTGCCCTGCGAACTTGGCGGCATCCAATCCGGCCCGCTTCACCAGTTTCTTCACCACGCGCGCCACGTCGATACCGGACAGCCGACCCCGTTGCACTTGCCCATGCCGGTTGATGGAGCGGAACAGCGGCCCGGTGATGATTGCGGCCAGTTCCAGCCACGATTGAATCGTGCGCACCGGGCAGGTGTCGGGATTGGAGCCGTACGGAATCCCGATCTTCCGGCCTGCGCCGGTCTGATCCGTCTTGGATTTCCGCAGCGTGACCGTCAGCCCGTCTTTGCCGAAGGCGCAATCCTCCGCGTCGAATCCAACCAACTCCGAACGGCGGAACGCACCGGCAAACCCCAGAAGGATTAACGCGCGGTCCCTGGCGCCGATTATGCCCACGTCCGTAGTGTCTAGCATGGCGCGGACATCGTCGGTCAACGTGGGCGTCTTCTGCGTCGGCGCGGTGCCCTTTAGGCGGCGGATTCCCTTCATGGTGTTGGTCACCGTAGCGTGGCGCGTGGGCGATTCCAGCCCCGTAGCTTTGTGCGCTTCGGCGATTGCGTTTAGGCGTCGCTGAATGCTGCCCACTTTTAGGTGTTCCGCACACTCGGCGATGTAGACGGCGACGGTTTCAGGACTCGCGGGCAGGGGGTACTGATTGTACCCCTCGCACCATGCGCAAAAGTGCCGCCAATCGCTCTGGTAGCCCCGTAGCGTGTTCGCCGCCTTTGATGCCTTGATGTACTGCCGGACCTGTTCAGGCAACGGCAGAGAAGGCTGCGCGAGCACTTGGGGGAGCGGAACCAAGTCCGCCCCCGTGATCGGTCCAAGGACCGAGCCTTCTTGCCTCATGTCGCCCGGTTGACGGTCCCCAGGTGCAGAGTCATTCGGCATAATCGCTCCCGCAGCCTTTGCAGCAAAAGACGCGCCCGCCCATGCGGAATGGGGAACGCGTCGCAGAGCCACAGTAGTAGCACGTCACCTCCGGTTCCAGGAGTTCCCAGTATTCTTCGTGGCCGTACGGTTCCCGAGAGTCCAGCGCCATCAACTCGGCAATTTCGCAGCAGACTGCGTTCGCGGAGAGTTCCCGGTCCCGCTGGACCGTCTCGGAGGTGGAACCACAGTTCGCGCAATCGGCATGGACAAGGGTCAACATCGGATTGTTCATGCTGCCACCTCATCATCGGCGTTCACCGTTTCATCCGTCAGACCGGGCTTGAAGTGTTGACGTTGCCCGCTGAGCAATTCCAATTCGCGCCAGTATTCCGATTCAGCCCGGAGGAACTCTTCGGCCATCGGGGAGAGTTCCTGATAGCGGGCTTGATGTTTGCCCCAATATGCAGTCCCGTCCTTCCGCCGTTCCCGGTTCTCAGCCAGGAACCATTCCGCCTCTAGCGCGCGGTCCCGGCAGCGTTGCGCGGGTACGGGCTGAGGTAGCGTAAAATGGCGCGCGATAGACTGCTTACGAGGTGTGGCCGTCCCGCTTGCTGTAACCAGCACGTGGGGCTTAGCGTCCGTCAGGTTGAATTGTACGTCGTAGCTGAGTCCATCCCGGTGAAGCGAACGGCACACCTCCGCAAACTTTCGCCATGCCGCATCAAAGCGCTTTTCATCCCGCGCGCTCTCGACGGGTGTATAGATCAGATAGCGCCCGGTCATGCTGCCACCTCCGCCGTCCGGTCCGCCATCTGAATCAGGAAATCCGCCGCTTGCTGGGCTTTCGATGCCGCCGTGAAGATCGCGCGTTTATCGGCCTTGAGAACCCGCAACCACGATTGGATGTACTGGGCATGGTCCCCGCGCGGGGTCAATTCAAGCTGAAGCCCTGCCATCGTGTAGGCGGACCCAAGCTCAGCGATCAACTCCTCGACGGCGTACGCAGCATCGCCAAACCGTTTCCCGAGTTCACGGCCACACCGCGACGCGTGCGAGGTCCAATGGGTGCTCTCGTGGGCCAAGACGCTGTAATAGTCAATGCGGTCTGGAAACTGATCGAAGGCAGGTACGTAAACCGCTTCGGGAGTGTCCGGCCGATAAAATGCGCGGTTGCCCCCATCCCGGATCTGTACTCCGGTGTTGCCGAAAAACGAATCAGCGTGGGCGATGCGTTCGTTCACGCTCAGCTTCGGTTCAAAGCGTTTCGGCAGCTTGCAGCCGTCAACCTGTTCGATGTTGAAAACGGTGTAGCCCTTGGCGAATAGACCATGCTGAGACTTCTCGCCTTCGTCCGTCTGCTTTTCGTACGTACCCCAATACACTACGGGCGAACCATGCTCGCTCTTGCGGACCTGGCCACCAAGACTCTGCCATTGCTGGTACGTTCCCCACAAGGCGGAACTGTAGCCCTTGCTCTGGGACTGTGCCCATAGGACAAGTGTGTTGATACCGCGATATGGCTTCGCGGAACCGACGGACACGGGGCTGAAGCCTCTGTCCTGTCGGACTGTCCATGGCATCCGGTACTGGCCGATGCCGGATTCGATTGCGTTTACGATTGCGTCCGTCACCCGCTGGTAAACGTCCGCTTTGGTTGCGCTATTCTCGTGTGTAGACATCGAAGCTCCTCTAAAGCTTTGGTGTTTAGGGGCCGTGCCAAGCTCGCAACTCGGCGCGGTCCCGATTCGCTCTGGTGTTCGATTCGTTTTACTTATCGAACACCAGAACCAACCTCACATTACACCTTACCCCCCTACGATGCAAGTAAAATTCGCATCACCTTGCAAGAAATCTTACGGGCGTTAGGTGTAGTCTATGAGCATGGCTAAGCGAATGCCCAAAGAAGTACTCGACTACCTCAGGAGCATGGGCAAAACCTACGGCAAGCAGGGTGGAGAGGCGGCAGCGAAGAACATGACGCCAGAGGAGCGCTCTGCCCGCGCTAAGAAGGCATCAGAGGCGGCAGCGAAGAAACGCACGGCTGATCGGCTAGCGAGGGAAGCGGCTGCCAAGCCTGCGAAGAAGCCCATCAAGAAGAAGTGACGCGTGGGCTGAGGTTTCGACAATGCCCAGACATCCACGCTACCGCGTCCAACAGCGCCTAGGCAGTGTTTCAGCGTGGTGAGGACAGCGCCACGAAGTCCTTTATTATGAACGACTTCGGGGGTGCGTCCTAATACCTAAACCTGCGCCGGGCTCACAGACGCATAACGACTTTAGAATCAACGCCGTAGAAACATACCACACATTGTTCAACCGACATCCTTGAACGTCGTGAAACTCGAAGCCAGAGCGCAGCCACCAACGCAGTTCGTAGATACTACGCCGCCGCCGCCGCGTCCGAAAACGAAGCCCCGGCATCTCTTTAGACACTACGCAAACGTGATCGCCAAATTTTTTTCGGGTTGCCAAAACCACGCCAGAAACGACGCTGGGACTTGCAGCACGCAATGCAGTTTCTTCGGAGGCGCGCCCTGCTCCCACGCGCCAGCCGGAGTCCGTAACAAAACACAACACCGCTCGCTCATCGCGACCTCGTCTTGGGAACAATTGGCCAGTCGAGTGGATCTGTCGATAGTTTGGGTCCACCCGCACGCCGCCATGCTTCCTGCGTTTGGTTCGGCCACTCGCTGAAATGAAGATTCATGTTTGCAAACACAGCCCAAATACTGCTGAAGTCCTCTGGAATTGAGACGAAGTGGAACGCCAGCCCACAACACCGAAGCGGGTTTGTCGGGTACATCGCGTGGTAAGGTGGAAAGCTGGACAGGTTTGCCGCTTCCGCTGGAAGACCGCAGATGACAAGTGCTTCCGTTACCGTCGCGGGACGGGTGGCCTTACTGAACGTGTAGGTGATGGCGATCAATCGGCCGCCGAGAAAGGAGCATTCCGCCCTGCGATAGATGGCTTCAATGACTTCGCCTTCACTCCAAGTTTCCGAGTTGTGATCCACAGTGACCCGTGAAGGTTTACCAAGCACTCGACCCACCTCATCGAATGTGGCAAACGCAAGTTTGGGGAGATCGAGAACTGCACGAGCCGTGCTCGGCTGGGGTAACACCGCATCCGACGAGGCCGTGGTGGGCGCGACAGACGAAGCTGTAGTGGGGCTGACAGCCAACGGTTGAGCCGTGCGGGGTCCCTCGCTCATGAAACCGATGAGAAGGTTCCATCCGATCAATCCTATTAGGGCGGCAAATATCAACGCAACAGTCGTCTCTGTCTTGCCTTCTGGTATCAGTCTCCTTTTTCTTTCGTCGCCGGTCACTTGACGAAGTCTGTCGCTAGGGGGCTGCGCAGGAGGGGCCGTGCTTCCGTTGTGTTTCTCCAGGCATGCTGGGCAGAAGAAGCCCATGGAGAAAAGCTGAAGTTCGCTACCACAGGTTTCACAGCACCTGAGTGCACGACGTGCGCTTGGGGTCCGTTCTGGTTTTCTAGCGTCTCGTGGTATCGCCTTGTTTGCGGTACTGCACTTCGCCCCGCACTTCATGCAGAAAGCCGCACCTTCGGGGACGATGCTTCCGCACGACGGACAGTACGCACCAGACCCCTCCGTGCCTCTTGCGAACGTAATCGTTACGATTCCTGCCGCCCTGCCAGCCAAGAATGCTAGGGGCGGAAAGACGAAGAAGAGACAACAAGCCTTCTTACCCTTAAACTCACCTTGCTCGATACCCTCGGAGACGATCCACCAACCGGCGTCGGCCATTTTGGCGTTGTACCGATTCCTCCGCCGCAAGCCCTCTTCATCATTCTCAAACTGAACTGTGCGGTATTCAAGCGCCATGCAACGTTCTCCAGGCTAGCGTTAGGACTGAAGGGAAAAGCCCCATGCCTGTCACTAACCGCAACCAGTTCTTGCTCTCTCGCCAATCCATAAGTTGGGTACCACCGTCTAGAAAAAAAGCCGCGATGAGGCACCAGCAGGCCCAAGGCGGCACGAAGAAGGCCCACAGCAAGGTGATCGGCAATCCGAGCAGGACGCCGAAGCAGCGAGCGCATAGCGGCATCTGGCGACCCCGCACAATCAAGCTGCGGGACGCCATCTGGTGACACACCCATCTCTGCGATATGGCCCACAGAACGCGTTGGCACGAGTCGTGCAACCGAGCTAGTTTCGAATCTGGCGTAGCCGCTGAGTATAGCCCGATTCGCGTTGTCGCGCTCAGTTTCGCTTTATCGTCGCCGGGAACGTCGCCGGTGGCGTTGCCGAGCGTCGCCATGGCGTCGCCGTTCTTCAGCGTGCACAGTCTGCGCGGAGTGGTGGTGGTAGTCACTACAGCGTCGGCCAGGACATTGACGTTAAACGTCGCTCCCGCGCCGCCAAGGCGTTGTGGGGCGACGGCGGCGGCATATCTCGTCACAGTGTCGGCCCACGGCGGCAGCCGGATAACGCCTCAAACGCCGCCGTCATTCTGAAGACCCACAAGAAACTGCCTTGACGCTCCTTCCCACTCCTGACCGGCAGAATGCGCTAACGTAAATGGTGCGAAAGGCTGACATGCCCACACCAAAGCTCACCGCCGAAATCATCACCGCCGCCATCGACGGCTACGAACTCCAAAAGACCCGCATCGACGCCACAATTGCCGAACTTCGGGCTATGCTTGCCGAAGCCGCCGCCACGCCGGAAGCGCCCACCGGCAAGCGCAGGAAATTCTCCCCAGCGGCTCGACGGCGCATGAAGGAAGCCCAACAGCGGCGGTGGGCCAAGATCCGAGGAGAATCTGTGTCGCCAGCGCCCGCCAAGCCGGAACCGGCGAAACCGAAACGAAGACTGAGCAAAGCTGGCAGGGTCGCCATCGTCGCCGCTTTGAAAAAACGGTGGGCGGCAAAGAAGGCGGCAACGTCGAAACCGAAACCAGTCGCCACAAAGAAGGCCGCTCCGAAGAGAGCTGCCGTGAAGAAGGTCGTCGTAAAGAAGGCGGCGAAGGCTCCTGTCAAAAAGGCGGCTATGAAGACGGCCCCGGCTCCAGCCCAGGCCGGAACGGAGACCGCCACTCAATAAAGCGCCGCCGCCGTCTACCGGGTGTTCTGCCGTGGAAGCTATAGCTATGCCAACCTCGTTGAAAGAACTGACAGAAGCCGAAGCACACAATTTTGCCGCAAGCACGACAGCACTCGGTAACACCGTTGAGCTTTTGAACGATTTTGAATCCGTCTACGAAACACTAGCCTCTCTTGTCGCCCTACCCGAAGGTGGCCGTGAGTCTGATGACGCCATGACGGTTGTGGCGATTGTTCACGAGCAAGCGTCCTGCTGCGCTGACGTCGGCTCGTGATCCGGGTGTTTTTCATTCGGGAAAATACGGCCAAGAGTACAGACACCAGGGCGGCTCAGAAAGTTCCCTTCCGGTGCCGGAAGTCCACCCCGGCGCTGTCGAGCCGCTGTAAGCCGTTTCTGTTCGATTGCGGCCACATTTTGAGGCGATCAGGGCTGCTGATAGCGGAGTTCCCGGCACTGCCCCAAAAGAATCGGCTATCGTAGCCCGATGGTCAGGAAGTGAAAGCGTTCAGTGCCACGAATACCGGGCGGCTGGCGACGGAAGAAGGCAGGGAGTTCAGTGGCACCCACCGTCACAGCCACAAGCCCTGCCCTTCAGGGACTCCACGCCCTATTTGCCGATGATCGGAACCATCACCAGCCCCGCCACCGGATCGGCCCACCACCATCCCAACAACGCATTCAGAAGCAAGCCGCCTAAAAGGATCGCAGACAAGTACGTGCAGAAATCGGCCTGTCTGGAGTCGGCGTGCATATTCCCTGCCTCTACCTCTCCACGGACTACAACACAGCGATGGCCGAAGTTCGTCCGTGAATCGGATCATACGTATCTGTAGGTTCGTTTGAAGTGCTCCGAGACTTGACGGTGGTTGACTGTTCGACAAATTCGACGGGGTGGATGTTCTTTGAAGGAGAACCGGCAGCCGACAAACGGGAAACTCGTGTGTGGGGCGATATCAACCGGGCGTTTTCAGTACCGGTCGCCCCTGCCGATGACGTGGCTGATTATGCGCCCACGCAAGTGCTTGCTGAAGCGTTCCGATTTGGCGGATTTGACGGCATTGTATACGGAAGCAGGTTGGGCGAAGGCAAACACGTTGCCGTCTTTGATCTTACTGCCGCACGCCCCACCAACTGTCATCTGTTCCAAGTGGCCTCCCTCAACCCAGTCTTCTCACCCAGAAATGAAAGTTGGCGCTAGCGAAGATCATCAAAAACCGGTGCGGCAATCATCAGGACTTTCGAGAACGTTGAGAGCACGTTGAGAGCACGTGGGCCGCTTTTATGAAGGCCGTGAAGGAATCCAGGGAACAAAACTAAAGGCCGCTGCTGGCGTTGGGGAGTTCTGTGGCGCATCGGTCGTTCCTGGAATGAACTAGTCCCTTGTTCGACAACTTAATAGTTCCGTTCTTTATACCGTACTCTGTCTGCCGGAATGAACTTGCACGTATGAGTGACGGGAGTGGTAAACAGCTTGTCCTGATAAGCCTGACAATTGTCAGTTGTCCAACGGCCCGTCTGATCTACCCAAAGCAGTCGAAGCATAACATATATCGTTTGCGTCTGATGTTCTAAGGCTTCAACCTCTTCGGTGGTCAGTGGATCTGATGTGATAGAAAAGAACACCGTAGATCCCACAGGAATGGGCGTAAGAAGGAGGGCACTAGGCTTGTGTGAGTCACGCTGCCAACTCCGGTTAAAAGCCACCAACATATTTCTTTGAAAGTTTGCATCATCTAGTTTTCCAACATACACTTTTGCTTCCATGACAACATGTGTTGCTGTATCGGTCCCGGAATTCGTAACATACACATTAAAGGGAATTTTGCTACTCGTCACAAGCGGTGATACTTCCCCCCCAACCAACTTGGCGAAGCTCAGAATGGCTTTGGGTCTTGTATTGTTAATTGTTTGCTTGACGGCACCCAGAGTGTTCTCGAATCCCTCCATGGTCCCCGTGAATTGTCTTTGGCTTCCAGTAATCGCCGTATTGATGCCGTCGCCGATCTTCCTAAAATTCTCTAGTTGCTGCCCTCTGGCTATGGCCTGCTGCTCGTCGTGTTCGGCTTGGTCCAAATAGATAGACCGAATTTCTAGACCCACGAACAGGAACATCAAGAAGGTCCAAAAGGCTTTTTCCCTTCTGCTGATATCGCCCCCTCTAAACCAAGGCACGAGTACCCCCAAGAAGGCAAGCAGCGAAATGAAGACGCCAACGGGTGGATGCCAAGAAAAGAAGTGCTGCATACTTCCCACTGTACCAGAGGAGAAGATCGCCCGACACAAGGGACTACGGGGGCAATGCTGGCGTTAGGAAGCCCTACAAGACATCGAAAGGAAGGCGTCTAGACTTCTCATGTCCGGGCGGCTTCTCTATTTGGTGGGCCTGATCGCATCCCGCACTTACTTCGCTTCGGCCCGGATCAGCGCCAGCCGTTGCAACACGACAGCGGTGTTTACCTCTGGTGGCGCTTCATCGTCCGAATTGTCGTTATGGCGATTCGGAGAGCACCCCTCAAAACATCGAGTTGGCGGATCACGTCGTTGCGGGTTGGTCCGGGCATGTATGGTGGCCCCACGGATACGCCGCCATCGCCGGGGTGCCGTGAGTCCACCGGGCCGGTGCGGAGCGATTCTGAGCCAACCTTGCGCTTGCGGTGCGACGGGTAAAGGCGACGTGATCGTTGACCTTGTTCGGATCGGGTGCAGCGCAATCGCAAACGGGCAAAGCCCTTGGACAAGAAACCGATATTGTGGTATTAAATTGGACTGTGAAATCTGTATTGCTACTGTTGCTGAGTGCTTGGTACTCCAAAGACACGGTTACGGATTTCGTTGATAATCTGGAACCCCTTCTCGCCGCCAACCGAGGCATCTACCTTGCAGGACCGCACACGACTAACCGCCAACAAACCGCCCTCCAATACTTCGATCAGCAATGGGCGTGGTTGTGGTCATCCCAAGCATGCGGGAGCAGAATGCTTGGGAGCGCCGGAACCGCCTGTATCGCAGACCGCTCCAGGGGTGGAACATGGCCGTGGGAAGTCTATTACCGAGACCCTATTGTTAACGGCCACCTGTAAGCAGCCGCCCAGACATTTCGGGCCGGAACCGGAGAAGTTTTCGATGCGACTCCCCCGGCAAAAGTCCTACGGGACTCCTGTTCTACGACGTTCTCCAAGAGCAAGCCTTCATCGCCGGGGATGCCGTAGGCCCCACCTGGCGCCTGCGGAAGCGTCCTGAGCGGTCCTGTGCGCCGGGGCGGAGCGTTTGGCAGCAATTCGCCTTCGTATGTGTGGAACGATGTGCAAGGATGGACCCCGGCACCGATATCGAGTATAATCACGCATCAGGATGGATCAGACTGGCCAGAACTTTCTGTTTGGCGTGATTTCCGGGGCAATCGGTAGCCTTCTCGCAGTGTGGGTGCTGTTTCTTCTCAAACCGTTATGGAAGAGGATTACGGCTCCTGGACCACTAACCTATCAGGCCAAGTTGCAGATCGCTCAGTATCTTGAGTCGTATGAGTACATGCTACGTCGGTTGAATCACATGGCAGCTATCCCGAAAGACCTTTATCTTTATCTGTTTCAAATTACATTAACCTCGCTCCTGTTGATCGGTGCCGGAT
>JBEKDV010000299.1:0-19138 GCA_050014175.1 Candidatus Solibacter sp. | reverse complement strand
GGTTGCTCCGGCGTTCGATTTGCCGGAAGCGGACTGACGGCCGAGTATGTTTCCATGCCGGGCTTCGTTCGCTTCCTCGCCGGCATGCTGGGGGCTTCGGTGATCGACGAAACCGGACTGAGCGGAGCTTTTGATTTCAAATTGGAGTGGATACGGGATGCCGCGGAAGGCGGCGGAGCGCCTGCCACGTCCTTGGATTGGATCTTCTCCGCCCTGCCGCAGCAACTCGGCCTGAGGCTGGAAGCCAGAAAAGCTCCGGCCGAGATGCTCGTCATCGATGGCGCCGAGAAGCCGGCGGCGAATTAACTAATTGACCGGAATTCAGAAACCACCACCCGAAACGGTGTCGCTCGCTCACGACCGCTGGGAGCGATCTTCCAGGACGCTCAACCGGTTGTCCACGTCGGACAGCCTACCCATAATCAAGTCGAAGCGCGTGTTCATGCTGGTTTCGAGCGCCAGCATCCGCGCCTCCAGGCTGTTCATGCGCGCCGACAGCGCATTAAACAGGAAGCCGTTGCCGATCATGCCCAGAACGAGTGCGATGGTCGGGATGCCTACCGCAAAGTAAAGTTGCGTGTCCGTCATCTGATTCCTAAAATAGCGCAACCGCTGTCCAAATGGGATGGCAAGTATCACAAGATCCGCGTAACGTCCTCCCGCAAGGGCGTCCGGCTCCAGACCAAACAAAGGTTACTATGCGTCCGGGGATGTCCACGAAGGCGACCATTAAGAATCCGCCATCGAGACCGCGATTTCCACGCCTCCCCGACCTGGCCCCATGCGAAGTACTTATTAGTCGCGTAGGCGATACACTAACGGTATGAGGCTGAAGGCGCCGTTTGACAGGATTTCCGTTGAGCCGGAGAAGATGGGCGGGCAGCCGTGTATTCGCGGAATGAGGATTACTGTGCGGCGCGTCGTGGAGTTGGTGGCGGAGTATGACGACCGTGGCGAATTACTCAAGGACTATCCGGATCTGGAGCCTGAGGATCTGCGGCAGGCGCTGCAATTCGCGGCGAGCAGCCTGGACGGCAGCATAGATTTCCACATTCACGCAGCATGAGATCCATTCTCCTGGATCAGGGACTGCCTGCCGCTGCGGCCGAACTGCTTCGGATGCGTGGTTGGGACGCGGTGCACGTGCGCGAAATCGCCATGCGCGATGCGACGGATGGGGAGATCCTGGCCAGGGCGGCGGCGGACGGCCGGATCTGCGTAACGCTCGATAAGGACTTTCATGAAGCGTTAGCCAGAAGTCAGGCGGCATACCCCTCGGTGATTCTGCTACGCTGGCAGAGCCTCCGCGCGGATGGTGTGGCACAGGTGATTGAGGCTACGCTGACGCGCTACGATGCCGAGTTGCGCTCCGGAGTTGCGATTACGGTGAGTCAGCGCGCTACAAGGGTGCGTAGATTGCCGCTCGGCCCACGGCGCCCAGCAGAGAATTGAGCCCGTGACTCAGTGCGTCATCGAGTAGACCACGAAGTTCACGCCCAGGCGGATTCCCAGCGCCGAGAACTTCTCCGGATAGCTCGGACTGTCCGCCCACTCCCAGGAGTCCCCCACATCGCTGTTGAAGGTAATGGCCACCATCAGGCGATTGCGATCGTCGTAGATCCCCATCCAGTGCGGCTTGGTGCCGGCGGCGCGCTGTCCCATCCACCCGCCGCCGCCGCGCAGCGACCACTGCCCCAGCACCTGGTAGCGGTCGTCCAGATCGTAGACCGCGTGGAAGATCGCATCCTGATTCTCGATCTCCACCACCGGGCGGTCGGGGAACACGCGCGTCATGCTTTCGGCGAACCGCGCATATTCGTCCGGTCCCCAGAAATCGTCCATGTAGATGAAGCCGCCGCGCAGCAGGTACTCGCGCAGGGTTTTCGCCTGCGCGTCGGTGAGCATCCAGTCGCCCATCTCGCCGGCCACCAGCCAGGGCCAGTTGAAGAAGTCGTCGACGTCATCGGGGTTGCTGGGCTGCTCCACGCTGCGCACGTGAATCCGCGTGAGGCGGCGGAGCGCCAGCGCGAAGTGGCGGTCGGCGCGCGGATAGTCCTGCGTCCAACTGGTGCCGCCTTCCCGCCAGTCCAGGCGCCCGTAGCGGAAGCGCGCGAATCGCGCCTCGGGATGCTGCGGATACATCAGGCGCGCCTGCACCCACTCGGCCTTCTCCTGCCAGTCCTCGGGCAGGGGAATATTATCGTAAGGCTCCATCGAGGGGTACACGCGGAATGGTTTCTGGAAGGCGCACAACGCGCCGATCGCCAGCAACCCGCATCCCGCCAGTGCCAACGCCCTTGTAGAAATCACAGGACCGCCTTGAGCGAAGGATAACAGATTCCGGCGGCGCGCCAGGTGCTTGCCGCGGGGCGCCGGCGAGGTCCGGCTTATTCCAGGGTCGCCGTCACGTAGATCAGTTGCCCGCTGCGTTCCACCAGGAGCGCGATGGGATCGCCGGATTTCTTGTCCTTCAGCGCGCTCCGCAGCTCGTCGAGCGACGCGATGCGCTGGTTATTCAGCGAGTAGATCACATCGCCCGCTACCAGGCCCGGATTCAACCCGGCATATTCCGCCGGGACCGCCGCCACGGCGACGCCGTAAAGACGCCTCAGGTCCGGCAGAATAGCATTCACCTTCTCGTCCACGGTCACCGCCAGAATCCCCAACTGGCGAACCAGCGCGGTCTCGTAATTGGCGAGGTCCTCCAGTTGGCTGGGCTCGTTTTTCCGCTCGACAACGGCGACCGTCTTGGACATCCGCTCCTTGCCGCGCTCGATCTCCATGCTCAACTGGTCTCCGGGCGCCCGCTGGAACACCGCCAGACCCAGGTCCCGCGCCTCTCGCATGGGCTTTCCGTCGATCGACAGCACCACGTCTCCCGATTCCAGTCCGGCGGCCTCCGCCGCGCTCTCCGGGGCCACGTCCGAAAGGATGACGCCCGAATCCCGGTCCAGACTCAGGGCCGCTGCCAGCCTGGGCGTGATAGTCTCGGGAATCACTCCGATGGAGCCACGCCGCACCCGCCCGTCCTTGCGAAGCCTCTGATACACGTCCTTGACCAGGTTGCCGGGGATGGCGAACCCGATGCCTTCGTTGCCGCCCGATTCGGAATAGATCATCGTGTTGATGCCGGCAATGCGCCCCTCCACATCGAGCAATGGCCCTCCGCTGTTGCCGCGATTGATGGGAGCGTCGGTCTGGATATAGACCATCGGACTTTCCGGGTCCAGTTGCCGCAACGTCGCGCTCACCACGCCATGCGTGAGGGAGTTCTGCAATCCGAGCGGGCTGCCCAGAGCCAGCACGAATTGCCCCTGCCGGAGATTGTCGGAGTTCAGGAAGGAGAGCGCCGGGAGATTCTGTCCCTCGATCTTCACCACGGCGATATCGACTTGCCGATCCAGTCCCACCAGTTTCGCGGGCACCAGGTGCCCGTGCGGCTCCTGCCCGTTTTCGTGACTGCGCAGGATGTTGACGTCGATGCGGCGGGCGTTCTGCACGACATGGGCGTTGGTGACGATATACCCGCCGGGGTCCACAATGACGCCCGACCCGGTGGCTTCCTGTTCGGAGACGAACCCCATGCGCTGCGAATCGCCTTTCCCCAGGGGCGCCAGTGTCTGTACCAGGATCTGGACCACAGCCGGGCTGGCGGACCGGGCGAGATCTTCCATGGCCGCGCTGTAATCGGCCAGAAGATTGGAGAGCTTGGGAGTTTTCACGCCTGTCTGCGCGCCGCCTGGTCCGGGCGCCAATGACAGGACGATGGCACCGAGGATAGCCGTTCTGGTCATGATCCAGTTTATATCTCCGCCAGGCCGCTGCCATCACTTCGACCACGATGAAGTGGCTCGCGCGGAAGCCCGCGGCAGCTTGGCCCGGCCGGTTGCCCCCTTTGTGGCGATGGGCGTGGAGCGCCCGGCCGGGCAGGCAGATTCAACGCGATTCGAGTTGTTTACCGAACAACTTCAGGCGATCCGCGGAGATCCGTGCCTCGGCGGTCGATTCGATGCAAAGCCGGCCTTCCCGGCCGCTGGTGAACGCGACGCTCCAGATCGTCGCGGCGCTTTGTATCTCGGGTGGTATCGCGTTATTGAAGTTTGTCGCCTTTTGAATCGCCGACCGGACACTGGCGGCGATTTTTTCTTTCAGAGTATCGCCCATGGACCCCGAGCGCAGCAGTTCCCCAAGCGAGCCGTCCGCCTCCAGGCCGACCACTTCCGCCTGGAGCGACACCGCGTTTGCCTCAACCGATGGCGTGAGCTTCACTTTGAGGGTGGCATTGCCGCCCACCAGCTTCTTGACCGCCTCTTTGCCGAATGCCTTCATGCAGCCCCAGCGCTCGTAGTGCACCGTGGCGCTCAGAAGGCTATCCGGCGCCGCCGGAACGAGCGCAGCCTGCTCCACCGACAGGCGTTCGCCGCAGCGATCCGACCGGTCCATTTGGGAGCGCAGAAGCGGAGTAATGTTCTGCTGAAGATCGCCCAGGTCGGCGGTCAAGGTCAGCCGGAACATGTCCGCGGATGTCCTGGAGAGCGATCCCCACACCGTGACGGCAACCGGATGGCCGCCGGCATCGAACGAGGCCGTGGTGGGTGGAATGCGGAGTACGATTTCGCCGCTCTGTGCCGCCAGCACGGAGACAACGGCGAAAACCGGCAGATGGCGGAAATTCATGCGCAAGTCTGGTAGACGCAGATCCAACGCCGCGGGTTTCCGGCCGGCGCCGGTGCGGCGCCCCTTCTTGAGGCGCCGCCCGCTTGCACCGCTACTGCGGGCGAGGCCAGTTCGTCACCAGATTAAAGGCGTTGATGGTGCCGAGTCCCGTGGCGAAGTTCCAGCCGGTGGCCGTACCGTAAGCCGGGGAGTAGGACGTAGAGGACGTGGACAGCGCTCCGTTTCCATTTTGCGAGGCGCGCCCGCCACGCCCCACGTTGGCCCCGCTGGCGGCGCCGTAGCAATCCCGCGTGCCGCCGCAATTTACGTCGATATCGCCCAGGGTCACATTGTAATACATGCAGCCGGCATCGACGGTGTTGCCATTCGACGAATTGCAGGCGGACGAGCCGGATGCGTACTGTTGCGCGGCGAGAGAGTAGTAAACGTAATTCGGATTGCCTTGCGGGCCGCCCACCGCCTGGTTCACCAGCGCCTGAATGCCGGCCATGATGGGCGATGCAAACGACGTGCCCCCGGCGCCGGCCCATCCGCTGGGCGCGCCCGTGCACGGCGCCCCGCCGTTTCTCACATCGCTCCAGCACGTCACGTAGTAGTGTCCCCAGACGCCATCGCCCGCGAACAGCGAAAGATCCGGGATGTCACGCACGCCGTCGTTGGGAATTCCCGCCACGCCGGACTGCCAGGAGGGCTTGTCATATCCATGGCAGCTTCCGCTCACCACGCTGCTGGCGGACGGCGTTCCCGTGGCACATCCGCTGGGGCCGCCGCTGCCCGCGCCCACCGCCAGCAGGCCGTACCGCAAAGCGGCACTGCTGCCGCAAAAACCGTTGGTTCCATAAGGTGTGCTGTAGCCGAAGTAACTGGTAAGTAGAGTGCCGGCGCAGGAATCGTTCCAGGGAACCTCCGGGATATAGGAGACGGCCGAACCGTAGGTGGAGGTGTTGGTGGCATTCCAGTACGTGCCGGTTGAACCCAGGTAGACATCCCCGAAATCCGTGCCGCCCACGGCGACGTTGTAAGGCGTCGATGCCCAACCGTTGACGCCGATGCCGTGGGTTGCCGAGCTGGCGCCGGCATCGCAGGCGGCCGCGCCTTCATCGCCCGCCGCAACGAAAATAGACACGCCCTCCGCAACTGCCTGCTGGTAAAGCGCCGTGGAAGCCGCATTGGCCGCCGCCCCATTGTCCACCTCGCATTGGCCATAGCTGATACTGATGATGGCCGGGGGCTGCGCCGAATTGACCAGGTTCTGCATGGCGATGAAACCGCCGAAAGTAGCGTTGGTGCTGGCGCAGGCGGCCACCTGGATGGCGGCATCCGGCGCCGCCGCGCTGGCCCATTCCGCATCGATGATCGCCTCGCCGTCATCGCCGGCCGAAGCGCCGCGCGGTACGCCCGGGGCGGCGCAGTTATTCGCTCCGCTGGCCGGCGCCGGGTGAACGGTGGTCAGCGAACCGGAACTGTAAGCCGAAAGGCCGAAGGTGGTGCGAAAGGTGGTCCAGTCGGAAGCGGAGTAAAGGTCGCTGTCTTCGATCACCGCGATGGTCTGTCCCTTGCCGGTGGTGCCGGCGGCAAAGAGCGGATTCAGATTATAGATGGTTGCCAGGTCGGCCGGCGCCACGGCCTGGTTGGTAAAGCCGCTGGCGGTGAAGGTATAGTTGGCGTGGCGCTTCTGCATGGCGTGCGGTGCGAAATCGTGCATCGAGACGACACCGGCGACGGCCGGGGCAAGCGCCGCCGGAATCCGCGGATCGCTCATATTGGCGATATGTTGCTGGCCGTTAACCTGCAAATAGTGAATCTGCGTGTGAAACGCCTGGCGCACCTGCCCGGACGTGCCCGAGAAATCGATCGCCATGCCGCTGGTAGACACCGCATTCACCGTGAAGCCGTGCGACTGTAACCACGAGGTAAGGGTGGCGACATCCTGCGCGGACGGTCCGTAGGCCTGGCCGAATTGCGCCGCGGTCAGCCAGTGATGAAAGTTCGCGCTCTTGGGGTCGTGCAGTTGATCGATAAACTGCCGGGCGGCCTGTTCCTGCCCGGCCGGACGCTGCAATTGCAGCATCATATGCTCCATCGGAAGGTTATCGGGCGCCGCACCGGCATCGTTCTGCGCGTTGGCCTGGGGATGGGTGTTGCCCGCCAGCGTCTGCAGCCTGGCCTCGTCGATCTTCTCCGTGATCAGCGGCCGCGACCGCCGGACGGCGCCGCTCTCTTGGGATCGGAGGGCACTTGGGAATGCAAACACCAGGGCCAACCCGATGATGCAGAACGGGGCGAAGCCAAACTTGCGTGACGATGGCATACAATTCCTCTCAGTTGAGACCGTCCTGGCGGTCCCCGGTAAGTCGACGTTTGATAGCAGAAAGTCCGCCGGGAAGCGGCGCGATGCCCCAGAACCGCCCATGGAGAGCGGCATATCGCCGCACGGTTCGCCGCCGGGGCGCGCGGAGCGGCGATGCGGCGCCGTCTCGAAAGTCGATTCCGGTCCAGCACTTAGGAGACATCTTATAAGGTGAGATGCGGCCGTGCACGCATCGTACTCTTGCATTTGTGTGGCCTTACCTGCACTGCTTCATGATGTGCGAATGTAAGTGGAATTATCTTAGCAGGACTGAAAAAGCGGGCGCTGTTTTGAGTGATAGGGGTGAGCGCCCGCGGTCGTAACGGGGATTACCTCAGGAGACGCTCGAAATGGTTGGCCGGTTACATGCGCGGTATTTTGCCCACTGTTGCCATTTCCGCCCAGCCCTATTTAGTCATAAACGCGCAACGGCGTTTCCCTCGTCTATAAGATTGAGTCTACTCGTTCCGAAGGCGGAGAAAACGGGAATGATCGACCCGGTACGGCACAACGTCAGCGGCCATCTGGTCCTGGTTGTCGACGATGACTGCGGAATTCGCTCGTACATCAAAACAATCCTGCAACGCGCCGGCGTTCAGGTTCTTGAAGCTGCCGATGGATTGGACGCGCTGGAGGTTTTTCGTGTCTGGGGCAGCAGGATCGACCTGGTGATCACCGACATCCGGATGCCGCGCATGACGGGAACCGATCTCGCCATCTCGCTTCGATCGGACCGTCCCGCCATTCCCCTGATCTTCGTTTCCGGGGAACCCGCGCCGGTGGACACGGCCGATCCGAACACCGGAGTCTTCTTCATTGCGAAACCGTTTGCCCCGAAAGTGTTGTTGGAAGCTGCCATCCGCTTCTTCAATTGGCCGCTCGCAGGCGCGCCAGGGCCTGCCGCACTTCCGGCGCATCGGGCCTGAGTTCGAGCGCGGCTTGCAAGTGCGCGATCGCATCCCCCAAGCGACCCGGAATCTGCGACAGGGCGATCCCCAGCCCGTACTGCGCCGCCTCATAATTCGGCTCGATTCCGAGCGCCGCCTCATACTCGGCGATCGCCTCCGGCACGTGACCGGGCATCGTCAGCAGGCCGTTCCCCAGGTTGCAGTGCGCTTCCGCCAGCGCGGGGTTGATCTGCAACGCCGCGCGCAGGTGGTCGATCGCCTCGGGCAAACGTCCCGGGACCGACAACAGGGCGCCTCCCAGATTGGTGTGCGCCTCGGCGAAGTCCGGTTGGATGCGCAGCGCCGCTTCCAGGTGCGCGATGGCGTCGGCCGATCGGCCCGGGATGCGCAACAGGACGGTCCCCAGATTGTAGTGTGCGGCCACGTAATCGGGCTTGCACCGCAGCGCCGCTTCAAACTCGGCAATCGCCTCCGGCATCCGGCCGGGCGTTTCCAACAAGGCGCCTGCCAGGTTGTAGTGGGCCAAGGCGTAATCCGGTTTCAGCCGCAGGGCGGTTTCAAAATGGGAGATCGCCTCCGCCCTCCGGCCCGGCATGTCCGACAGCACGCTTCCCAGATTGTTGTGCGCCATCCAGGCGTCGGGATTGCGCGCTACCGCCGCCCGAAAGAGCGTCTCCCCATCCTGGTACAAGGCGCTCTGGCGAAGGGTCAGTATTCCCAGGGTGGCCACGAGCGCCAGGGTCAGCGCCCGGGCCGGCCGCCGCCACGCCGGGGGAAGGCGCGCCACCCCCAGCGTCAATCCGGAAGCCGCGGGGACGATGATTCCCAACGTCGCCAGGTATTGATAATGATCCGCAACCCACGAAAACAGGAACGGAAAGACGTTGAAGAATCCCAACACGGGGAACAGCGTTCCCGAAAAGACTAGAAACCCGGCGAGCGGCCCGCGGCGCCGCCGCGAAGCCAGCCACAAGCCCGCGGCCAGCGCCAGGACGGCCAGTGGAAACAGGTACTGCCACCACAGGGCGGAATTCACCGTCCAGCGCGGATAGATGAGCATCAGGTTGCGCGGCCACAGGAGTTTGCCGAGATAGAACCAGATCGCCCGGCCGGCGATCAGGCAGCGCTCGGCCAGCGTCAGCGCGAAACCGGCACCCTCCGCGCCGGCGTACTTTCGCTCCACCCACGAAGTAAAAAGTCCGGCCGACGCGCCCAGAGCAAGCCACGGCACTAATGGTCCGGCATCCCGTTTCCAACCGAGCCGTCCCCGCTGCCACCAGAAGACCACCAACAGGGCCGCCGGCAATGCCAGGAGGAATAGCCCCATCGCCAGAAAGTACCGCGACGGCCGCCGCGTGCGATCGAAATGCAGGTAAGCGAGCGCCGCGCCCAGATAGAATACCGCCGAGAGCGTGTTCTTCTGTTCCGCGATCCAGGCTACCGATTCCACGCACACCGGGTGCAGGGCAAAAAGGAAGCCGGCGAGCCAGGCGCCTTGGATGGCGAGCCGCCGCAGGATGGCCACCAACAGAAAAGCCGCCGCCACGTGCAGCGTGACGTTGGTCAGGTGGTATCCCAGCACCGCGTCTCCCCACAGCCTGTGCTCCACCCAGAAGGCGCTGTGCAGCAACGGATAATACTGTTGGGTGGCGCCCAGTTCGAACCAGATGCGCCAGAGACCGTGCAGCGACTGCAATGGCGGCGCGGTCACATGACCGCTGTCGTCATAGACGAATCCGCCGTTGAGAGCGGGCCGGTAAGCGATCAGGGTCGCGGCGAAAAGCAGAACTCCCAGACCTGTGTCCCGAAGATCTGCCGTCGGGGGTGGTACAGTCTTGGCGGGCGGCTTCTTGGCCATGGGTGCCTCGGTTCAGGCCTTCTTCCCGCTCCCGGCGTGGGCCGAAGAGGGTTTCGCCCGCTCGAATGTTATCGCCGGCACAGTACGCTAATTGTAGCTAAAGTCTCGCGGGCTCAGACGATTTTGGCGGAGTCTAACATCAATAGTGGAGGTTTGACATGATACCAAAGCGGCGTGGGGATCCCGGCGTGAGCCACCGCGCCGAAACCATACCGCGACACTTCCACCGCTGGCCCTTCGCTCGCGCCGAATGGCGCCCGGCTGGGGTCCTATGAGGCCGGTCGTTTGGGTATTGGCGCTAGGCTTTCGGCTCTCTTACGCAGCCGCGCCGGTAGCCACCAAAGTGGAGCCGCCGGATTGGCCGGTCGAGCCCATCACCCTGCGCATGCTGGTGACGGGCCGGAACCTGGCGGGTTCCACGGTGCGCTCGCCCTTTCGCACGGGTCCCGTCAAGGTGAGCGAGAGCGGCACCCATCTGTTCGTCGATCTCACCATCCCGAAGGCCGCCGCGCCGGGCCAGTACCCGCTGGAAATTGTCACGCGGGAAGGCAAGGTGGAAGCTCCCTTCTCGCTGATTGCGCCGCTCGCGCCGGCGGGGCGCTTTCAAGGCTTCTCCAGCGACGACGTGATGTACCTCATCATGCCGGACCGCTTCGCCAACGGCGACGCCTCCAACGACGATCCCGCCATCAGCCGCGGCCTGCACGACCGCGGCAAGAGCCGCTACTACCATGGCGGCGATTTCGCCGGCATCGAACAGCACCTTCCTTATTTGCAGGATCTGGGCGTCACCGCGCTCTGGCTGACTCCCATCTACGACAACGTCAACCACCTCAACGAACGCGAACGCTACGACAACCAGGCCATCACCGATTATCACGGCTACGGGGCGGTGGATCTCTATGGCGTGGACGAGCACTTCGGCAGCCTGGAAACGTTTCGCCAACTGGTGGACCAGGCCCACGCGCGGGGCATCAAGATCGTTCAGGATCAGGTAGCCAATCATACCGGCCCCTATCATCCCTGGGTGCAGGACCCGCCCACGCCCACGTGGTTCAACGGCACCGAAGCGCAACACCTCTCCAACACCTGGCGCACCTGGACGCTGATCGATCCGCATGCCACCGCGGAGATGCGGAAGAGCACGCTCGACGGATGGTTCGTCGGCATCCTTCCCGATCTGAACCAGAACGATCCGGAGGTGGCCCGCTACCTGATTCAGAACACGCTGTGGTGGATCGCTCGAACCGGCATCGACGGCATTCGCGAAGACACGCTGCCGTATGTGCCGCGGCGGTTCTGGCGGGAATGGACGGCGGCCATCCGGCGGAAGTATCCGGACTTCCGCATCGTGGGTGAAGTCTTCGACGCCGACCCGGGACTGGTCTCCTTCTTCCAGGGCGGCCGGGCGCGTTTCGATGGCGTGGATAGCGGCGTGGACACGCTCTTCGATTTCCCCATGCAGGCGGCCATCGCCAAGGTGTTCACCGATGCCGCGCCAACCGGCAGCCTGGCGCAGACACTGGCCCACGATTCGCTGTACGTGGATGCAAACCGGCTGGTCACCTTTGTCGATCTGCACGACCTGCCGCGCTTCATGAGCGGCAAGAACGCCACTTTCAACGCTCTGGAGCGCGTCTTCGCGTTTTTGCTGACCGCGCGCGGCATTCCGATGATCTACTACGGCGATGAGATCGGCATGACCGGCGGAAACGATCCCGATAACCGGCGCGATTTTCCGGGCGGTTGGAAAGAGGACCCGCGCGACGCGTTCGAAGCCGCGGGACGGAGCGCGGAACAGCAGAAGCTGCTCGCCCAACTACAGCGCCTGACGCGCGTGCGGGCCGCTTCCGTTGCCCTGCGCCGCGGCCGGATGGTGGATCTGCTGGTGGAGGATCAAGCCTACGCCTTCGCCCGCGTGACCCCACAAGAGCGCGTGGTGGTGGTGTTCAACAATGCGCCGCGGGCCGTTACTCTGCACGTTCCGCTGGCCGGTTCGGAAGTGGCGGAGGGCACTACGCTGCGCGACTGCTGCGGCGGAGCGCCCGAGGTAGCCGTGCGCCATGGCGCCGTGGATGTGCCATTGACGGCGCGGACGGTGGCGATATATCGTTGAGCATCTTCATGGAAAAACCTCGCCTGCGTTTTGCCCAATTGTGGAACATGAATCTGGGGTTCTTCGGCATCCAGTTTGGCTGGGGCTTGCAGATGGCCAATATGAGCGCCATCTACGAGTATCTGGGCGCCAGGCCGGACCAGATTCCCCTGCTGTGGCTGGCGGCGCCCCTGACCGGACTGATCGTGCAACCCATCATCGGGCACTTGAGCGACCACACCTGGGGCAGGCTGGGTAGACGGCGCCCCTACTTTCTGGTGGGCGCGATTCTCAGCTCGGCCGCGCTACTCGCCATGCCCAACGCCTCGGCGCTGTGGATGGCGGCGGGGCTGCTCTGGATGCTGGATGCCTCCATCAACATCAGCATGGAGCCGTTCCGCGCATTTGTGGCGGACCTGCTGCCGGAAGAGCAGCGCACCCAGGGGTTCGCCATGCAGAGCCTGTTCATCGGATTGGGCGCCGTGATTGCCTCGGCGCTGCCCTGGCTGCTCACGCGCTTGGGCGTGTCGGACGCGAGTGTGGCGGGGCAGGCCATTCCGCTCACCGTGAAGCTCTCGTTTACCCTGGGGGCGGCGGTGTTTCTGGCCGCCGTGCTGTGGACGATATGCACCACCAGGGAATATCCGCCGGAGGCATCGGACAAAGCGGGGCCGCTGACGGTGACTTCGGGTGCGGGGGAGATTCTCTCGGCCATCCGGCAGATGCCGCGCACCATGCGCCAACTGGCTTGGGTGCAGATCTGCACGTGGCTGGGCCTGTTCTGCATGTGGTTGTACTTTCCCGTGGCGGTGGCGCACCAGGTGTTTGGGGCGAACGATCCGCAATCGCCGCTTTACACCGAGGGCGTGCAGTGGGGCGGGCTGTGCTTCGGAATGTACTCGGCGGTGTGTTTCGTGTTCTCGTTTGCGCTCCAGCCGATGGCGCGCGCGCTATCGCGCCGCCGTACGCACGGCATCTGCCTGGTGGCGGGCGCCGTGGGCCTGCTTTCCGTGGCCGTCATCCACAACAAGTACCTGCTGCTGCTCTCCATGACGGGAATCGGGATCGCCTGGGCCAGCACGCTCTCCATGCCCTACGCCATGCTGGCCGGTTCCCTGCCGGCGAAACGCGTCGGACTGTACATGGGCATCTTCAACTTCTTCATCGTGCTGCCGGAGATCATGGCGTCGCTGGGGTTCGGATGGGTGATGAACCACATTCTGGGGAACAACCGCGTGGCGGCGGTGGTGTGCGGCGGCGGCTTCCTGCTGGTGGCGGCGCTATTGGCGCAGCGCGTCGGCGACCCCGCATCTGTGCCGGCGCCAGGAGACGGCGCGCCATCGGCGGCGTAAGCACGCCATTGCGAATCAGACGGCCCAGGTTGCGCTCCACTTGCGCGCCGCCGGATCGACGGGCGTGATCCCGCGCGGCAGGACGATGGAATCCGGTGCGGGTCCCGGTTCCCGTTCGAAGTCGAGCCGCCATCCCCGCTTTCGCCCCAGCGGCTCCAGCCGGATCGAGATGCGGCCAAAGCGAGTGGGCGATCCCGAGATCGCGAACGGCTCGCCCGCCGCCAGCTCCGGCTCGCCGATGCCCGCCAGCAGACGCAGAGCGTCGCCGTCCTCCAGCGCCAGCATGTGGCGCAGATAGAGCACGCATTCCGCGCTCGCCCAGTTGTGAGGCATATCGCCCACGTAGTTCGCCACCAGCGAGCCTCCCAGCGGTTGCTCCTCGCGCCAGCAGTAGAGCGGCGTGGCGTGGTTCAGGAATCCGGTAAAGGTAGTCCGCGCCCAGTCCTCCAGCCCCGCCCATAGGTACACGTGGGCCGCGAACGCGGCGGCGTAGTTCCAGGTGCCCTCGTGCGGCAGCCATCCGGTTTCGGCCGGCATGTCTTCCTGCGTGCACGCTTGCATCAGCGCGATGTGGCCCTTCACCAGGGGATCGTCTTTCTCGAACACCAGGCCGGGATAGATGGCGTGCGACATCGCCCACTGCGCCACCTGTGGCTGCGGACGGTCCCATGGGTCGGGCGCGTTCCACTGCGGATCGTTCTTCATCAGCATGGGCAGGTAATCGAAGCCCGCCGGGTGGCGGCGCATCTCCTGCCGGGCCGCGGCCGTGAACGCGGCATGCAGCTCGCGGTGGAAGCGGGCCACCGGTTCGTACCCCGGTAGCTTCAGCCTGGCGGCGGCTTGTTCGACGGCTTGCAGCCCCGCCAGCACCCATATCGTGTTGGTGAACTCATCGCGCAGCCCACCCAGCCCGCCATCGCCCATGCCCTTGGGGAACAAGCCGTAGCGGCCGGACGCGCTGCCCTCCGCCGCGCCTTTCGCGCACAGCCCCCGCAGGAACTCGACCCCGCGCAGCACGTTCGCCTGCATACCGCGGAAGTAGGTCCAATCCTGGCTCAACTCGGCTTGCCGCACCAGGGTGAACATGGCGATCCCGGTGTCTTTCCAGTGCTCCCGGCCCGCGCCGGCAAAGATGCCGCCGTCCTTTTCCTGGAGTGCCCAGGTGGTTTCCAGCCCCTGCTGCGCCTCCCGGTCGTAGCCCAGGTAGCGCGCGGCTTCCAGGATGAAGTTGCCGTCCACCACCCAGAGGCCGCGGTAGACCGTGGGCCCAACCTGGAACGTGAGCCGGCCGTTTTTCCTCTCGCGGGCTTGCAGAATGTTGCGCGCGCAGGCCGCCAGAAACTCGCCGTACCTGCCCGGCACACGCCACGACACGGGCTCGCCGAAGGGCTGCCACGCGCGCCAGAACTCCCTGGCTTCGGCCAGCAGCGCGTCCGGCTCCGCCAATCCGGCGGCGATCTTTTCGAGTGGCTGCCCTTCCTGCGGAAAGCGGAAAAACTGCCGCAGCGGCGCATCGGCGCGGGCCGGACCCAGCTTCCCCCGCAGCACCCATTCGACGCCTGTATCGGTCGGCCCGGCGCACGCCTGGTCGCTGGCGAAGAGCAGCGGTCCGCCATCGCCATCCAGGTAAACCGCGTTGCCTTGGCTCTTCACCGCGCGCCGCGACCTCACCGTGACGATGGGCGCCGCGCGCACCGCGCGCCGCGTGCGCGGGCGAATCTCCACTATGACGTTATCCACGCGCCCTTCCGAGGCGCGGTTGGTGGCGAAGGCGATCAGGTGCAGGAACGCTTCGGCGCGGTCGATCCGCGTATGAACAATGGCGACGGCGGGCGACTCCAGTTCCTGCCGCGCCACCACATCGGGCTCGACACCGGTCACGGAGAAGCCGGCCACGGTCTCGAAGCGGCCGCGGGCGAAGCCGTAACGTAATTCGCCGCGCTCTCCCACCAGGCTTTTGGACGCGTCGTCCGGAAAGCAGAAGGCCGTCTGTCCGGAAAGAGGCGCGTACCGGAAGTCGATCGGAGTGGCGGATTGGCCGGCGGCGGTAGGGTCGGCGGCGAGCGCGGCGCCGAGTCCCGCGCCGGAGCGCGCCAGGAACTGGCGGCGGTTCCATGGGGCCATAAGTCCGGATTATAGACCTTTTCGCGCAACCGATCGCGCATCTCTTCGCTATCGGCCTGCGATTCGCGGAAAACCCATGGCGGGACGCAGTACGATGCTCCGCAACACTCCTTGACAACGCTCCGCGGTTTCCCAATAATCGGTAAGTTCCTCTCCAGGAGGTCTTTTCGTGCGACGGCGGAGTTTTCTTTCTCTCGGCGGCGGCGCCGCGATGGGGTTGTTGACGGGCGCACCCTTGCCGGCCCTTCCGTTTCAAAGTGAAAAAAGCAAGTTGAAAATCGACAGCGTACGCCTGGTCCGCACGCGGCCGAAACGGCCCGTGCCCGCCTATAAGCCCGCGCCAGGATCGTGGTCCACCGGCGGAGTCGAAGTCGCCAACCCGATGTCCGGCTACCCGGAGTACAAGGCGCAGCGGTCGCTCTTCATGCCGGATCCCGGCAAGCTGGAAGGCTTCACGGTGGAGATCTCCACCGACAAGAATGTGAAAGGTTATGGCACCGGCGGCATCGCGGGCGGGCAGGTGGTGACCGGCCATCTCGCCAAGCTGCTCATCGGCGAGGACCCGTTCAACATAGAACGCATCTGGGACATTCTGTTTCGCTCGACCATGTACTATGGACAGGCCGGCGTAGTCCCCAATGCCATCAGCGGCGTGGACCTGGCGCTCTGGGATCTTATCGGGAATGCGCTGGGCATGCCCGTTTATAAGCTCCTGGGCGGCGAAACGAAATCGCGTATTCCCACTTACTGCACGGGCAACGATCTCGAGCAGCACATTGCGTTCGGCTACAAGCGGCTGAAACTGGCTCTGCCTTACGGGCCCGCGGACGGAAGGGAAGGCCTGAAGAAGAATACCGACCTGGTAAAGCACACGCGCGAGCTGCTCGGGCCCGACGGGGACATCATGCTCGACTGTTGGATGGCGTTGAACGAACAATACACCATCGAATTGGCCGAAATGGTGGCCCCTCATCGCGTGTACTGGATGGAGGAATGTCTGCCGCCCCACGATCTCGAGGGCTTCGGGCGGCTGAGGGCGGCCATCAAGTCCACGCGCATCGTCTCCGGCGAACACATTTATTTCCGGTACGGCTTTCGACAATTGCTGGAGCACCAGGCGGCCGCGATCTGGCAGCCGGACGTCCACTGGTGCGGCGGATTGACCGAGTTGCGGCGGATTGCCGCGCTGGCCGCGGCGTACGACATTCCCGTGATTCCGCACGCCGGCGGAGTGCAGGACTGCGTGCACTTCACCATGGCCACCCCCAACGCCCCCTGGTCGGAAATGTTCCTGCCGCCCCCCGGCGGGCCGCCGGAAGTCTACCGCCGGTTCGAGGAAGACAACCAGGTCACGCGCGGTCCCGAAGGAGTCTACATGCGTCCTTCCGAGCGGCCCGGATTCGGCTGGGAGTTGGAGGTGGCGGCATAAGGGCGGAGCGGGATAGCCACCGAAAAGTCAAAGGCCGGTCCAGCCCGGGGAGGGCGGGGCCGGCCTTTTCCAGGATAGGGGTGGAGCCCCCTCAGACAGCCAGATACATCGTGCTGCCCTGCCGGTTCACCAGCAGGAGAGTGGCATCCTTCGCGTCGCGCATGGCGGATTCGAAATCCGCCGTGTTGCGCACCGCTTTGTGATTCACTTCCTGAATTACGTCGCCGCGCTTCAAACCGGAATCGGCGGCCTTGCTATCCGGGTCCACATTGGTTACCACAACTCCCGTGGCGGTTGCCGGCAATCCTAGCTGCCGGGCCGTCCGGGCAGTGGTGTTCTCCACCGTGATCCCTTGCAGGGCATCTTCGCTGCCGTTCTCCGGTTGCTCGTTCCTGGCGGTTTCCGTGGGCAATTCCGCCAGGGTCAGCGGAAGGGTTTTCTCCGCGCCGTCGCGGAACACTTTCACGTTCACCTTGCTTCCAGGCGCCATCAGAGAAACGTGCATCCGCAGTTCGGCGCTGCTGTTTACCGGCGTGCCGTTGATCTCCAGGATGATGTCGCCCTTCTCCAATCCCGCCTTCTGGGCCGGGCTGTTGGGGGTCACATCGCCGACCAGCGCGCCGCGCACTTCCGTTTCATGGAAGGCCTTGGCGATGGAGGGCGTCACTTCCTGAGCCATCACGCCCAGGTAGGCGCGGGTCACCTTGCCGTTGCTGACGATCTGTTCCATCACCCCGCGCGCCACACTGACGGGAACGGCAAAACCGATGCCCTGGTTCCCTTCCGAGCCATGGGACAGGATGGCGGTGTTGATGCCGACCAGCTCGCCGCGGTCGTTCACCAGCGCCCCGCCCGAGTTGCCCGGGTTGATCGACGCATCCGTTTGAATGAAGTCTTCGTAATCTTCGATGCCCAGATTGGCGCGGCCTTTCGCGCTCACGATGCCCATGGTGACGGTCTTGCCCACGCCAAAGGGATTGCCGACAGCCAGCACGTAGTCACCCACCTGCACCTTATCGGAATCGCCAATGACGATCGGCTCTAGCGTACCGGCATCCACCTTGAGTACGGCAATGTCGGTCTTCGGATCCGTGCCCACAACGCGGGCTTTGTATTCCTGCTTGTCGTGCATGATCACGGTGACGGTGGTGGCGTGATCCACCACGTGGTTGTTGGTCAGGATATAGCCGTTCGGGCTGACGATCACGCCCGAGCCCAGACCCTCTTCCCTCTGCTGCCGCGGCCTGCGGGCCTGTCCGCCGCCGTTCTCCGGATCGCCGCCAAAGAACTGGCGGAACATCGGAGGGATTCCGTCCTCCCCTCCTTGAGCACCGGTCTTCACCATGCGGGACGAAGTAATGGTCACCACCGAGGGCAATACCTTTTTCACTACCGGGGCGAAACTGTTGCGGCTCGCCGGCTCGTCCGCACTGGCGAACTTGAATGTGGCCGGCGGATTCATCAGGCGATCCGCGCCCGCTACCGCCAGGCCACCCAATCCGAGCGCCAGCACAATTAAAACCGATTGCATCTTCATGTAGCCTCCAAAAAGTCTCTGCGGATTGCCACCGAGCTTGCATACATCGAGTGGCTCCATCTATACAGATGGGGCAAGGGGGTTTCCGGTTTGTCATGAGAAGTCGGTATATGTTGTACCGGAGACTTGGTAGGTGGGGCAGGCGGTTCCGCCTGCCAACTACATTTTTTCACCCCATCTGAGCAGGGGTTGGCTAGGAGATGATGCCCTTGCGCACCGCGTACAGGATCACTTCCGGGACGCTGCGCAAGCTCAGTTTTTGCATGAGCTTCGCCCGGTGCGTCTCCACCGTGTAGACGCTCAGGTTGAGCAGATGGGCGATCTCCTTGCTGGATTTGCCTTCCGCCACCAGTTGCAGCACTTCGCGCTCGCGGGGCGAGAGCAGTTCGTAGGAATCTTCGCCGCCCGTGCGCTCGAGCCGGCGCATGTAATCCTGTAACAGCACCTGGCCCACCGCGGGACTGAAGAACGACTTGCCGCTAGTGGCGGCGCGGATGGCGCGCGCCAGGTCGGCTTCGGCTGAATCCTTGAGCAGGTAAGCCTTGGCGCCCGCTTTCAAGGCCCGCAGCACGTACCCTTCGTCGGAGTGCATGCTGAGCATGACAACCTGCGTCTCCGGCAGCGCCGCGCGAATCTGGCGCGACGCCTCGATGCCATTCAGGCTCGGCATGCCGATATCCATCACCACCACGTCCGGTTTCAGTTTCCCGGCCATGGCCACGGCTTCACGCCCGTCGCTGGCTTCTCCGACCACCGTGAGATCGGGTTCGGCATCCACCACCATGCGCAGCCCCGCGCGAATCAGGGT
>JBEKDV010000298.1:0-9910 GCA_050014175.1 Candidatus Solibacter sp. | reverse complement strand
CGCACGGAGATCTCCCGGCGCCGGCCGGCCGCGCGCGCCAACATCATGTTGGCAACATTGGCGCATGCGATGAGCAACACCAGGCTGCCCAGAATCATAAAGAAATCCCGGAAAAACGGGAGATCCCGCTTCTGCACCGGGATGATCTTGCCGCCTTGCAGCACCTCCACGCGTTTGGCGATTTGATTTCGGTCCAGTTCGCCGTAAGACTCGGCCAGCCGCCGATCGGCGGCATCCAACTCCAGCTTTGCCCTGTCTTCGGTGATGCCCGGCCGCAGCCGGCCGACCACCTGAAACATCGTCAGATCGCGCCGTTCCAGGGCATGATCCGCCAGCTCCGGCGCCAGACGCGCATCCACCGAGACGGGCCGCCACAGGTCCGCGGGAAACAACACTGGCGATGCCCCTCGAAACTCGTCCGGGCCGACGCCGATCACCGTGGACGTGTACCCGCTGATGCGGAGTGCCTTGCCGACGATGGAAGGGTCGGAGCCCAGCCGGTCTTCCCAGAATCGGTGGCTAATCACCACCGTGGGCGCCCGGCCGGGTTGCTCGTCTGCCCGATCGAAGAAGCGTCCGAGCAGCGGGCGTACGCCCAACGTGGAGAAGTATGAAGGCGTGACCAGATGTCCCCAGGTCCGTTCGGTGTGCCCGCCCAGCGACACGCCGAACGGGACGGGCGCCACGTACGCGAAAACGCCGGAGAACAGATCGTTCAACTCGCGGTACTGCTTGTAAGCCGGGTAGGACACCGGCGAGTGCAGCGCTACTAGCTGGTCCGGATTTTGGGCGCCGGGCAGGTCGCGCAGCAACCCGTTCATCTCGCTGTAGGCGCAGGTCGCGATACAAATGCCCAGGATGAGCGAGATGAGCGCCACCGCCGTGAACCCCGGCGAGCCGGCGAGCGAGCGCACGGCGTAGCGTACGTCTTTGCCCAACTCGGCGAGGTACTCGATGGGCACGCGGATCGCCACGTCGGCGAGCATGCGCGCCAGTCCCAGCAGACCCTCGCGCCGCCAGATGGTTTCGATGCTGTCTTCCGCGGTTTGCAGCAGTTCCTCGCCGTAAGCGTTCTGGAATTCATGCGGGAGCCCGCTGGCCAGGCCGCGATACAGGCTCAGACCCGCCGCTACCGCCGGGGCAGGTGGGGCAGGCGGGGTACCCTCTGGGTCCGCCTGCCAACCCCCTCCCCGGTAACTCATGACGTCCATGATGCGGCCCGCCAACTCGTCGCCATCGTCCACCTGGGCCAACTGCGCAAATACGCCTTCCAGCGAGGGCTGGCTCATGAGTTCCCGAAGCCGTTCGATGGAGTCGTACGCCACCACCTCGCCGTTGCGCAGGATGAGGACCGTGGAGCAGATCTTCTCCACCACCTCCAGAACGTGAGAACTGTACAGGATGATCTTTCCGCGCCCCGCCAGCGCGCGCAGCAGGGTGCGCAGCATCAGCGCGCTGGTCACGTCCAGACCGGAGAACGGTTCGTCCAGGATGAGGACATCGGGATCGTGCAGCAAGGCGGCGGAGACGAGAATCTTCTGCCGCATGCCTTTCGAATAGGAGGACAGCGGCGAATAGCGGTCGTCCCAGAGGTTGAATGCGCGCAGGAATTCGTCCATCTTGGGTTCCAGGACGCACCGCGGCATGCCGCGAAGCCGGCCCATGAGCTGGAGATACTCCCGGCCGGAGAGATGCGGGTAGAGGTGCGCCTCCTCCGGCACGTAGCCGGTGCGCCGCTGGAAGGCGGTGAAATCCTCGTAAACGCTGCGTCCCTGGTAGAAGATCTGGCCCTCGGAAGGCTCGATCAGGCCGGTCAACATCTTCACGGTGGTGCTTTTTCCAGCTCCGTTGGGACCCAGGTAGCCGAGGATTTCGCCCGGCTTGATGGTGAAGCTGACATTTCGGACGGCGGGCGTGTGGCTGTAATACTTGGTGAGCGACCGGGCCTCGAGCATTTCAGGACTCCAACGGCCTCAGCCCCCGTTTGACGCGCATCACGCGAACCAGATCTTCCAATCTGCCGCACTCGGCCTCCAGAACGCGCCGGCCAAGTTTGGTGAGGCGGTAATAGCGCCGCCGGGCGTCGTCCAGATCGGGCGTGGGCCGGTCGTCGGACTCGGCAATCAGGTCCTCGTCGATCAGCCGCTTCAGCGTGCCGTAGAGCGTCGCCGGCCAGAGCCGCACCTTGCCGGCGGTGCGTTCGAGAACCTCCTGCATGATGCCGTAACCGTGCTGCTCCTGGTTGGCGAGCGAGAGCAGGACGTGAAACCAATGCGGTTTCAGCGGCAGAAAGGCGTCCGGGTTTGGCTGCTTATTCTTCATAGATCAGTATGTATTAGTATAGATACGATTTATAGAGGAAAGTCAACGCAGCCAGGTGGACGCGGGTTCATCGTGCACAATTAGAGGCGCTCATAGCTTCCTCTTGAAGAAGTCGGCGGCGGCGTGGTAGCCGCGCAGCCAGGAGGCGTGGCGCAGGAAGCCGTGGATTTCGTCGGGCAGAATAAGCTGCTCGAAATAGACGCCCTGCTGGCGGAGCGCGTTGGCCAGCGTGATGGTCTCGCTGAAGTTGACGTTGCGATCGTCGTCGCCGTGGATCAGCAGCACCGGCGAGCGCCAGGTGCGCACGCTGGCCATGGGCGACGATTCAAAGGCGGTGCGGGCGGCGTCGGTGGTGGCGGCGGCGGCATTGGCGGCGAAGCGGGCGCTCCAATCGTGGACGCCGTGGAAATCCACGCCGGCGGCGAAGAGGCTGGAAGCGCGGGCGAGGCCGAGCGCGGTCAGGTAGCCGCCGTAGGAACCGCCCCAGAGACCGATGTGCGCAGGGTCGACATCGGCGCGGGTGCGTAGGTAAAGGCCGGCGCCTTCCACGTCGTTAAACTCGCTGGCGCCGTTCGCGCCAAAGTTGACGGCCTCGCGGAAGTTGAGGCCGTAGCCGATGCCGCTGCGGTAGTTGATGGAGAGCACCACGTACCCTTGGCTGGCAAGGTACTGGTTCATGGCGTAGGCGTTGTTGTAGTAGTCCATGTAGTGCCAGCCGAGCAGCATTTGGCGGCGCGATCCGCCGTGCATGAAGACCAGGGCAGGATGTTTTGTGGCGGGCGTGCCGGCGGGCGGCAGGAAAAGCTGGGCGTGGATGGGCATGCCGTCGGTGGCGGTATAGATTACCTGCTGGGGGACCACGAGATCGGCGGAGGGGAAATCGGCCGCGATGGTTTCCGGGGCCATGTCGCGGCTGGTTGCGCCCAAGCCTGTTGCGCCCAAGTGGATGGCGGCGCGCGCGGGAAGTTTGGCGTCGGCGCGGAGGTAGGCGAGGCCGTCCTTCACCAGCACCGGCGACCATTCCAGGGCCGTGCCACTGGTGACCGCGGCCGGCGCATGGCCTCCGGCGCTGGGGACGCGCCAGATATGGCGCCGGTCGATATCGAGCGCGTCGGATGCCACCTGGTTGGACGAATAGACGATCTCGCTCGCATCCTCGCTGTAAGCGACATGCTCCACTTCGAACTCGCCGGGCGTGAGCAGTAAGGTGGCGCCGCCATCCGCGGGGACGGAGTAGAGGTGCGTCCAGCCATCGTGCTCCCAGGGAAAGACGATGCGGTTGGCGGCGGTCCAGACCAGTTGACTGTCGGCGGTCACGGCACGGAAGAGGCTGCCCGCGCCGGGGTCGGCCTTCCAGACCTGGCGGCCGGCGCCGTCGGATACGGTGGCGACGCGGATGGCCCAGGGATCGCCGGCGCGCCGTCCACCGCGGCCGCCGCCCGCAGCCCCGCCGCCGCTGGTCATGCGGGTGAAGGCGACCTGTTTGCCGTCCGGCGACCAGACGGGGTTGGCATCGCGATCGACGCTGGGGTCGAGATAGGTCAGCGACTTCGATGCGAAATCGTAGACGGCGATAAAGCTGTGGTTGGTGCGATCGCTCACATAGGCGAGCTTCGTGCCGTCGGGCGACCAGCGTACCTCGGCCGCGGTGACGCCGGCGCGGGCGTGAATTAGCAGCGAGGGGCCGCCGGTGCCAGAGAGCGGCGCCAGCCAGATCTGTCCGCCCAAGAGGTAGGCCACCTGGTCGCCTTTCGGCGAGACGACGGGCGAATGTCCGGCGGCGATTTTGCGGGGCGCTTCACCGGGGGCGGCGATCCAGATGGATTGATCGACGCCGGCGGGGTCGGCGGTGGGGTTGGGGTCGGGGCGTCCGAGGAATTCCAGGTCGCCGCCGCGCACGTAGACGACGGCTTTGGCGTCGGGCGTCCAGCGGAGCTGGCCGACATCCTGGCCATCGTCGAGGGTGTAGTTGGTAAGGCGCACACCCTTGAAATCGGGGGCGGCGGCGATCCATATGTTGCGCGCGCCGCGCTCGTTGAGCAGCCACGCCACCTTGCCGCCGCCGGGGGCGGCAACCAGTTCGGAGGGGAATGGCGCGGAGAGCACCTGTTCCAGCGTGAAGGTGTTGGCCAGCGCCAGGGAGGCCAGAAAAACAGCGGCGAGCAGAGAACGTTTCATGTCGAACCAGTCTACTCCAGGGAAGGCGTCCATTTGACGCGGAGGAAGAATGCCCCCATGAATGGGGTCATGGCAGCCTGAAAGGCTACTCTACAGGGCTCGGTTTCGAATGGACGGGCGTGGTATGCTTTTGAACTAGCGAGGGCTTCCGTCCTGTGGACTTTCCCGCCAATTTCAAGCTTCTTGTAACGCCAACCTCTTTCAGGCACGTCCCTATACGTATCTCTATGTGCGGCTGACGTGGACCCATGTTCGAACTTCTGTTCAAATATCCGGCCAGCATTTTCCATAAAGGCCAGTTCGTTTTCCTGACGCCGTGGCCGGTCTGGGCGCTGGCGATTGCCATTGTGGCGGCGGCCGGAGCGCTGTTCTGGCACGTGCGGCGCAATCACGGCATGCTTTACGGAACGCGCCCGGTGGCCATCTGGCTGCTGGAAAGCGGTCTGATCGCGCTGATCCTGTTCTTGCTGTGGCACCCGGCGCTGAGCGTGGCGACGTTGCGCCCCCAACAGAACGTGGTGGCGGTGCTGGTGGACGATTCGCGCAGCATGTCGATCGACGATTCGTCGGGCACGCGCGAGGCGGCGGCACAAGCCACGCTCAATGCCGGGATGCTGAAAGGGCTCACCGACCGCTTCCAGGTGAGACTTTACAAATTTGGGCGCGAGCCGGAGCGGATACAGAAGCCCGACCAGCTCACGGCGACGGCGCCGGCTTCGCGGCTGGGCGATACGCTGGAGCGCGTGCTGGCGGAATCGTCGTCGCTGCCGCTGGGTGCGATCGTGATGCTGAGCGATGGCGCGGACAACGCGGGCGGGATCGACCTGGCGACCATCGCCGCGATCCGGCGGCAACGGATTCCCATCCACACCATCGGCTTCGGCAAGGAGCATCCCGATAAGGATGTGGAGATCGCCGACGCCGTGGTGCCGGCGCGCGCGCTGCCGGATTCCAAGTTGACGGCCACGGTCACGCTACAAAGCTGGGGGCTCTCCGGCAGCAAGAGCAAGCTGACGGTGCGCGAAAGCGGCAAGGTGCTGGTCTCCCAGGACGTCACGTTCAAAGAGAACGGACAGTTGCAGGCGGAAACCCTGGTGTTCAATGGCGGGACGGCGGGTCCGAAGACGCTGGAGATCTCGGTAGACCCGATTAGCGGGGAAGAGAACCTGCTCAACAACAAGATCACGCGCGTGGTGAACGTGGAGGCGCGCAAGCCGCGCATCCTCTATATCCAGGGCGAACCGGTGTGGGAATACAAGTTCATCCGGCGCGCCATCGAGGACTACCCCGATATCGGAATCGAAATTCCGAGCATGCTGCGCACCACGCAGAACAAGGTCTACCGGCAGGGCATCAAGGACCCTAAGGAACTGGAAGACGGCTTCCCGGCCAAGCCGGAGGAATTGTTTGTGTACCAGGGGCTGATTATCGGCAGCGTGGAAGCGAGCTACTTCACAGCACCGCAGCAGCAGGCAATTCGCGATTTCGTGGACCGGCGCGGCGGTGGACTACTGCTCATCGCCGGGCGCGCCAGCTTGAGCGATGGCGGGTGGCAGAATTCGCCGATGGCCGATCTGGTTCCGGTGAGGCTGCCGGAGGGGCGCGGCACGTTCCATCGCGATTTTACCAGCGTGGCGCTGACCGCGCAGGGAGCGCAGAGCGTGCTCTGCCGGTTGGACGAGAATCCGGCGCGCAACGCCGAACGGTGGAAGAAAATTCCGCAGGTCGCCAACTATCAGGATGTGGGCGAGGCCAAACCGGGCGCCACCACGCTGATGGAAGTGCTGCCGGCGGGCAAGCGGCCGCAGCCGCTGCTGGTGACCGAGAATTACGGACGCGGGCGCACCGTGCTGTTCGCCACGGAAGGAAGCTGGCGGTGGAAAATGTGGCTGGACCATGCCGATAAAACACATCCCACCTTCTGGCAGCAGATGTTCCGCCACCTGGTGAACGACACTCCGGGGCAGGTGGTGGCCACGACGCCCAAATCGGTGCTGAGCGATGAGACCACAGTGCCGATCCGCGTGGAAGTGCGCGACAAGCAGTACAAGCCGGTGACTAACGCCAAAGTGCAGGCGCGATTCCTGGAGCCCGACGGCACCAGCGCGACGATGGAACTTTCTCCGGTTCCGCTGGAAGAAGGGATATATGGCGGGGAGTGGACGGCGGAGAAACCGGGGTCGTATGTGGCGGAGATTCTGGCCGGGCAGGAATCGGAACAGGTGGGCCGCGACGTGCTGACGTTCCGCCGCGAGGATGGCGTGGCGGAAAACTTCCACACCTCACAGAACAAGGAACTGCTGACCAAACTGAGCGAGCAGACCGGCGGGCGGTACTACAAGCCGGATGAGGCGTCCAAACTAACGAATGAAATTTCCTACTCCGAGGCGGGGATTACGACGCGCGAAACTCGCGACCTATGGGACATGCCGGTGATTTTCCTGCTGGCCATGGCGATCCGCGCTTCCGAATGGCTGCTGCGCCGAAAGTGGGGCGTGGTATGAAGACGCTGGTCTTGCTGCTGTTGGGAGCGATGGGCGCGCCGGGCGCGACGTTCTACCTGACCATTGCCGGACTGGGCGGGGAAGCGGACTACACGCAGCGCTTCAAAATGTGGGCCGAGGACATCGATGGCAGCCTGAAGAAGGCGGGCGGCGAGGCGTCGGTGACCACCATGATCGCGCCCCAACTGGAGCAGATCCGCGCGCGCTTCGCGGAGCTGGCCAGACAGGCGAAGCCGGGCGATTCGCTGGCCGTCTTTCTGATCGGGCACGGGACGTATGACGGGCACGAATACAAGTTCAACATCCCGGGACCGGACCTGACGGCAACGGAACTGGCGGGACTGCTGGATCGCGTACCGGCGCAGCGGCAACTGGTGGTGAACATGACCAGTTCGAGCGGCGGATCGATCGAGACATTGCGGCGAGCCAACCGCATCGTGGTGACGGCCACCAAATCGGGATCGGAAAAGAATGCCACCAACTTCGCGCGCTACTTCGCCGAAGCGTTGCGCGAGCCGGCGGCGGATACGGACAAAAACGAATCGATCAGCGCGCTGGAAGCTTTCCGCTATGCGCAGACAAAGACCACGGAGTTCTTCGACACACAGAAGCGCCTGGCCACGGAACATGCGGTGATCGAGGACACGGGAAAAGGCACGGGCGAGCGCACGGTGACGGCGGAGAACGGCGAGGGCAAGCTGGCGGCCGCCTTCACCGTGGTGCGTCTGGGGGCCAATGCCGCGGCGGCCCGCGAACCCAACAAACGGCCGCTGCTGGACAAGAAAGAGCAGCTCGAACAGTCCATCGAGAAGTTGAAATTCGAAAAGGCCGCGATGCCGGCGCAGGAGTACAAACGGCAGTTGACGCAACTCCTGCTGGAGCTTGCCAAAACACAGGAGGCCCTCGACAAGTGAGGGAACTCCAGTGAAATATCTCTCACGGCTGGGCGCCGTATGGCTGCTGCTTTCCCTCGCGTTGCCCGCGCAAACGCTCGGTCAGGCGGAAGCACTGTGGAAGGCGCGGCGATTCAAGGAAGCCAACGAGGTCTTCAAGCAACTGGAGGCCAAGGAGCCCAGGAATCCGGATTACAAGGTGCGCTGGGGCCGCATGATGCTGGACCACGCGCAGCCCACCGACGCCCAGGATCTCTTCGGCGAGGCCCTGGAGATCAAGAAGGATCACGCGGGCGCGCTGCTGGGTCTGGCGCTGGTGGCGGCGGAGAACTTCGAAGCGCGCGCCGGCGAGCTGGCCAAGAAGGCGCTGGAGAGCGACCCCAAGCTGGTGGAGGCGCAGGAACTCATCGCGCGCATCGCGCTGGAAGACAACGACAATCCCAAAGCCACCGAGGAAGCCAGGAAGGCCCTGGCGATGGACGCGAATTCGCAGGAGGGCAAGGCGATTCTGGCCACCATCGACTGGCTCGCCGACAAGAAGGAAACGGCCTGGGATCCGCACACCGCCAAGGGCTACGAGACCGTGGGCCATTTCTTCGTGATGAACCGGCGCTACGAAGAAGGCATCCAGTATTATCGCAAGGCTATCGAACTGGACCCGCAGCTTTACAGCGCGCGATCGCAACTGGGCGTCAACCTGATGCGCCTGGGGCAGAACGACGAGGCCTACAAACAGCTCGAAATCTGTTTCCACAACGAATTCCAGGATGCCGCTACGCGCAATTCGCTGAAGCTGATGGATAGCTACAAGAATTTCGTCACCTTCACCACGCCCACGACCATTCTCAAGCTCCATAAGAAGGAAGCGGAATTGTTGCGCCCCTACTTCCAGAGCGAGATGGAGCGGGCGATGGCGACCTACGAGAAAAAGTACCGGCTCAAGCTCGAAAGACCCGTGCAGGTGGAAGTCTACCCCGATCACGAGGATTTCGCCGTGCGCACGCTGGGCATGCCGGGGCTGGGCGCTTTGGGCGTGACGTTCGGCTACGCCGTGGCCATGGACAGCCCGTCGGGACGCAAGCCGGGGACTTTCCATTGGGCGTCCACGCTGTGGCACGAAATGAGCCATGTCTACACGCTCACGGCCACGGGGCATCGCGTGCCGCGCTGGTTCACCGAGGGGCTGGCGGTGCACGAAGAGACGGCGATTTCGCCGGATTGGGGCGACCGTCTGAGTCCGGACGTAATCAGCGCCATTAAGAATAAGAAGCTGATGCCGGTGGCCGAGCTGGATCGCGGATTCATCCACCCGGTGGCGCCGGCGCAGGTCATTGTCAGTTATTTCCAGGCGGGCCGCATCTGCGATTACATCAACGAAATGTTCGGCTGGGACACGCTGCTCGCCATGCTGCACGATTTCGGCGCGGGCGAAGAGACATCGGCGGTAGTGCGCAAGGAACTGAAGATCGAGCCGGAGGAGTTCGACAAGCGCTTTGTGGCGTTCGTCGAGGCCGATACCAAGATTTCGGTGGACCATTTCGACGAGTGGAAGAAGGGCCTGAAATCGCTGGTGGAAAAGGAAGCCGCCAAGGATTGGGATGGCGTCATCAAGGACGGCATGGCGATCCGCGATATGTATCCCGACTACGTGGAAGAGCACAGCGTGTATGAAGCGCTGGCCGCGGCGTATCTGGCCAAGGGCAACAAGGTGGCGGCCATCGCGGAACTGGAGCGCTACGAGAAGATCGGCGGGCGCGATCCGGAATCGTTGAAGCTGCTGGCGAAGAATCTGGAAGAGGCGGGCCGCAACGCGGAGGCGGCGGACGCGTTGAACCGGCTGAATTTTATCTACCCGATGGACGCCGCCGCGCATCGCAGCTTGGGTGGGCTGTGGCTGGTGCAGGGCAACGTGAAGGGGGCGATCCGCGAATATGCCGCCGTGGTGGCGCGCAATCCGCTGGATCCGGCGCAGGCGCATTTCGATCTCGCCCGCGCCTATCACGCGGACAAACA
>JBEKDV010000297.1:0-9939 GCA_050014175.1 Candidatus Solibacter sp. | reverse complement strand
AAAGATGTGGTGACTTCCCCTCACCCGCTCACTGAACCCGAGAGCGGCCAAGAGCGAGCGCAGGTCATCGAACCGGATGTTGGAATCCGCCGTGCCTTGCAGCACCTGGAGCAGAACTTGCTTGCGCACACCTCTGATTATCGTGGTTGCTCGCCTGTGCTGCACGAGCTAATTTGTCAGAGTCGCCTCGCGGGTGCACTCCCAGGAACCTATGCCAGATCTCCATACAGAATCACGGCAGCGATGCGTGGTTCAAGAATATTAAGATACGGAAGCTGTAGGGGCGCCCCTCTCAGCCGTCTTCGCGGAGCGCCTCGGCGGGATCCACCCGCGCCGCCCGCCTCGCGGGAATCCAGCATGCCGCTACCGCCGCCCCCAGGGCCAGCGCGATGGCGGCGGCGTAAATCCACGGGTCGCGCTCGCTCATGCCATACAGAAGGCTTTTAAGGTAGCGCATCGCAACGAGCGACGCGGCAACACCCGCCGTCAGGCCGATGGCCGCCATCCCGAGGCCCTGGCGCAAGACCAGCGCCCGCAACTCGCCGGGGCGCGCGCCGATGGCCGAGCGTATGCCCAATTCCTTGGTGCGCTGCGAAACCCAGTAGGCGATGACGCCGAAAAGGCCCAGCGCGGCCAGCAACGCAGCGAGGCCCGCAAAGCCGGCGGTGAGCGCCATCGGCAAACGCGGCATCGCGGTCTCGCGCTTGAGCGCCGCTCTCATACTGCGGATTTCGAAAGCCGGAATATCCGGGTCCATGCTCTTCAGCGTGGCGCGGATCTCTGGCGCCACCGATTCGGGCGGGACCAAAGTGCGCACCACCAGAAACATCACATTGGAATTGCCCTGCCGATACGGAACGTACAACTGGTTCTCGTACTCGTCTTCCGGCCCGCCGTGGCGCACGCGGCGCGCTACCCCCACCACGCGGCGCCACGATTTTGTATCCCAGGCCTTGATCTGTTTCCCGATGGGGTTTTCGCCCGGCCAGATATTTTGCGCCAGGAGATCGTTGACGATCACCACCGGCTCCGCCTGCGAGCCGTCGTTATCGGTGAAGCCGCGGCCGGCGACGAGGGGAATCTCCAGCGTGGCGAAATATCCGGGCGATGCCACCATCTGGTGCGCGCGCGGCTTGGTCTGGCCGGGCGCTACCGGCTTGTCCGCCACCTCGAAGGGGCCGCCGCTATATTGCCAGCCCATGGGTAGATCGGAAACGGACGCGGATTTGGCGATGCCGGGCAGGCCGGCAACGCGCTCCATCAACTCGCTCCAGTAGGCGGCGCGTTGATCGACGCTCTTATAGCGATCGCCGACGAGACGCACCCGCATGCCCAACAAAGCATCCGTGCGATAGCCCAGTGGACGTTCGAGAAGTTGCACGAAGCTCTTGCCCAGCAACCCGGCGCCAATCGCCAACACCACCGCCAGCGCAATCTCCGCGGTCGCGATACCCCTGAGCATGCGGCTGCGCGAAACCGAGGATCGCATGCCGCCCGCCGCCATGCGGAAGGTCTCGATGGCCGGCGCCACGCCGGCAGTCAATCCGGCCAGCGCCGAAAGCAGGAATGCGGCGGCGAACACCCGCGCGTCCAGCGTAAAGGCCCAGCCCATCGCCAGCGAGGCCGGGACCAGCACGTGCAGCCCGGCGATCAGCAAGCCTCCCAACGCCGCTCCGGCAATGCTCGCCACCAGCGCCAGCAGCAGGCTTTCCGCCATCATCATGCGATACAGCCGCAGGCGCCCCGCGCCCAGCGCGGCCCGGATGGCCATCTCGCGCGCCTGCCCGGTGGCGCGCGCCAATAGCAGGCTGGCCACGTTGGCCGCCGCAATCAGCAGCAGGCAGAGCACCGCGCCCACTAACACCAGCATCGCCGGCCGCGCTTTCTGGCGCACGTCGCGAAGGAACGGCTCGACCTTCGCTGTGTATTTGGCATTGGTGGCGGGGTAGGCTTCCGCCAACCGGAGGCTGAGCGTGTCCAGGCGCTGCTTCGCCAGTTGCAGGCTGACCCCGCCCGCCAGCCGCGCGTAGCAATCGTACTGGTGCGAGGAGCGCCACTGGGCGTCTGGTGGAAACGGCACCCATGCCACGACGTCGTAATGCTCGTACGTCACAAAGCCGCGTCCCGCCACGCCGACCACCGCGCGAGGCGTGCCGTTCAACGTCATCGTCTGACCGATGATGTCGCTACGGCCGGCGAAACGGCGCTGCCAGAGCCCATAGCTGATCACCACCGAGTGTTCTTCGCCGGGCAGGAAGCCGCGTCCCGCCGCCATCGGCTGGTCCATGACGCGGAAATAGCCGGCGGTCACCCTATACCCGCGCAGCACCTCGGCGCCATCGAATCCCGGCAGACTCTGGCCGGTCCAACTGAACTCCCCGTAGTCGACCAGGGTGCCGGCTTCGAACAGGTTGGGTTCCTGCATGTAATCGAGGAAGTCGGCGCCGCTGACGCCCTGCCAACCCCAGGAGCTGCGCGGTCCGTGAATTGCCACGATTCGATCCGGCGCGCGAAACGGCGGGTCCGCCATAAGAAACGTGTGGGCAATGGTGAAGATTGCGGTGGCGGCCCCGATTCCCAAGGCCATGGTGCCGGCCGCGACCAGCGACGTGCGTGGATTGCGGCGGATGCGGCGAAGCGCCTCGCCCAGATCGTCGCGGAGGCCGAGCAGGTACATCACATTACCTCCCTGGTCGATTATGAGAGAAAGACGTCCGAATCGCCAACTTCGTGTAAGGACGTTCAGCCTGTCAGGTGGGGCAGGCGGTTCCGCCTGCCAATCCGAGCGGAGCTCGGACTCTTCTGGGCAGGAATCTGGGTCGGGAGCCGCTTCCCGCCATTCTCATCATCCGTTGCGCCGGCAGCAACCTATGCCGCCGCCGCCCGCGCACGAATCAGCTTGGGTAGCAGCATCAGCGCGCCGCCGTAGAGCAGCAGCGAGAGGAACAGCGCGGCGGTGCGATCCTGGTGCAGATCCACGCCGATCATGCGGTAGGCGCCGAGCGCCATCACCGGGTACACCAGTCGCCCAAACTCCTGGCGGTCCCATCGGCCGGCTGCCCAGGCGAGCAGCAGCGCCGTGGCGGACAGCACGAAGGTGCGCAAGGTGGCGCAATAAGCGTGCGTGGCGTCGGCGCCGAATATCTGGTGATAAGCGGAGGTCAGCAGGCCGGCGGCAATGCCCGCCACCAGCAACACCGCGGTCCCCGCCACCAGGATGCGCAGGGCGCGCGAACTCCAGCTCGGCGTGACGGCCGCGCCCTGACGCGTTCCAATGGCATAGCACAGCACCGCCGTCAAGGCCCCGCTCCAGATGGCCCAGGGGGCGCCTCCGGGCCACGTGCGGGAGCCCAGCAGCAGGCCGGCTCCCTGTTCGAAGGCGCTCGACGCGCTCAAAGCGAGCAGCAGGAAAATGCCGCCGTGCAGTTTGAGCGTCAGGCGGAGGAAGATGCCGCCCACCCAGATGGCGGCCACGGCCAGCACGCTCCACACCACGGCTGCCGCCGCGCCGGAGAGCAGAATGCGGCTGCCGGCCACGGTCAGCAGAAGGCCGAAGGTGGCGTAGGTGTGGAAGTTGCGGGTGAGAGCGCCGCCGCGGTCGAGCATCAGGAAGGAAACCAGGTAGCAGGCCGCCGCGCACACCAGCGAGAGCACCGCCAGCGCGGGCGCCACCCGGGCGTCGGCGCTGGTGAGCTGCAGTCCGCCGCCCACGCTGATCAGGAACGCCAGAGCGCACTGTGCCGTCTCAAACCAGGTGAAGGTGAAGCCGCGCAGCAGCGTGCGCACGATGGTGCTGGACAGATAAATGGCCAGCAGCGCCACCTGCGCGCCCAGCAGGGCCGAGTGCGGGATAGCCGCATAGCCTTCCGGCAGCCCGTGCTCGCCGGTCACCAGCCAGGTGGCCAGCAACACCGCCAGATCCGCCGCGGTGGCGGCGAGCCAGCGCCCGCCTAGCCAGTGATTCAGGCAGGCGGAGACTTCCATGGCCAGGGCGATGGCCAGAAGCACGAAGGTAAAGGGCAGACAATCGTGTGTGGCCATCAGCAGCGCGGCGCTGGTGCCGAGTCCGGCCAGCGTGGCGAAAGTGGCCACAATCAGCAGGTCTTTGCGCCAGGAGACGGCGAGGCCGAACAGGGTGAACGCCAACAGGAGCGCACCGGCCGTCCAGGTGGAAATGGCCTTTAGGCTGGTAGTGGCCTCGAAGAGCAGCGGGGAGACTACCAGCACGGCGGTCAGCCCGTGGAGCGCGGTTTCCAGACGCCGCGCCGCCGGTGTGCGCGCCGCCCAGACCAGCCACATCATGGCGTAGACCAAGCCGATGGCGACGCCCATCCTGGGCGAGAAGGTGCCGGCCTCGGTGAGGGCGCGCAGCAGGAAAGCGCCTGCCAGGCCGAGCAGCGCCCGTCCGATAACCGGCAGCAGCGAGGTGGGGGAATCCAGGATCCCAGGCAGTTGCGGCGCTGCCGGGGCAGGCTCCGCCGCATTCGGGCCCGGCACAGGCGAGCCAATAGCGGCGGCCGGTTCGGCATGGGCGGACATGCCCATCGCCATTTCCATGCGGGCTACGCGGGCCCGCAGGTCGCGAACCTCTTCCACCAGCGCGTCCCATTCGGGTTGCGGCACGGCAACCTCCTCAGGCTTGGTGAGCCTCGCCCTCCTGCCACGGGGGCAGGAGTTTTACCAGCACGAAAAAGATGACGAAGGGCAGCAGCATCAGCGCGATCGCCGCGAGCAGGCCTTCGCGGGTGACTAAGTCGACTTTGTAAGTGGTGTAACCCAGAAAACTCTTGGAAAATAACTGGCCGCCGATCACCACGTTCCAGCGCATGGCGAAGATGCCGATCATGGTCAGCGAACACGCCGTCACATACATCACGCGCCGCTTCAACTCGCTGAACTTCCACAGTTGATTGGCGGCCAATAGCGCGAGGGGAATCAGCGTGCCCAGGCCGATCTGCAGGACGACGTGGGAGTACCACAGGCGCGTGTGCACCATGAAATCCAGGCTGCGGAAGCTCTCGTCGCTCTCGTAAGTGCGGTGGATGAGGTCCAGCATTTCCAGGGTGAAATCGATCACGAAGGTGTAGAACAGGTACTTGGCGATGGTGTCGATACAGCGCATGTCGATGGGCCGCTTCTTCAGCTTCATGGAGGCCATATAGAGCAACAGCACCGCCGCGATGCCCGACACCATGGCGGAGAACAGAAATACGATCGGCATCAGCGGCGTGCTCCACCACGGGTTGGCCTTGATGGAGCCGAAGATGAAACCGACGTATCCGTGGAGCATGAATGCCGAGGGGATGCCGATCACGGTGATCGCATAACCTACCTTGTCGTCAATGTTGCGGGCCTCCGGACTCACGTTCATCGAACCCAGGGTAAGCGGGCGATAGACCAGGCGCAGGAAGCCTTTGGAAGATTGCGCCAGGCGCACGATATCGGTGCGATAGTCGAGCCAGATTTCGAGTAAGAGCACCACGGCGAGATACCACAGGTAGACGAAGCCGAACATGGCCATGGCCGAGGAACGATGCGGCGTGGTGTACATTTCGAACGAGCGCTCGGGGTGGCCCAGGTGCAGTTGCAGCGGCAAGGGCGCCACCAGCAGGAACGACAGCGCCGTCAACAGCGCCAGCCGGTAAGTGGGGCGCACCGCTTCCACTTTAAAGACGCGCTCCAGCGACGCCAGGATGAAGGCTCCGGCCACCAGGCCGGTGATAAACGGGTAGAGCACGATCAGCACGCTCCACTGCAGCTCCACCTCGTTGGGATACATGAAACCGTCTACGCCAGGAATCATCGTTTCGCTCCTCCTATCGCACCGAGCCGTCGAGGTTCTTGTAATAGACCTTGGCTTGCGTTGCCATGTACGGCTTCAACACCGTGACTTTGTTATCGCGCAGGAACTCGTGTACCGGGTCCTTGGGGTCCTTGAAGTCCACCAGTTGCCGCGCGCCGGTGGGACAATTCTCGCAACAGGCCGTGGTTAAACCCTGGGTAATGCGGTGGTAGCAGAGGGTGCACTTGTCCACGGTTTCGGTTTCGGGCCTCAGATAACGGCAGCCGTAGGGGCACGCCTGCACGCAGTAACGGCACCCCAGGCAGTAGTCCTTGTCCACCAGCACCACCCCGTCGGGGCTGACGAAGGTGGCGCCCACCGGGCAGACCTGCACGCAGGGAGAATCGGCGCATTGGTTGCAGAGCTTGGGAACGAAGAAGCTCTTCAGGCTGGTCTGTTTGGATGGCGGGAAACCGTTGATGGCGCCCTGGGGGGAACTGACGCGCGGGTTGACGTAGCCTTCGGGGACTTCGTAGCGCTCCACCCAGGTGCGGAAATAATCCCGGGGGACCTGGTTTTCATTGGAGCAGGCGCGCACGCAACTGCCGCAGCCGATGCACTTATCGATATCGATAATCATGCCCCACCAGTGGTCGGCCATGCGGTAGGCATCGCTCGGCGGCGCGGCGCCGGTGATCTGTTCGAAAGTTGCGCCCACGCTGGCAATGACGAGGAGCTTGCCGCCCACGCTCAACATGTCTCTACGGGTGATTTCCATATGTGTGCTCCTGTCCCTCAGAGGTGCGGATTGTGCGGCTTGTGGCATTCGTTGCAGGCCATGCCGCCGGAGTGCTCCGCGCTGACCACCTGCGGAAACGTTTTGGGCTTGGCCGTGTCCTTTTCGTGGCACCGGACGCAGAGGGTGGCGACGACGGGCAGCTTGGGAATGTTCGCCACCGGGTCGTCGGCATGCTTCGCCAACGGCCCGTGACAGGCCTCGCAGGCCACGTGAGCATGTTTGCCGCTGGCCCGGACCTTGCCTTCCTCGTCGTGGCACACGACGCAGGCGTCCTGCCCGGCGTAGGATATGGGATGCTGGCGGATGGCTGCCAGCGCGCCCGGGCGGTAGTGGCCGTACTGGCCGAATCCCTTCGGCACCACGGCGCCGCGAATCACCATAAAGAGACCCAGGCCGGCCAGCAGCACGATTGCCGGCCGAATCAAATGTCCCGAATCCCGGATGAACTTCTGCACTCGAACCCCCGTCGGCGGAATGTGTACGCTAGGGTTTAGCACGGAGGGGACCAAACGGCCTTATATGCTGAAATTGGTCCGTTCTATGGAAATATTCAACGGTCTTCGGTGCCGGAGGGCCTGAAAACTGGGTGAAATCGCGCAGCCTGGGGGAGAGAGGCGGCACGATTTCGCCCAAAGTGAGAACACCAAGCAGCGCCGCGACTGGCCCACTTTTGGGCCAGTTCTCGCGTTATTGGTTGTCGTTCGGATTTTCCGGGGAGTGCGGGGCACAAACCTCTGACCAGGAAGATGGGTTGCCCGGTTGGCCCGGCGGCGTCCGAAGACAGGTGCCAGGCAAGTTACCAGCTTCGTTGAAGGTGGGCAGCCGCGCCGCGCTTGCGGCGCTCGGTGAGGGGATGTAACCTGAAGCCCATGAAGTGTCTCTTCGGTCTTCTGCTGTGTGTATCCCTTTCCGGCCAGGCGCCTCCCGCGCGGCCTAAGGTTTTCGGCGTGGCCCACTACTCCATCTTCGTCAGCGACCTGGCCAGGACGCGCGCCTTTTACGAGGACTTTCTCGGCTACCAGGAGGCCTTCACCCTGCCCAAGCCCGATGGCTCCGTGCAGATGGTCTTTTTGAAAATCAACGATCACCAGTACGTGGAACTGGTCAACCAGCCCAACAAGGGCGAAGGCCAGTTGAACCACTTGGGTCTCTACACCGACGACGTGGAGCGCATGCGGCAGTATCTGGCCTCGCGCGGCGTCAAAGTGCCGGACCAGGTGACTAAGAACCGCATCGGAAATATCAAGATCTCCGTCGTCGATCCGGACGGCCACACCGTGGAGATCGTCCAGTACCTGCCCGATAGCTGGACCGGCAAAGACACCGGCAAGCACATGCCGGCGACCCGCATTTCAGACCGCATGATGCACGCTGGAATCCTCGTGGGCAACCTGGATGCGGCCGCCAAATTCTACGGCGGCATCCTGGGATGCCATGAGACGTGGCGCGGCAACAGCTTGACCAGCACGACGCTCAACTGGGTCAATATGCGCGTGCCCGATGGCGACAACCACGTCGAATTCATGCTCTACAAGGAACTGCCGCCGCCCGACCGGCGCGGCAGCCCGCATCACATCTGCCTGGTGGTGCCGGATATCAAGAAAGCTGTCGAGACCCTGGAAGCGCGGCCGGCGCGAAAGGGCTACGCGCGCGAGCTGAAGATCAACCTGGGCGTCGACAACAAGCGCCAGGTGGGTCTGTTCGACCCCGACGGCACGCGCGTGGAGATGATGGAGGTCGAACCGGTCGATGGCAAGGCGGCGCCATCTTCCACCCTTCCACCGCCCAGATAACGAGCCGAATCTCATGCGCATCAGTCAGTCCGGAGCGCTGCTGGCGCTCACCCTATCGGCCGCGTGTGCCTCCGCCGCCGTGATTGGAGGTAGTGTGGCGGCACAGTCCATCACCCTGGAACGCATCGCCGCGCTGCCGCCCGCCCAACAGGCCGCCTGGCGGGACTATCTGGCCCGCTCCGCGCGGCAGATGCAGGCGGACCGCGCTTTCCTCGCGGCCGAGCTGAAGGCCGCGGGTTTGGCCTCGGAAACGATACCGCCCAATGGCTCCGCGGCCCGCAGCATGCCCCTGAACAAGCCGCCGGAATGGTACGGCGGCGTCGAGGCGCGGCGTGTCGCCGACATCATTGTCTCCTTCCAGACTCCCGCCGGTGGCTGGAGCAAGAACCTCAACTTCACCGATCACGCGCGCCGGCGGGGCGAGAGCTTCGCCGCCAACAATCTCTCCACCCATCTGACGCCGGGCGATTTCGATACGCCTCACGACCCCAAATGGAACTACGTCGGGACGCTCGACAACGATGCCACCACCACCGAATTGCGCTTCCTCGCCAGGGTGGCCGCGGCGGCGGCCAACGATGGCGAGGCTTACCGCGCATCGGTTATGCGCGGTCTGGAGTATCTGTTTGCGGCGCAGTTTCCCAATGGCGGCTGGCCGCAGGTCTTCCCGCTGGAGGGCGGCTACCACGATGCCATCACGTTTAACGATGGCGCCGTTACCGAGACCCTGGAAGTGCTGCAAGAGGTCGTGGAAGCGAAGGATGGGTTCGCCTTCGTGTCCGAAAGCGTGCGCGCGCGAGCCAGGGCCGCCGTGGCCAAAGGCATCGAGTGCATCCTGGCTACCCAGATCGGTCCTTCAGGCCGGCGCACCGTTTGGGCGCAGCAGCACGACGCATTGAATCTGCAGCCGGTGGCGGGCCGCAACTACGAGCCCGCCGCGCAGTGTGGCAGCGAGAGCGCCGAACTCATCCTGTTTCTCATGCGCCTGCCGCAGCCCACTCCGGCGGTGGTGGACGCCGTCCATGCGGCGGCGGCATGGTTTCGCAAAACCGCCATCTACGGCAAGGCATACGAGCGCGGCGCCGACGGACGGCGCCTGATATCGGTCCCGAACGCCGGGCCGATTTGGGCTCGATTCAGCGAAATCGGCACCGATCGTCCGGTCTTCGGCGACCGCGACAAGACCATCCACGACGACGTCAACGAGCTCTCCGCGGAGCGGCGCAACGGCTACAGTTGGTACAACGCGAGTCCCCAGGAAGCGCTCGATCGCTATGCCCAATGGAGTGCGTCCCATCCCATCTCGAAGTGAGTGGGAGGCCTCCCGGCCTGTTGGGATGGGCGTTCGGCCCGCGAAATCCCATGAAAAATGGTGGGGCAGGCAAGGTGGGGCAGGCGCTTCCGCCTGCCAACTCCCAATCGAGCCCCCGGGTTGGCAGGCGAAAGCTAGGGACTTGCAAAATTCCGGATCCAGAGCCCCTGGTTGGTGTTGGTACAAAACAAAATCGAGGGGAAATGTATCCGGCGGAGCGGCGAGGCAATAGAATATTTGTGATGAGCAAGAT
>JBEKDV010000296.1:0-9997 GCA_050014175.1 Candidatus Solibacter sp. | reverse complement strand
CCCCGCTTCACGCCCGATTGGCTACATGTCGAATGGGCAATTTACATGGTGAGTTCCTTTCATCTCACAAGATCAGCCAGGCTTGGCCTGGCGCACCCGATGAACGCCGATGAACGCGGATAGCGCAACACCGTTTTATCCGTGTTCATCCGTGGCCGATGTGTTTTCTTTTTCAGGGAGAACAGGTAGTTTCATCCCCCCATCGCCAGCGTGAACTGGCGGACATTCCCGTTGGCGGCCGCGGCTTCGCGCACCCGCGGCCGGTCCTCGCCAAACAGCGCGCAGAGCCACAACTCGGCCGCTTCCGGGTTCCATGGCAGAAGCGCATCGGCGCCGGCAAAGCACAGCGAAAGATACCAGCAGTTCTCCCGTTCCACCCGCATGAAGATCAAGGATACGCCGCTGGGGAGATGGAGTGCCGACACCGTTCGCAGATAGTACTGGTTGACGGTACCGGTGCCGCCGCGGGTGGTCGCCGCGTGGCGCCAGACGCCCCGTCCGGCATTGGCGCGCAGCAGCCGGGCTACGTTGGCGATGGACCAATCCGTGCCGAAGATGCGCCCCTCGGTGCGTGGCGCGGCAATCGGCATCCTGGTCACGGTTCGATCATCCCACCAGGAACGCGCCGAGCGTACTGTTTCCAATACTATCAGTACCGAAAGTACCGACTAATGTGCGACTTAGAACAAGTCTGCCGCCTCCGGTATTGAGTGCTCCGCCGCGCCCATGTATGCTTGTCGATAGGTAAAGAGGGCTATGGCCTTCTAGGCTTCCGCAATCATGCCGGCGAAACAACTGCTCGAGGACAAAGAACGCAAATTCCAGCTTTTGTTTGAGGGCCATCCTCAACCGATGTGGGTGGTCGACCCCACGGAACGCAAGATCCTGGAAGCGAATTCGGCGGCCGCCGTGCTTTATGGCCATACCCGCGAGCAGTTTCGCGGCATGAGCCTGGATGCGGTCCTGGTGAGCGAAGAGAGCGGCCAGCCATCCGCCGGCCCGCGGCGCCATCGCACCCGCAGCGGCCGCGTGATCGACGTGGAGATGGCCCGGCACGACATCGATTTCGGCGGGCATCCGGCGGAGCTGGTGGTGCTGATGGATGTCACCGGCCGCCGCCAGCTCGAAGACCAGTTGCGGCAGGCGCAGAAAATGGAAGCTGTGGGCATGCTGGCCGGAGGGGTGGCGCACGATTTCAATAACCTGCTGACCATCATTTCGGGCTACAGCCAACTCATCCTGAACACTCTCGAGCCGGGCGATCCGAACCACTACTCGGCGGAGCAGATCCTGAAAGCCGGCGAACGCGCGGCCACGTTGACCCGGCAATTGCTGGCCTTCAGCCGGCCGCAGGTGTTGCAGCCCAAAGTGCTGGACCTCAATAAGCTGGTGACGGGCCTGAGCACGATGCTGCGGCGTCTGATCGGCGAGGATGTAGATCTGCAACTGGTGCTGCGGCCGGATCTGGGGATGGTGAGCGCCGATCCCGGGCAGATCGAGCAGGTGCTGATGAATCTGGTGGTCAACGCGCGCGATGCCATGCCGAAAGGCGGCACCCTCACCATCGAAACCGCCAACGTGGATCTCGACGAAACCTACTCCGCGCGCCACCTGGCGGTGAGGCCCGGGCCCTACGCGCAGATCGCCGTGAGCGATAACGGCGGCGGTATGGATGAAGTTACCCAGGCGCGCCTGTTCGAGCCCTTCTTCACCACCAAGGCCTCCGGCCGGGGCACGGGGTTGGGGCTTTCCACCGTGTTCGCCATCGTCAAGCAAAACGGCGGGAATCTGGACGTCTACAGCGTGCCCAACCGCGGCACCTCGGTGAAAGTTTACCTGCCGCGCATCGATCGGCCGGCGGCGGTGGAGGCCGAAACTTCCCGCCCCACCGTGGTGGGGGGGTCGGAGACAGTGCTACTGGTGGAAGATGAGGAAATTGTGCGCCGCCTGGTGCGCGAGACCCTGGTGCGGGCGGGCTACAAAGTGTTGGATACGTCCGATCCACTGGAAGCGCAACGCCTCTCGGACAATTATCGCGGGCGGATTCACCTGCTGATCACGGACGTGGTCATGCCCAAGCTCAGCGGGCGGGAACTGGCCGAGGGACTACGCGGGCGGCGTGCCGGCATGAAGGTGCTGTACATGTCCGGCTACACGGACAACGCGATCGTCAACACGGGCATTCTCCACAAGGAAGTGGCCTTTCTGCAAAAGCCGTTCACGCCGGCCGCGCTCACCGAAAAGGTGCGCGAGGTGCTGGAAAACGGCGGCCGTGCGCGCCGCGCCCGGGAATAGGCAGGCCGGCTAAAAGCGGCCCAGAGGGCACCCCGCAGCCGGGATTGGCTGCCCCACAGTTTTAGTGCTCAGACTGGTCTTCTTGAGGCGCTGCTCGCCGCCGGACAAGGCGCCGGGGATGACATAGGCGAGCATGCCGGCCCGCTCGATCTGTAGAACGATGGGCCCGCCGTCGGGGACCGCTTCGAGGGCGCCGCGCAGCGCCTCCACCGTGTCCACGGCCGTGCCGTTCACGGTGTGAACCACGTCACCGGGCTCGATCGTGTCCTGCCCGGCCAGCCCCAGTCCGGCGAGAGCGAGCACGACTACGCCGGGCCCCCCGCGGACGCCGCCCATGGTGGTTGCCAACGCCGGCGTGAGGGTGGCTCCGTACATGCCCAGACGAAACACCAGATTGTCCTTTTCGGTGACGCTTCCGGGGGACAAAAGCGGCGGCGTGTTGCGCGCCGCTTCCGGGGTGATGCGGAGCATCCGCTCATCGGCTCCGCGCATGACGGCCACTTCCACCGGCGCCCCCGGCGTGAGGGCGTATTCGACGCGATAGAGATCGCGCATGGTGTGCACCGGTTGGGCGCCCAGCGACACCAGCACATCGCCCGGAAGCAAGCCCGCGGCAGCGCCCGGACCGTAGGGATTGACGTCTTCCACCAGGACACCCTGCCGCACCTTCAGACCCAGGCCGGCGATAAGATCGGCGGTGAGGCTGCGCGGCTGGATCCCCAGGCGCGGTCTCGTCACCGTGCCGCGGTCGCGGAGAGCAGCGTAGGAATTCCGGATGACATCCAGCGGCACGGCGAACCCGAGCCCCTCGCTGCCGCCGGATTGGGACAGGATCATAGTGTTGATGCCCAGCAGATTGCCGGCGAGATCGACCAGCGGTCCACCCGAATTGCCGGGGTTCATGGAGGCGTCCGTCTGGATGTAGACACGGGGATCGTCGGGACTGAGTTGGCGCTCCACGGCACTGACCAGGCCCAGCGAGGCGGATTGCGACAGGCCCATCGGGCTTCCGTAGACCAACACCATCTGGCCTTGACGCGGGCTGGCGTCGCGGGTCAGGTCAAAGAAGGGCGCTCCCTGGATTTCGATCTTGAGCAGCGCCAGATCGTTGTCGGGGTCGATGCCCGCCACTTTGGCGGAGTACTCGCGCGGGGAATCGGCGGCGCCGGATGGGGACACGAGAACCCGGATGCGAGTGGCGTTGGCGACCACATGGGCGTTGGTGATGAGATAGCCATCGGGCGCCACAAAGAAGCCCGAACCGCGGCCGCGCTCGGCCACCAGAACGCCAGCGGGTTGGTCGTCGCCTTTTCCGGCCACTTTGAGTGACTGGGTCACTATCTGCACTACCTTCGGCCCAACGGCGGCCGAGACGCGTTCGGTCTCAGCGCCGATGCGTTCCAGGTCCCGTACGCTGCCCGAACTGGTTCCCGCTCCCATGGCCGGCGCGGCCAGCATCAGCAAACCTAGGCTTCCCTGCAACCACGGCTTGTAAGGGTGTCTCATCGGGCAATCCTCCATTCGCAAGTGCGATGCGATGACAAAGGCACGCCGGTGGCCACAGGCGCCGGGCGGCCGGCCGGGCGCCTTGGTCCTTTCTTTTAAGCGCGCCAGATTGTTGGAGACATTAGGATTGGGCGCCGCGCTTTCCCCGCGCGGGGCACACTGTGCGGATTGGCCGACAGGCGGCAGGCACGCACCTGGGGCGACGGAATGCCACCCCTGCGCCGGGGGCCTAGCGGCGAAACGGCGACGCCTGCGGACTCCACCCTACGGATAGGGGAACCAGGCCGGGTCGATGGTGGATGGCTCGCCGCTGGCTTCGCGCATGCGGGCCAACAGGCGCTGGCGCAACTCGGCAGCGATCTTCTGATACGGCACGCGGCCGGCGAGATTCACCCGCTGGTACGGGTCGGCATACAGATCGTAGAGGATGTACTCCACGTATTTGTCCACCGACGGCACGGCCTGCCATCCGGGCACTCGCGGCGCGGCGGCGGCATAGGTGTACTGCGGCGTGCGCAGACCGCGCCCGGTGATGAACTCCGACATTTCAAAGTAGACTTCGTTACGCCAGCCTTCGGTGCGGCGGTCGAGCAGCGGCAGGAAACTATGGCCCTGCATGGTGGAAGGCACGGGGAGGCCGGCGGCGGAAAGCAGGGTGGGCGCGAAATCCACGTGGCTCACCAGCTCGGAAACTTCCATGCCGCGGTTAAAGCCGGGGCCTTCGATAATCAGCGGGACGTGGATGGAGCTTTCATGGGGGCTGCGTTTGTACTCGCTGTTGCGCGTGCGGAAGTGATTGCCGTGATCGCTGGTGAACAGGAAGATGGTGTTCTTGTCGATGCCGGTTTCCAGCAGCGTCTGGCGGAGCGTGCCGACCACCTCATCCATCTTGGCGACACAGGCGAAATAGTCGGCAATCTGGCTGGGCCAGGTGCCGGGCAGCGGGCGCAGGTCGGGCGGGATGAACGGATTGGGGTATCGCCCGGCGAACTCCTTGGGCGGATCGAAGGTGTCCTTATCGTTCTGGTGGTGGACTTCGAGATAGGAAAGCGTCAGGAGAAAGGGCGATTTGGCGGCTGGCGAGCGGAGGAAGCGTTGCGCGCGGTCGGTCATGAAATCGGCGCGATAGCGGTTGGCGAAGTGGATGGGCTTGCCGTCGCTATCGAAGAGGTCGCCCTCGTAGGCGTGCGAGGTCCACTCCAGGGCGTTGGCCGCCTCCCACAGATCGGCAAATCCACCGCGATGCCCGGGTTTGACGGCGCCGTGGATTTCGGCCGTGGTGCCGGCCTCGGGCCGCGCCAGATGCCACTTGCCGATGTAGTTGGTGGAGTAGCCGGCCTGTTTCATCACGGTGGCCAAGGTGGTAGCGTCTTCCGCCAGGCCAAGCGCGTTTCTCCACACGCCGTGCTTGCTGGGATACTGGCCGGTGAAAATGCTGGCGCGCGCCGGGGCGCAGACCGGCTGGTTGGAGATGGCCTGCCGGAAGAGGACGCCGCGCGCCGCCATCTGGTCGAGGTTGGGCGTCAGGTTCATGGGATTGAGGCCCATGGCGCCGATGCAATCCCAGCGGAACTGGTCCGAGATCACCAGGACGATGTTGGGCCGGCTGACGGCGCCTGTTTGGGCGCCGGCCGCCGAGACTACCGCCGCCGCGGCCGCGCCGGCGCTCAACCATTCACGCCGGGTTTGCTTTTCCGATGCCACACGCACCTCCGGCGGCAAGTCTATCATCTTGCGGGGCGGGCTGGGAAACCCGAGAAGGATGCCCCCACGAATGGGGGCATGGCAGCCCTGGAGGGCCACTCTACGGAGGGCGGGACAGTAGCACGCGAGGGCAAGCTTCCCGGGCAGGAATGTGGCTAAATAGTTGAAGGGGTTGCGAAAAGAAATATTTTGTTGGCGAAATGGCTCCCCACAGGTGGCGCACGATGACGTCGATTGCAGAGCTGGAAGACGAACTTTCGCGTCCCAGTGAGCCCGATGTCGAGTTCCTGCGGCAGTTGGAAGGCGACATCCTCATTCTGGGCGCCACGGGAAAAATGGGACCGTCGCTGGTGCGCCTGTGCCGGCGGGCGGCGGATGCGGCGGGGCCGGCGCGGCGCATCCTGGCGGTGTCGCGGCGGCTGATTTCCGAACGCGGAGTCGATTGCATTGCCTGCGATCTGCTGGATCGGGCGCAGGTGGCGCAGTTGCCCGCCTGCCCGAATGTGCTCTATCTCGCCGGACGCAAGTTCGGGTCGTCGGACAATCCGGAGCTGACCTGGGCGATGAATACGGTGGCGCCGGCGAACGTGGCGGAACACTTCCGCGAAAGCCGGATCGTGGTGTTCTCCACCGGCAACGTGTATGCGCTGCGCGCAGTGGCGGCCGGTGGATCGCGCGAGACGGACCCGCCGGCGCCGGTGGGCGAATACGCGCAATCGTGCCTCGGCCGGGAGCGCGTCTTCGAGTACTTCGCGCATCGCCACGGAACACGCTGCTTGTTCTTCCGCCTCAATTACGCGGTGGACCTGCGCTACGGCGTGCTGGTGGATATCGCGCGCAAGGTGTACGCGGGCGCGCCGGTGGAACTGACCGTTCCGGCGTTCAATGCGATCTGGCAGCGGGATGCCAACTCGTACGCCCTGCGCGCGCTGGGACATTGCGGCGCGCCGCCCCGCATCCTGAATATCACCGGCCTGGACACGGTTTCGGTGCGCGCCGCGGCGGAATTCTTCGCGGCGCGTTTTGCGCAGCCCTGCCGGTTTCCCGGCGAGCCGGGTCCGATGGCGCTGTTGAGCGATGCCTCGGCGGCAGCGGCGCTGATGGGGCCGCCAGAGGTAAACACGGCCCGGCTGATGGAACTGGTGGCCGATTGGGTGGGCTCCGGCGGCGCCAGTTTAAACAAGCCCACCCATTTCGAGGTGGCCGATGGAAAGTTTTGAGCCGCTCGACGCGGCGCTCGTAGCGACGCTCTGGCGCGGTGTCGTGATCCCCGCGCATCCGCTGGCGCTCACCGCCGACCGCAAGCTCGACGAACGGCGGCAAGTGGCGCTGACACGCTACTATTGCGACGCCGGCGCGGGCGGTATCGCGGTGGGCGTGCACACGACGCAGTTTGCGATTCGCGATCCGCGGGTCGGGCTTTATGCGCCGGTGCTGAAACTGGCGGCTGCGACAATCGCGGAGTTCGAGCGCGCCAGCGGGAAACGCATCGTCAAGGTGGCGGGCATCTGCGGCGCGGCCGCGCAGGCGGTGCGCGAGGCTGAAATCGCGCGGTCGGCGGGATACCATCTCGGCCTGGTGAGCCTGGCCGCGCTGCCCGCCGCATCGGATGGCGAACTGCTGGCGCACTGCCGTGCGGTGGCGCGGGAGATTCCGTTGTGCGGGTTCTATCTGCAGCCATCGGTGGGCGGCCGCCTGCTAGGTTACGAGTTCTGGCGCGAGTTCTGCCAGATTCCGGCGGTGGCGGCCATCAAGGTGGCGCCCTTCAATCGCTATCAGACGCTGGACGTGGTGCGCGCGGTGGCCGATAGCGGGCGCGCCCGGGAGATCGCGCTCTATACGGGGAATGACGACAACATCATCGCCGATCTGGTGACGGAGTTTCGGGTGGCGGGCCAGCGCCTGTATTTCCGCAGCGGACTGTTGGGGCAGTGGGCGGTGTGGACGCGCCGCGCCGTCGAGTTGCTGGAGACCGTCCACGCGTGCCGAGATGCGGGCGGCGAAGGCACGGCGGGGATTCTGGCGGGCTCGGCGGCGCTGACGGACGCCAATGGCGCGCTGTTCGACGTGCGCCACGGCTTCGCGGGGTGCATCGCCGGACTGCACGAGATTCTGCGGCGGCAAGGCTTGCTGGCGGGGCGCTGGTGCCTCGACCCCGCCGAGGACCTCTCGGAGGGGCAGTTGGCGGAGATCGATCGGGTGTGCGCCAGCTATCCCGAACTTACCGATGACGAATTCGTGCGCGAGAATCTGGACGGCTGGTTGGGTTAAACACGGCGACGTTATTGTTTGCGCGGCAACCGCTCGTTAACCCGGGACAGCCGGAACCAAGCAGGAACGGCGTCGATGGAAGAATACCCCCACGAATGGGGGCATGGCAGCCTGAAAGGCTACGCTACTGGTGTCCCTGCAACGGAGGTAGGCTGGCAGTATGAACCGCCGCCGTTTTCTCGGCTGGGGCCTGTCCACGCCCGCGGCCGCGCTGCTCGCACAAACGGGACCCGCGCGCGAAGAACCGGTCGAAGCCATGATGCCGGAGGAGGCGCCCGCCATCGCGCTCAACCATCTGGGATTCCTGCCGGGCGCCCGCAAGACGGTGATTTTCCGCTATGCGGGCGAAGAAGGGCCCGCCGATTTTCAGATCCGCGATATCGGCGGCGGCGCCGGCGCCGTGCGCCAGACGCTCCCGCTGAAACGCGAAACCAGCGACGTGATCGATTGTCTAGTGGGCGATTTCAGCGCGATCGAGCGCGTGGGCATGTACCAGATCTCGATCGCCGGCGAACTCTCGGTGCCTTTCTTCATTCGCCCCGACGTGTGGCGCCGCACGCTGCCCAAAGCGACCGGCTACTACCGCTATCAGCGCTGCGGCGTGGAAGTCCCCGGAGTGCATGCCGCTTGCCACCTGGATGATGCGCGGCGGCGCGATAACGGCCAACACGTCGATACCACCGGCGGCTGGCACGATGCCGGCGATCTGCGCAAATGGATGGACGCCACCCTGCTCAACGCCATCGGCCTGCTGCGCGTGGTGCGCAATCTGGGCGCGCAGTGGGACGCGGGCGGCAGCGGACTGGCGGCGCTGCTCGACGAGGTGCGCTGGGGCAACGGCTACTTCCTCAAAATGCAGGACGCCGATGGCCTGGTGTGGGCCGATGTGGCGGGCGGGGTCAACGGCGACAACAGCGACAATCACTGGACCGACAACCACCCCGGCACCGACGACGACCGCTACCTCAACCCGGCGAAACGCGGACGCAACCAGGCGCTGTTCGTGACGGTGCAGGCGATGGCGGCGCAGGCGTTCCAGGCGAGCGACGCGGCTTATGCGAAGCAGTGCCTGGCGGCCGCGCAACGCTGCTGGAGCGCGTCCAAACGCGAGGGCAATACGGGCGATCTGGCCTGGTGGCTGATGGCCGCGCTCGAAATGCGCGCCGCCGCGGGCGCCCTGGGCAATGCCCCATACACCGCCGAGGCGATCCAACTGGGCGCCCAATTGGTGGCGCTGCAGGCCGCCGACTTCATGGGCGATCAGAAAGAGATCCGTGGCTTCTGGCGGGCTTCGGATAGCGACCGCAATCCCTATACCGACGCCGTGCACTCCGCCCTGCCCCCGCTGGCGCTTCTGGAACTGGCGCGCGCGCTGCCGGAGCATGCCGGCGCCGCGCGCTGGCGCGCTGCCGTGCGCCTGCACCTGGAAGAATACGTGACGCCGATGGCGGCGCACTCCGCCTACGCCATCGTGCCGTTCGGCGTGTTTCCGGGGTCGCCCACGGCGGAGACTTACCGGCCGCTGGCGGGAGACCTGACCTACCGCTACTTCATGCCCGCGCGCAAGCAGTTCTGGTGGCTCGGCATGACCTCGCACCTGGAGTGCTATGCGCTAATGCTGGCCGAAGCCGCGCAGGCGTTCGACCGCGCCGCGTATCGCGACCTGGCATACCGGCAATTGGAATGGGTGATGGGCGCGAACCCGTTCGGCGCCTGTCTGATGACTGGGGAAGGCATGCGCAATCCGTACCCGCATTCGCGTTTCGTGGGGCTGATCCCGGGCGGCATCATGAACGGCATCGCCGGCAACGCGATGGACGCACCGATTCTGGATATGCAGTACGGATTCGACTGGCGGACCACGGAGTACTGGAGTCCGCACAATGCGTATTATCTGTGGGCGGTGTCGACGCTGGCGCGGGGGGCTTAGGTTCACTTTACTGCGCCGGCACAAACGTCACACAAACGGCGGCGAAAGCCTGCAGGACGTCGCCGGTAGGAGTCAGCTTGCCCGTTCTGGCGTCGATGCGGAAGACCACCACGTTATCGGAATCCTGGTGGGCGGCGAAGAGATAGGCGCCCGTGGGATCGATGGCGAAGTCGCGAGGGGTCTTGCCGCCCGAGGGCGTCCGCTCCACCGGCGTCAGCGTTCCCTTGTCGGCGTTGATGGCGAAGACGCCGATGCTGTTCACGCCGCGCGTGGAAGTGTAGACGAACTTGC
>JBEKDV010000295.1:0-10048 GCA_050014175.1 Candidatus Solibacter sp. | reverse complement strand
TCGTAATCGCCCATCACGAAGTAAGTGGCCAGGGTCTTCCCGCCCATCAATTCCCAAGCCTTCATGGCCGATTCTATGCGTTTGGGAGCGCCCTTTACGTCTTTGATGCCTTGTTCGGTGAATTTCATCAGGGTAATGTAGGTTGGCACGAGGATCGTCCTCCTTTCTGTATGTGGATTGTCCTTGGCGGGCCTGATCCGCCCTCCTGTCCGGAAGTCCTTGGGGCTGGCGGCACCGAGTGGGTTGCCGCTCCGGATGGTTAGAAGTTGGATGTCCGGGCCCAGGGCCCGAGACACCCGGAACAATCGCCGTCCTTCCTCGAATAGTGTACTCCCGGATGGCGCAGACGGGGGGGCAGATTCGCGGTGAGAGAACTCGCCGGCGTGGTGGCGCCCAAACTGGGAGTGGCCGAAGCCGCCGGCGTAATCGCCTGAAATCGCCGCCCGCGAGGCGGCGAGCTGCTGCGATTCCAGACGATCCGCTGACCGTGAGACAGTAGAAAAACGCGCCCCCCCTGGCGTCTGCGTGTCGTGAAAATCCACGACCGTTTGAAATTTGCGACGTGCGTTCGTGCTTGTTGTTTTTAAGAATCTAAGGTGTTAATATCCAAATGGCCAAAAATGGCTCTCGACTCGCGGATTAAGGAAGCCGCGCTTAGTGAGCGAGAAACGCCAAACCGCGATGCCAGCGGATGCAGGGGCGGCAGGTTGCGACTGCCACCATCCTGGTTTTTTGTGCGTACCCGAGAAGACCCTGGTACACCCACTCCGACAACCGACATCGCCAATGGGGAGGCCCCGATGGATCTGAGCCGGCATTCAGGCCGACGAGGACCGGTTGCGGGGCCGCTCTTCCTCCCTACAACCTAGCTGCGCCAACCGGGGCGCAGCCCGGAGATGACCGATGGGCACCTGCGAAGTGACCCTGGAAACCCTCCCCCGGTATCCCGAGGGGAAGGAGATACTCACCTGCCTGCAGTGTGGCGTTTGTGCGGGCACATGCCCGTACGGCGAGGTAATGGAGTACCCGCCGCGCCGCATGATCGCCATGATGCGCGCGGGAATGCTGGAAAAGGTCTTCACCAGCGACAGCCTGCTGGCGTGTGTCGCGTGTTACGCCTGCATGGCGAAGTGCCCGCGCGGCATACGGCTCACGGAGATTCTGTTGCCGCTGATGAAGGAGCAGACTCTCACCCACTTGCCGGAGTTGCCGGCCGAGCTGCAGAAGGCGCTGCAGAGCACGCTGCGCTACGGAAACCCCATGGGAGAACCGTCGCGCAAGCGCGCCGCCTGGGTGAAGACGGCCGGCGTGCCCATACGGATCCTGTCGGAGGATCCCAGACCGGCGGACGCGCTCTGGTTTGTGGAATGCTATACCTCTTATTATCCGCGCGGGCAGGACAACAGCCGCGCCACTGCCAGGGTGTTCCACCGGTTGGGAATCGACTTCGCGATTTTGGGCAATGAGGAGAAGTGCGCCGGCGAGTGCGGGCGCCTGACCTGGGAACCGGGCCTGTTCGAAACCCTGATGGACTACAACATGGCCGTGTTCCAGAAGTACCGCTTTGGCCGGGTGGTGACAAGCTGCCCGCACGCGCACAACGCGTTCAAGAACCGCTACCCCGCGCTCGGCTTTCACTGGCCGCTGGAACACACCACGCCGTTCCTGGCGAAATACCTGGACCGGCTGAAACCGCTGCTGGCGCGAAAGCTCAACTACACCGTGACCTATCACGATTCGTGCTGCCTGGGGCGGCAAAACGAGTTCTATGAGGCGCCGCGCCAACTGCTGCGGGCGATTCCCGGGGTGAAAGTGGTGGAGATGGTCCACAACCGCCTCAACGCGATCTGTTGCGGCGGGGGCGGCGGCGGGATGTGGCTGGATACCTACTTCAAGGCGAAGGGCTACGAACGGCTTTCGGAGCGGCGAGTGAAAGAGGCGGTTTCTACCGGCGCGGACGTGCTGGCGGTTTCCTGTCCCTACGAAGTCTCGCGCTTTGAGGACGCCCTCAAGGTGGTGGGACACGACAAACAGATGATCGTCCGGGACGTTACCGAACTCCTGGCTGAGTCAATGGAGGAATGAGACGTGCACATTCTCGTTTTGTTGAAAATGGTGCCCGACGTCGTGGAAGACCTGGAGGTCGCCTCCGACGGAAAGGCGCTGGATCTGGAATATCTGCGCATGATCCTGAACGAATCGGATGACCATGCGTTGGAACAGGCGCTGCTATTGAAGGAGCGCCACGGCGGCACGGTCACGGTGCTGGCCCTGGATGCGGCGGAGGTGGACGACGCAATTTTCACCGCGCTGGCCAAGGGTACAGACCGGGCAGTCAAGATCACCGGCTTTGACGCGGGATTGTCGACGCGGGAGGCGGCGCGCGTTTTCTCGCAAGCCATCGCGCGCGAGCCCGGATTGCTGCCGGCGGACCTGATCCTGACCGGGGTTCAGGCCATCGACGACCTGGACGGCCTGATCGCGCCGCTGGTGGCTCACGATCTGGGGCTGCCTTTTCTGGGAATCGTCACGCAGCTCACCCTGAATCTTGCGGGCAAGACGGCGACCGCGATCAAGGAGTATCCGGGTGGGGTGCGGGGTGAATTTGAGGTTGCGATGCCCGCGGTGCTGGGTATACAGGCGGCGGAGAGGCCGCCCCGGTATGTTCCGGTGGCCAAGGTGCGCGCCGCCATGAAGTCGCAAAAGATCGACAGCAGGCCGGCGCCGACAGTGGCGGACGGAGATTGGCCGTTGGTGGAGGTGGTGGAGATGAAACGGAACGAACCGGCGGGGCACGCCGAAATGCTGGAAGGCGACCCCAAGCTGGTGGCGGAGAAGCTGTGCGGAATTCTGGCCGGGCATGGCGTGTTCTGAGGAGGCGAACACCATGAAAGGAAGCATTTGCGTATTGGCCGAGCAATGGAGAGGACGCATCTCCGAGACTACCTACGAAGCCCTGGCGCTCGGCAGGGAAGTTGCCGATGAATTGGGTGTGCCGCTCACCGCGATATTGACCGGATGGAACGCGAGAGACCTGGCGTTGACGCTGGGCGCCGCGGACTCGGTCCTGTACGTGGACCATCCGCTGCTGGCCGAGCCGGTACCGCAGCCCTGGGCCGCGGCCCTCGCACAGGTGGTGGCGGAGCGGAGGCCGCGGGCGCTGCTGGTCCCGCTCACCAACGTCAGTCTCGGCGTGAGCACGCTGTTGGCGGTGGACCTGGGGGTTGCGGCCGTCAACTTCTGCAAAGACGTGAAGGTTGCGGGCGGACGGCTTCGGGCGTTGTGCGTGATGTACGGTGGAAAAATCGAAGCTACCGTGGAGGTCGGCGGCGAGCCGGCGATCCTCTGCCTGTGGCCGGGCACACGGCCGGCGGACAAAGGCCGCGCCGACCGATCGCCGTCGATCGAGCAGACCACCGTCACGCTGCAAGATTGCGCGGTGCGGCTGAAACGGTACATCGACCCCGAAACGGGCGATGTGGATCTGACCAAGCAAGACGTGCTGGTGGCGGTGGGGCGCGGCATACAGAGCAAGGACAACATCGCCTTGGCGGAGGATCTGGCGAAGGCGTTGGGTGGCGCGGTGGCGGGTTCGCGGCCGGTGATCGACCAGGGATGGCTGCCGCTGGCGCGCCAGGTGGGCAAGAGCGGCCTTACGGTGAAGCCGAAGCTCTACGTGGCGCTGGGGATCAGCGGCGCGCCAGAGCACATCGAAGGCATGAAGGACTCGGGCTTGATCGTGGCCATCAACAGCGATGCGCGGGCGCCGATATTCAACGTCGCGCACTACGGGATTGTGGCGGATGTGGTAGAGGCGCTGCCGTTGCTGACGGCCAGTATCGAGGCGAAGAGGACTGTGAGCCACCATGCCTGAGGCGGTTTACCTCTGGATTCTGACGCTGGCCGCATTCGGGTTGTTCGGCCGCAGGGTGTACCGCTATGTGGAGACGTTGCGCGGCGCGCGCCCGGAAAAGCGCTGGGACCACATCGGACAACGGGTGAGATTGGTCTTCGTCCACGTTCTCGGCCAGAGGCGGCTGCTGGAGGAGCCGGTAGCCGGCGCGGCCCACCTGGTGATCTTCTGGGCCTTCGTTTTTTATGCCGCCGGCTTCTTCTGGAACCTGGTTCGCGGATTGTTGCCGTTCCTGCCCATCCCATATGCCGACGAAGTCTGGTGGATGCGCTACCTTCTAGTGGGGTTTGGCGTGGCCGGCCTGGCCGCGCTGGCGGTGGCCGCGGTGCGCCGCTACTTTTTTCCCCCACCCAGCCTGGAGAAATCGCGCGACGCCTCCATCATTCTGGGGCTGATCGCGGTGGTGCTCGTCTCCTCGCTGGCGGGACAGTGGTTCCGGGCAACAAATCCGGCGCTCTCGCATGCCCTGTGGTGGGTCCACATGGTCACGGTGCTGGGATTTCTGGCTTACTTGCCCTACTCCAAGCATCTGCACCTGTTGGCCTCGCCCTTCGGTGTTTTCTTCGCTTCGCTGGAGCCGGGCCGGGTGCCGGAAGCCTCGTCCGGAGCTGCGCGCCGCGAAGAATTCACCTGGCGGCAATTATTCAGCGGGTTGGCCTGCGCGGAGTGTGGCCGCTGCGACCGGGCGTGCCCGGCTTTGCAGAGCGGTTTCGCGCTTTCGCCCAAGACGCTGATGCAGCACATGAAGGAACTGGTACGCGGCGCGGCGGACGGTCACAATGGCGACCTGTTCGCCAGCGGCGTGGTGAAACGCGAGGAGATATGGGCTTGCACCAGTTGCCTCGCATGCATGCAACGGTGCCCGGTGATGAACGAGCACGTCCCTGTGCTGATCGAAATGCGCCGGCACCTTGTGGGGGAGGGTGATATGGACAAGTCCCTGCAGGAAGCACTGAAAAACCTGACCCGCTACGGAAACTCCTTCGGCGCTGCCCCGAGGGCGCGTCCGAAGTGGACCCAGCAAGTGGATTTTCCCATCAAAGATGCCCGCAAGCAGCCGGTCCACTATCTGTGGTTCGTGGGCGACTACTGCTCGTTCGACGCACGCGTGGCGCCAGCCACATGCGCCACCGCGCGCGTGCTGCACAAAGCCGGCGTGGATTTCGGAATCCTCTACGAAGCGGAACAAAACTCCGGCAACGATGCACGGCTGGCGGGGGAAGAGGGCCTGTTCGAGACCCTGCGGGACAAGAATTGCGCCGCCTTCGCCCGCGCACACTTCGAGGAGATCGTGACCAGCGATCCGCACAGCTTCCAGGCATTGAAACACGAGTACCCGGGTGAAAACGGGTCGTCGTCGGTGCTGCACCACACGCAGCTTCTCTACCGGCTGATCGTCAACGGGGAACTGCCGTTGCGCCACAAGCTGAACCTGAAGGTCACCTACCACGATCCGTGCTACCTGGGGCGCTACAACGGAGTTTTTGAAGCTCCCCGCCACGTCATGGAGGCGCTCGGGCTGAAGCTGGTCGAGATGCCGCAGAGCCGTACCTATGCTTATTGCTGCGGCGCGGGGGGCGGCCGCATCTGGATGGAAGATCCGCCGGTGTTCAAGGAACGCCCGGCGGTGACGCGCGTGCGCGAGGCGGCGGCGCTCGGGGGCGTGCACACGCTGGTGGTTGTATGTCCGAAAGACCTGGTGATGTTCCAGGATGCGATCAAGACAACTGGACTCGAAGACAAGCTGGAAGTGAAAGAACTATGCGAGCTGGTGGAGCAAGCCATGGGGTAACTGACAACGGTGTCCGTATCGGCGTCTACATTTGTCACTGTGGCACCAATATCGCGGCTACGGTGGATGTGGATGCGCTGGCGGCCTATGCGGCGGGCCTGCCCGGGGTGGCGATCGCCAGGGAGTACAGGTACATGTGCTCCGATCCGGGCCAGGAACTCATCCGGCAGGACATCCGCGAGCACGGGCTGGATCGCATCGTGGTGGCGGCCTGCTCGCCGCACCTGCATGAGAAGACCTTCCGGCAGGCGGTGGCGGACGCGGGTCTGAATCGCTACTACTTCCACATGGTGAACCTGAGGGAGCATGACTCCTGGGTTCACACGGACCGGCAAGCGGCCACCGTGAAGGCGATGGACCTGGTGCGCGCCGCGGTCCGGCGCGTCAGGCTGCATGTGCCTCTGGAAAGCCGGCAGGTGCCGATTCACAACGAGGTGCTGGTGGTGGGCGGGGGAATCGCGGGCATCGACGCCGCGCTCACCCTGGCCAATGCCGGCAAGCACGTCTATCTGGTGGAGCGGGAAGCGACCATCGGCGGCCACATGGCGCAGTTTGACAAGACGTTCCCTACGCTGGACTGCGCGGCCTGCATCCTGACGCCCAAAATGACCGCGGTGAAGGCGCACCGCAACATCACGCTGTGGAGTTATTCCGAAGTGCGGCAAGTGGATGGCTACGTGGGCAACTACTCGGTGACGGTGCGGCGGAAGCCGCGCTACGTGATCGAGAATCTCTGCGTGGGGTGTCTGGAGTGCATCCAGGCGTGCGTGTTCAAGCAGGGAAAGGTCCCGGACGCGTTCAACCTCGGGTTAAGCAAGCGCAAGCCGATCTACATCCCGTTCCCGCAGGCAGTGCCGCAGGTGGTGGTGATCGACCCGGAGACTTGCATCGAATTCAAGAGCGGAAAGTGCAAGAAGACCTGCGTCGAGGTGTGCGCCGACCGGATGGCGATCGACTTCAAACAGCAGGCGGAGACGCACACGATAAAGGTCGGGACCATCATCCTGGCCACCGGATTTGAGGTGTTCGACGTGGCACGGATTCCGTACTACGGTCACGGGCTGTATCCGAATGTCTTCACGGCGCTAGAGATCGAGCGGATGGTGAATGCGTCGGGCCCGACGGGTGGCGAGGTGGTGCTGCGCGACGGCCGGAAGCCGGCCGCGGTCGGCATCGTACATTGCGTGGGCAGCCGCGACTATCACACCAACCGGTACTGCTCGCGCGTCTGCTGCATGTACTCGCTGAAACTGGCGCACCTGATCAAAGAGAAGACGGGGGCCGAGGTCTACAATTTCTACATCGACATCCGCGCCCCTGGAAAGGCCTTCGAGGAGTTCTATAATCGCGTGGCCGAGGAGGGTGTGGTCTTCATCCGCGGGAAGGCGGCCGATATTTATCCTGCCGGAAACGGCGATGGCCGCCTGATCGTGCAGGCGGAGGACACCCTGCTCGGCATGATCCGCAAGATCCCGGTGGATATGGTCGTGCTGTCGGCGGGGCTGGAGCCGCGGGCCGATGCCAACGACGTTCGCCGGCTCTTCAACATCGGGTGCTCAGGCGACGGCTTCTTTCTGGAGCGGCACCCGAAGCTGGCGCCGGTCAGCACCTTCGCGGACGGAATCTTTGTGGCCGGTTGCTGCCAGGGTCCGAAGGACATTCCGGATACGGTCGCCCAATCGGGGGCAGCGGCGGCACAGGTGCTGGCGTTGATCGATGCCGGAGCGGTGGAACTGGAGCCCAACACCGCGCACGTGGTGGAAGATGCCTGCTCCGGCTGCAAGACCTGCCTTCCACTCTGCCCATACCAGGCAATTTCTTTCATGGAAGAGAAGAGGGCGTACATCAACGAAGTGCTCTGCAAAGGCTGTGGCACCTGTGTGGCGGCATGCCCGTCCGGGTCTATACGCCAGAATCTGTTCGAGGACGAGGAAATTTTCGAGGAAATCGACGGATTGATGGCTTACGCTTAGTATGCCGTTTGAGAGGTTCACTAACGTGGCGGGACACCGCTTGCTTACGCGCGCGGCTCCGATCAGAGCCGCGACCGTGAGAAGCCGAGAAGTAATCGCCAGCAATCGGAGTTGGCAGGCGAAACCGCCTGCCCCACCTTTGCAGGCAAACGACTTGCAGGTGGTGGCGCAGGCGGGGTACCCACTGGGTCCGCCTGCGAACTACATTTTTTCTCACGTTCTGAGGGAGCGATCGCTTCGAGGTGTTCTATGAACCGGCTAACAGCCCTCTGGTGGCGCAGGCCGGAGATGCGCCGCAAGATGAAGTTCCAGCGGGAGGCGGATCTCGAATGGGCGCAGCGCGTGTCCGAGCGGCCGGGATGCGAAGGGCTCTTCTCGTGCCTGCAGTGCGGCACCTGCTCGGGGACGTGTCCGCTCTCGATCTATATGGACTTCGGCCCGCGCCGTATCATCGCGCTGGTGCGCGCGGGATTCCGCGAGGATGCGCTGCGCAGCCAGACCATCTGGCTGTGTGCGTCCTGCTACGCCTGCGCCGTCCACTGCCCGCGGCAGATCCGCATCACGGACGTCATGTACAGCCTCAAGCGAGAGGCCCTGCAGCACAAACTCTATCCGCGGCGGTTCCCGGTTCCGGTGCTGGCGCAGGAGTTTTACGGCATCGTGAGCGACCGCGGCCGCAGCTCCGAGTTCTGGCTGGTGCTGCGGATGGCGCTCCACTCCAATCCTCTGCAGCTTCTCACCATGATCCGGACAGGGTGGCGGCTGTTTCGAACCGGCAGGCTCTCTTTGCGTAAGGAACACATCGAACGGGTGGAGGAATTGCGGGTGGAACTTGGCAATAGGGGGCACAGATGACTTCCGCCGCCTACGGGTACTATCCGGGTTGTTCGATGCGAGGCACGGGCATCGCCTACGAGGAGAGCCTGCTGACCTTGTTCCACCAATTGGGCCTCTCGCTGGAAGAGCTGCCCGACTGGAATTGCTGCGGCGCCACGTCCTACATGTGCATCGACGAGAACCTGGCGTTCCTGCTTTCGGCGAGAAACCTGGCGATTGCGCACCAGAGCGGATTTCGCGAGCTGGTCACTCCGTGCAGCGCCTGCTATCTGTGCCTGCGCAAGGTACAGGACTACGTGCAACGGTACCCGGAAGTGGGGGAGCGCGTGCGGGATTCGCTGGCGGCAGCTGGTCTGCCGGCGCTGAACTCGGTGAAGATTCGCCACCCGCTGGAGGTCCTGTTCACGGATGTCGAGCCGGAGCGGATCGGCTCGAAAGTGGTGCGCCATTGGCGCGGCGGGCGCGTCGCGTGCTACTACGGCTGCCAACTGGTTCGGCCGTATGGCGAGGCCGACGATGTTCACAACCCGACGCGGATGGATCAACTGCTGCAGGCCGCCGGCGTGCCGACCGTGGAATTCGCCCTGAAGACGAAATGCTGCGGCGGCGCCCTGACGGGCACCATTCACCCCGTGGGCGTGCGCCTGAATTACATCCTTCTCAAAGAGGCGGTCCGCAAGGGAGCGAAGGCGATCGCCACGGTTTGCCCGCTATGCCAGTACAACCTGGATGCGTACCAGGCCGAGATCCGTGCGGAAACCGGCGAGGCGTTCGATTTGCCGATCCTCTTTTTTACGCAGATCCTGGGCTGGGCGTTGGGAGGCGACCTGCGCTCCCTGGGATTGCATCGCGCCATCTCGGGGCGGCGGACGATCGACGAGTGGTTTCCCAAACACCCCGACGAAGTGGAGAGCTATGTCTGAGGCGAACGGGGCAATTCGCATCGGCGTTTACATCTGCCACTGCGGCGCCAACATCGCCGCCACGGTGGATGTGAAGCGGCTAGCTGCCTCGGCGGCCACGCTGCCCCACGTGGTGGTGTGGCGGGAATACAAGTATCTATGCGCCGGCCCCGGGCAGGACCTGATTCGCCAGGACATCCGGGATCACCGGCTGAATCGCATCGTGGTCGCCGCCTGCTCGCCCCATTTGCACGAGGCAACCTTCCGCAAAGCGGTGGCGGCGGCCGGCCTGAATCCCTTCTATCTCCAGATGGTGAATATCCGGGAGCACGTTTCCTGGGTGCATGAGAACAGGAAGGAAGCCACGAGCAAAGCGAGGGATCTGCTGCGGGCCGCAGTAAGACGTGTGGCTTGCCACGAGGCCCTGGAGAGAAGCCGGACCCCCATCCACCCGGACGTGCTGGTAGTGGGAGGCGGCATCGCCGGGATCCACGCCGCGCTCACCCTGGCAAATGCGGGCAAACATGTCTACCTGGTGGAGCGCGAGCCGACCATCGGCGGCCACATGGCGCAGTTCGACAAGACTTTCCCCACCCTGGACTGCGCCGCCTGCATCCTTACGCCCAAGATG
>JBEKDV010000294.1:0-10086 GCA_050014175.1 Candidatus Solibacter sp. | reverse complement strand
TTCGATCGCGACGCGACCCCGGCCGACGTTCACGCAGCCGTCGAGCAGGCAAGGAAGGTATACGCGTTATACGGTGCTCCCGACAAGTTGGCGCTGCATGAGCCGTGGGACTATAACCGCCTTCCCGACGCCACGCAGGATTGGATCATACAATGGATGAGCAAGAACCTGCAGGCACCCGGGGGGCGGTGAGACGCGCGTTCGCCCAAGCCTCGAGTCCTGCTGGGAGCAGCAGGACGGTGCTCGTGCTTGACGCCAACGAACTGGGGGGTGAGGGGAGAGGTGTGCCTAAACCTGATATTTAAGGCACGCTCTTCGCGGCCTTGAAACCTCGTTCACCCAGGAATTGTATCGCTATGAACCCCCGAAAGGACACGATCAGGTAGGGTGACGAGCCCAAGCTCTCGCGGTTCATGGGTGTTTGTTAGGATTTTCTCTTCTGCCAACCTGCTGCTGGCGCGCAGCGAGCGGAGCAGCCGGCAGTTCGCGGTGACCCTGCAGATCACGGGCGGGCGCGGCAACATCGAGACCATCGGAGTTGGGTTCGTGTAAGGAAGTGGGAGCACGCGTGCCCACGCTCCGCGAGTTGCTGGTTCGGTACGGTTCCGCGCTCCCCAAACTCTCCAAACCTGGCAACTCGAAAATCAAGCGTGGACGTCCGCCGGGGCCGCGAATGCCCTGCGACTGGGGCTGCCGCGCCAAACTCACGGCGAGCGCAATGCGGACGCATTTAACCGTGTGCCCGCCCGAAGCGCCCGAGGGATTGAAGTCCGTGACAGCGCTTCTGCACGTACTGCCTCGGGGATTTGTGCGCATCCGCCACTTCGGCTTCTTTGCTCACCGGCGCCGCGCCGCCCCGCTGCCGCTGTGCTTCCAACTACTCGCCGCCGCTTTGAGCGCACCGCCTTCCGGTGAATCAGAATCGATATCCGGGGCTCCGGTTCCACTGTGGCTCTGCCCACGATGCGGCGGTCCCATGGTCCTGCTGGAACGACTCACGCCCGTTCAGGCACGTCTCCGTTAACCCCGGTAGTTGAACTCCGAATTGCTCGAAGCCATGATGGACTACTCGAAGTGGTACACGAAGCGATTCGGGAGGTTACATCGCGGCCGGTCCGGTGAGTTACGCGGTGGACGGGAAGCAGTATATCGCGGTGGCTGCGGGACCCGGGATGTTTGTGTTCGGGCTGCGGGAGTAGCACACCGGGGCGCCTGCCAGCTTCCCGGTAAGACGGGGTGCGACCTGACCCACAGGGAGCTCCGCCTTTTGAAACTGCTAGTGGAAGGCTGCCGCTCCAAGGACGCGGCAGACGAGCTGGGAATCAGCGTCCACACGGTCGGTTTCCACGTGCGGAACATCTACGGAAAGCTGGGGGTCCACTCCAAATCGGAAGCCATTGCGCCAGCCCTCCGGGGAAATCTGGTGGATTGACGCGGCGCCGGTCATAACACCTCGGGTGCCTTCGCCGGCTGCCATTTCGGCACGCTTGAGTTCGCCGGCGCGGCGATGCCCATTCTCGTGGCCGCCGCCTGCGCGCGGCGTCGTGGCATCGCAACTTTCCGACAGCGCCCGGACCCTCGCTCGTTCGCCCGCTTCCTGCGAGCTCTTCACCGGCATCACTGGTCGTCTACGGTACTCTGGGCATCCGCCGTTGCACATGGCCAGGACTTCACAATCGCGGCAGCAGCGGGGAAGCGCGTCGCGTTTGGAATCGCCGAAAGCTCGCTGCGCCTCGCTATCGAGCAGATCCCCTATGGGCGTCTCCAAGATATTGCCCAACCGGTGTCCCCGGTCCACGTAGTGGTCGCAGGGAAAGTAGTCGCCGTTATGCTCGATTACCGGGATTTGCCCGCACATCGGGCGGAAGACGCACAACGAGTGCTCCAGGCCCATGGCGGCCTGGGCGGCCTCTTCGATGATCTGGACCGCGATCCGGCCGACGTCCCGGCGTAACCACTCGTCGAAGATCTTGCAGAGAAATTCACCGTATTCCGCCGCGGAAGGCGTGTGCGGGGTGACGCCCGCCGCTGTTCCCGGCGCCTGCTCCACAACCGGAAGAAAGCCCAGGCACCTGCAGCCGATGTCGCGGAAGAACCGGTGGACCGTGAGCGGATATTGGACGTTCAGACTGTGGACGACGCAGACAATATCGGGCTGGATCCCGCTCCGGCGGAGCAGATCGTAACCTCGCATGGCTTGTTTGTGGCTCGGCTGCTGGATGAGGAATGGGCACGGTTCATCGCGGCAGAGAATTTCGGCATCGGCATAAGCCTGGACGGCCCGGCGGAATTGCACGATGCATACCGCGTCACACGTCCACCCGCATGCGCAGCGCCGTGTACGTGCAAGTGAAGAAATATTTCTTGCCGTCCTTTATTCGTCCAGGCAAACCTACAAACATTCGTACAAGAGTCGATTCTACGTTTGAGCTGTTTGAGCTACCGTGGGAAGTAACCATCCGCGGATCGCGGGGAGGTGTGGAAAATGAAGACTCGTCTGGCCCTTCTGCTGTTTGCCGCCAACCTCCTGCCCGCGCAGCCGGGCTGGTGGACCACCGGGCCCGTCCGCTGGGTGCAGACCAATCTGCGCGAAGTGGACGCTGCCATGGACACCCGCCGCCTCGTCACCCAACTCGCCGAAATGCGCGCCAACGTCGTCCTCATGGGGATGGGCGGCATCAGCGCTTACTATCCTACGACCGTCGAGTTCCATTATCCCAGCCCCTACCTGCCGCCGGGCCGCGACATGTTTGGCGATGTCCTCAAAGAGGCGCACGCCCGCGGCATCCGCGTGGTCGGCCGCTTCGACTTGAGCAAGACTCAGAAGGCCGTCTACGATGCCCACCCCGAGTGGTTCTTCCGTAAGGCCGATGGCACGCCCGTGGTCTATAACGGCCTCTATTCCACCTGCATCGACGGCGGATACTATCGCGGGCAGGCCATGAAAATCCTCGCCGAGGGCTTGGAGCGCTACGACGTCGATGGCCTCTTCTTCAACATGTTCGGCAACCAGTCCACCGACTACGGCGGCGCTTACGTCGGCCTGTGCCACTGCGATGCCTGCCGCGCCCGCTATCGCGCCCTTTACGCCCGCGAAATCCCGGAACGCGCCGACGACGATTACCGCCGGTTCCTCCAGGCCAGCGCCCGCGAGGTCTCTGAAGCCATCGGCAAGCTGATCCGCCAAAAGCGGCCGCGCGCCGGCTACTTCAACTACATGCTGGAATCGACCGACGGCATCATGTCGGAGTCCAACACCGCCGTGCGGCGGCCGCTGCCCTTGTGGCCCTACTCCGCCAGCGACAACGCGAATCGCGCCCTCAACAGCCAGCCCGGCAAGCTGCCCGTGGATCTCAACATGCAGTTCGTGGACTACTGGTGGCGCTTTGCGACCGTCCCGCGCCAGGAGATCGCGCTGCGCATGTGGCAGAACCTGGCCAACGGAGGCGCCCTCACCTTCGAAGTCAACGGAACGCTCGACCTCCAGGACCGCCAGGCCTACGAAACCGCCAAACCCATCTTCCAGTGGGCCGCCGCCAACGAAAAGCACTATACCGGTCTGCGCAATGCCGCGCGCGTGCTCCTGCTCGCCGGACCCTTGTCGCGCGGCGACGACGCGTATCGCGGCGTCTTCCGCCTGCTTACCGAAGAGCATATCCCTTTCGCCGTCTCCGAAAACATGGACTGGCTCGGCACTCGCCCGTTCGATCTGGTGATCGCCACCGATTGGGCGCCCCGCGGCCTCCAGCAGTACGTCGAGCACGGCGGCCATCTGCTGATTGTCAGTTCGCGCCCGCCCGAGTTCCCCATCGCCCGCGTCATCGCCGCCACGCCCGACGTGAAGGGCTACATCCGCGTCCGCCGCCATGACATGTTTCCTTCCCTGGCCGCGACGGATCTGCTCCTGCTCAACGGCCCGTTCACCACGTTGGAAGGCGACGGATCGGACACGCTCTCGCTGGTGCCGCCGTCCATGATCGGGCCGCCGGAGAAGGTGCATGTCGATATGCGGGACACCACCACCCCGGCCATCGTCACGAAGAGCATGGGAAAGGGCGCGGTGACGTGGCTCCCGTGGGAGTTGGGCGCGCTCTACTATCGCCACAGCCTGCCGGCCCATGCGGGCCTGTTCCGCGATTGTCTCGCCCAACTCTATCCCCAACGCCAATTGACGACCAACGCCCACCCCCTGGTGGAAGTCACGCTGATAGAGCAGGCGGGACGCACCCAACTCCACTTGATCAATCTCTCCGGCCACTCGCAGACGGCGTACTTCGCGCCCATACCCATGCGCGAAATCCGCGTCGAGCTGCGCGGCGCCTTCCACAGCGCGCGCGCCCTGCGCCACCCCATGGACCTCAAGATCCGCACCCACGGCGGCTACTCGGAAATCATCCTCCCCGAGTTGTTGGATTACGAATTGGTGATATTCAACTAAGGTACCGGGAAAGCGCTCAACCCAGGGCACCCCGATGCCGGCGTATTACGGTATTGCGCGGCAGAACGGCGCGTATTACTCTGTGGTCATGCGCACGATCTCAGTGAAGTTGCCTGATGAGCTCCTCCATCAGCTCGCTCGAGAGGCCAAGGCGAGGCGGGTGACGAAGTCGTCGCTGGTGAGGGAGAGTCTCGAAAAGGGTCTGCACGAGCAACCCTCGACTGGCGAAGTCTCCTGTTACGACTTGGCGCGCGACCTTGCCGGTACGGTGAGGGGCCTGCCCAAAGACCTGGCCGACAATCCGAAATACATGGAAGGCTTTGGTCGGTGAAGAAAGGTCCGGGGCTGCTCGACACCGGCCCGCTTGTAAGCTCCCTCGCCTCCGGGTTAACGCACCATTCGTGGACTTGCGAACAATGGGAGCTCTTTCGCCCGCCACTGCTGACGTGCGAAGCAGTGCTTACGGAGGCGGCCTTTCTCGGATGGGAACGCCTGCGCTGCCGAGGGCTGACGAGCACCTAACGAGAGTGCCAAAACGAGTTAAGCTGAAGTCGGCGACATGACTATTGCAACGATATTCGTGGTCTTCGTGCTCGGCGCCGTGACCGGAGCGGCGATTACCCTGTCCTTCTGGCGGCCATCCTGGCTCTACCAGCGGAAGAACCGATAAGCATCGCACAAATTCTGCTCCTGTTTGTCGGTGCAGGTGAATTGGCAGTAAACGGGAATACCGGAAACTGGCGAGGCCTCTTGAACGGATAAGTCGGCATGTCGGACCTCTGCCACCAATTGTCCAAATCCTAGGCGGCCAGAACAGCAATCGCTCCGGCTACGCCGCGTCGCAAGCGATTCCTCAGACTGCGAGACCGCTGTACTAAGGTAGGAATATGTCTGACAATGGCAAAATCGCGCTGGTGACCGGCGGCGGCAGTGGCATTGGCCGCGCCGTTTCCCTGACGCTGCAATCCGCGGGGTACTCGGTAGTGCTTGCCGGGCGGCGCGCCGAATCGCTCGAACGCACCGCCGCCTCTGCCGCTCCGTCGGGCGGCAGGACGCTCGCCGTCGCTACCGACGTCACCGACCCGAAATCCGTCAAGGCGCTGTTCGCCAAGACCCGGGAAACGTTCGGACGCCTGGATGTTCTCTTCAACAACGCGGGCACGGGCGCGCCGGCCATTCCACTGGAGGACCTCACCTACGAGCAGTGGATGCACGTTGTGGCCGTCAACCTCACCGGCGCATTCCTGTGCGCGCAGGAGGCCATCCGGATGATGAAGGTACAGGTTCCGGGCGGCGGGCGCATCATCAACAACGGCTCCATCTCCGCTCACGCGCCGCGGCCGCACTCCGCACCCTACACGGCCACCAAGCACGCCATCACCGGACTCACCAAGAGCATCTCCCTCGATTGCCGGCGGCACCACATCGCCTGCGGACAGATCGACATCGGCAACGCCGCCACGGAAATGACCGAGCGCATGACGGCCGGTGTCCCGCAGGCCAACGGCAGCGTCGCAGTGGAGCCGCGCATCGACGTCCGGCACGTAGCCGACGCGGTGCTTTACATGGCGAATCTCCCCTTGGACGCCAACGTGCAATTCCTCACCGTGATGGCCACCAACATGCCGTTCATCGGACGGGGGTAAGGTGGGGCAGGCGGGGTACCCTCTGGGTCCGCCTTCCAACACTACCCCGCCAACGCAAACGTCACCACCGTCTGCCCTGGCTGCCCCTCCAGCAGCGCATCCTCCAGGCCGTTGGGATCCACCTGCACCTGGCACGCCGCGATCTGTTCGTCCGTGGCGCCCCGGTAGTTCAGTTCGCAGACGCCCAGCACATCCCCGCCGTTGCGCACCGCGGGGCCGAAGATCCGGCACGTAATCGGCCGCGCTTCGTACAGGTCGCAGGTCAGCGTCGCGGGGTCCAGCGCCGGACAATATCCTTCATCGGGCAGGGCCGCGAAGCGTTCCTCGGCCTCCTCGTCTTCGTCCAGGATACCGGTGGTCAAATCGCCGGGGAAGTCCGCCATCCGCGCCACGGACTCGCGCGCCCGGAGCCGCACCCTGGCCGCCCGTTCCGGGTCGCGCCGCTCCAGTTGCGCCATCCCCTGGCGCAACCGCCAGGCATCCAGTTGCGTGATCGGAAACGGCCCGATGCAGCACTCCGCGCAGCCCGGCTCACACACCACCCACGCGCCGCTCAGGCGCGCCGCTTCGGCCATCGCCGCGTCCACGATTTGAATCAACTCCCGGTCGCTGGTCACCGCTTCGAGCATAGCGCGCCGCATGTTAAAATCGCTACTTGCGTAAGGTACCGCTGAAGGAATCCCTCCGGATCATCGGGCGAGGCTCGTCGAACTGGCTCGCCAACCGCCCCATCGTCGTGTCTTTTGAGGTCACCGACGCGTGTACCTGCTGGTGCAAACACTGCGATCACGGTGGCCCGCGCGACGAATCGCGCAATCTCAAACCCGCCGATTACCGCCGCTACATGGAGGCTCTCCGCCCCTGCGTGGTGCAGGTTTCGGGCGGCGAGCCCCTGCTGCGCGACGACGTGGTGGAGATCGTGCGCGGCATCAAGAACGGCGCCACCGTGCCGTACACCATCCTGGTTTCCAACTGGTCCCTCATGACCGCCGAGAAGTACCTCGCCCTGCGCGCCGCCGGCATCGACCAGTTCTCCGTCAGCCTGGACTTCCCCGACGAGCGCCACGACGATTTCCGCGCCTACCCCGGCCTGTACCGCCACCTGGAAGATCTCATCCCGCGCCTGGCCAAACTGGGGCACGACGATATCGTGCTCAACAGTTGCATCACCACCGAGAATCTGGGAGAGATCGAGACCATCGCGGACAAGGCCCGCGAGTGGGGCGTGAATCTCTGCTATAGCGCCTACTCGGCGCGCCGCACCGGCTGCCGCGATTACTTCCCCGGCTCGCCCGAGCAGGTCGCCGAACTCGGCGCGCGGCTGGACCGCGTGGAACAGCGCCGCGATTCCACCAACTGGATCGTCAACTCGCCCAGCACGCTCCAGGCCACCCGCCAGTACTTCGCCAACAACGGCACCCCCGGCTGCAAGGCCGGACTCCGCTTCCTGGTAGTCACCGCCGATGGCGCGCTACAGCCCTGTTCCATGCAGTTCCAGCGCTACACCCTGGCAGGGCGCCACCGCATGATCGAAGAGTTCACCGCCACCAACCAGTGCGACGAGTGCTACGTTTCCATCCGCTCCTACCTCGACAAGAGCTTCCCGCAACTACTGTGGGAAAACGTCAGCGGCTTCCTCTCCATCAAGTAGCGTAGCCTTTCAAGGCCGGGTGCCCCCTGGGCGGACCCCATTCCTGGGGGCATTCTTCCTTCCCGCCGTCCCTCACAGCAACGAAGCCGCCGCCGGATCCAGAAACAAAACTGCCGACGGATGCCGCCGCAGCGCCGACGCCGGACACGCTTCCACCACCGGCCCTTCCAGCGCCGCGCGTACCGCCGCGCTCTTGTGATCCCCGTTGACGAACACCAGCGCGTGCGGCACCCGCAGGAAGAACGGCACCGTCAGCGAGAGCGCGCGCCGCGGCACGTCCTCCAGGCGCGCGAACGCTCCATCGTGCACCTGCTGCATGCGGCAGACCTCGTCGAGTTCCACCGCCCGCACATCGCGCGGATCTCTGAAATCGCACACCGGCGGATCGATGAACGCCAGGTGCCCGTTCTCGCCGATCCCCATAATCACCAGGCACGGCCCGGCCTGCTTCAGCAGCGCGCTGTAGCGTGCGCATTCCGCCGCCGCGTCCGCCGCCTCGCCATCCAGTTGGTGAAACGCCGTCACCGGTACGTGGTCGAACAACCGCTCCCGCAAGAAGCGCCGGAAAGACGCTGGATGGTCGCCGCCCATCCCCGCATACTCGTCCATGTGGAAGGCGGTGACGCGCGCCCAATCGATTTCCTGCGCCCGCAATGCCGCGAGAAACGGGTCTTGCGACACGGCGGACGCGAACACCACCGCCGCCCGCCCCGCGCGCTCCGTCTCGGCCCGCATAATCCCCGCCGCGATCTCCGCGCCCGCCGCGCCCGCCGCGCCCTTGTCGCCGAAAATCCGCACTTCCAGCCGGTCCCGAAAAAATATCTGCTTGTCTGCGCTCACAAAGTCACCGTAGCACCGTGGCCGCAATCGGCGCCACCGCCTGGTCTGCGCCCCGAAGATCTGTAGCAAGCTCTTTTCACCCCACCCACCCGCGAGGCCGCCGCCATGCTCGAACGCCCTTACCGCAAGCCCTGGGACGCCGTCTTACGAAATCTCCTCGCATAATGGGCGCTGCCGCGGTTGCACGCCGCCGCGTTCGTGGAGACCCGCGGCTGATATGATTGCTCTCATCATGCAACGCAGGAGCTTTCTCGCCGCTCCCCTGGCGGCGGCTTATCCGCTGGCGGCCGCCGAAGCCGAACCACGCATCTACGCTTCCGGCGACGGCATTCCGCACTCTCCCGCCGAATACGCGCAGTTGCTCGCCACCCTCGCCAACACCGGCAGCCTGGCGATGGACGACTACTCACGCTCTGGCATCGTGGAGCAGTTGGAGACCCGGGTAGCGGCGCTGCTCGGCAAGGAAGCGGCCGTCTGGCTGCCCACCGGCACGCTGGCCAACCATCTCGCCATCCGCCTGCTCGCCGGCAACCGCCGCCGCGTCCTCGTGCAGGCCGAAAGTCACCTCTTTAACGATTGCGGCGATTGCGCCCAAACCCTAAGCGGGCTGCATCTGGTTCCCCTCGCGCCCGGCCGCGCCACCTTCACCCTTGAAGATGTGGAACGCGCCGCCTACGATGCCTCGTTGGGGCGCGTGGAAACGCCTATCGGGGCCATCCAGATCGAGACCCCGGTACGGCGCCGTCAGGGCGAGCGCTTCGACTTCCAGGAGATGAAAAAGGTCGCCGCCTGGGCGCGCGCGCACAACGCCGGACTGCATCTCGATGGCGCGCGCCTGTTGCTCGAATGCGCCTACTCCGGCCGTCCGGTCAGAGAGTACGCCGCGCTCTTCGACACCGTGTACATCTCCATGTACAAGTACTTCAATGCCGCCAGCGGCGCCATCCTGGCCGGCCCCAAGGCACAGCTCACCGGCCTCTACCACACGCGCCGCATGTTCGGCGGCGGATTACACCAGGTCTGGCCCTTCGCCGCCGTCGCGCTGCATTACCTCAATGGGTTCGAGCCGCGCTTCCGCGCCGCCATGGAGTCCGCCGAACGCGTAATCGCGGCGCTACAGACGGATTCCAACTTCGCTCTCGAACGCATTGCCAACGGCACCAACATCTTCCGTCTGCGCGTATTCGGCGTCAACGCGCCCGTATACCAGAATCGCCTTGAGAACGCCGGCATCGCCACCAACAATCCAACCGGCGATTGGTTCCACATCCAGGTGAATGAAACCTGGTCGCGCCTGCCATCCGCCGCCATCGCCGATCGCTTCCGCCGCGCCCTGACGTGAAGTGAAGTGAAATGGGACATCCATCGCCTTCCGTGGCCTGTTTGAATGGGCCTTCGACCCGCGAAATCCCATGAAAAATGGTGGGGCAGGCAAGGTGGGGCAGGCGCTTTCGCCTGCCAACTCCTGATCGAGCCCCAGGTTGGCAGGCGGAAGCGCCTGCCCCACCAAC
>JBEKDV010000293.1:0-10120 GCA_050014175.1 Candidatus Solibacter sp. | reverse complement strand
GAAATCTTGCTCATTACAAATATTCTATTGCCTCGCCGCCCCGCCGGATACATTTCCCCTCGATTTTGTTTTGTACCGACACCAACCAGGGGCTCTGGATCCGGAATTTTGCAAGTCCCTAGGAAGCGCCTGCCCCACGTTAGTTGGCAGGCGGAAGGAAGCGCCTGCCCCACGTTACAGCAGTGCGGTCTCGTGCAGCAGGCGGCCGGCGGCGAAACGGTCGAAGCCGAGCAGACCGGCATCCACCAGATCGCTTTGGCCGTGCAGGATCAGGTCCGCCATGATGTGGCCGGTGGCGGGGGAGTGCATGACACCGTGGCCGCTGAATCCGTTGGCCAGGAAAAAGCCAGGGAGTTGCGCGACCGGCCCCAGCACGGCGTGATGGTCCGGCGTCATTTCGTAGAGTCCGGCCCAGGCCCGTTTGGGGTTGACCTCGGCTAGTTCGAGACAGGGCAGGCGGTGCACGCCGCGGGTGAGCACCTTCTCGACGAAGGCGTGGTCGAAATTCAGGTTGAAGCCCGGCGTCTCGGAGGGATCGTTCCACGCCAGCAGCAGTCCGCGGCCTTCGGGGCGGTAGTGGAAGCCGGTGGTCATGTCGACCACCATGGGCGACAGATGGGACACGCGGTCGAAGGGTTCGGTGGGCACCAGCATGCGGCGTAAGGGCTCGACCGGCAGATCCACGCCGGCCAGACGCGCCACCTGGGCCGCCCACGGGCCGGCGGCGTTGACCACGGTGCGGCTGGAGAGGAACCCGCGTGAAGTCTCGACGCCGGTAACGCCGCGCGCGTCCGCCGCGATGCCGGTAACAGCGGTATCGCGCAGGAGACGGACGCCGCGCTCGATGGCCTTCCGCATGAATCCGGTCATGACGCTGTAGGGGTCCACGAAACCATCGGTGGAGCAGAAGCTGCCGCCCAGGATATCGTCAGGGCGCAGTTCGGGAGCGATGGAGGAGACGTCCCGGGCGTCCAGCAGGCGCGCCGCCCGGAGGCCGGCCTCCACTTGGCGGCGGTAATTCTCGCGGAGATAGTCCATATGGGATGGCGTGGTGGCGACGAAAAGATAGCCCTGGGGGCGGTAACCCGAGGGGTGGCCCATCACTTCCTCGAAGGTGGCGAAGAAAGGGATGGAATAGAGCGACATGCGGATGTTGACAGGCGTGGCGAACTGCGCGCGCACGCCCCCCATGCTTTTCCCGGTGGACCCCTTGCCCTGATGGGTTTCGCGTTCCACGACCAGCACATCGCGGCATCCGGCTTCGGCCAGGTGATAGGCGATACTGGAGCCGACAATCCCGCCCCCGATGATGATGACGTCCGCGGAACTCAAAACACCGCTCCCCCAGAGTGACCGCGCGCAAGCGCTTAGGCGATTCTACTAAACCGGCGAGGAAATGTTCACTTGAGATCCTCGGCGGCGGCGTTGGAGGAAAGCGGGTTGACGATCTTTTTCCACTGTGCGGCCGCGCCGGTCCCGGTCTGCTTCAGCATCCCAAAGGGCCCCAACGCCAAGGTTGTGCCGGTGCCGCGCATCACTTTGTTGAGAAAGAGCTGGGTCTCGGTGGGCTGTAGCTTCCAGGTTTCGCCGCCGTCCTCGCTCAACAGAAAACCGTCGTCGGTGGTAATCCAGCCGCGTTTGGCCCGATCGAAACCGACCGAGGTCAGCCAGCCCGAGACCGGCGACTTCTTGGTTTCCCAGGTGGCGCCGCCATCCTTGGTGCGGAACAGTTGTCCGGCGAAGCCCACAATCCAGCCGTTGTTCGCATCGAGGAAGGTGATCGAAGTCAGCGACCAGGTGGCGCCGGGGATTTTCACCTGCTGCCATTTGTTGCCGCCGTCCAAGGTGTGCAGGACGGTACCGGAGAAGCCCGCGGCCCAGCCGTTTTGGGCATCCAGGAAAAAAAGAGCCTCCAGGGAAAGGGTCACCCCCGACTTCTGTTTACTCCAGGTCTTGCCGCCATCGGCGGTATGCAGGATCACGCCGTCGTAGCCGGTGATCCAGCCATCTTGTCCGACCATTTGAATATCGGTGAGGTTCTCGGTGGTGCCCGATTGACGCGGCGTCCAGGCGCGTCCGGCATCATCGGTCGCCAGGATCGCGCCGTGGTCGCCCACGGTCAACCCGCGGTTGACGTTGAGGAACGCCACGGCGCGCAACCCGGCTGTGGTGTTGGGGATTTTTCGCTGCGCCCAAGTGGCTCCATCATCGTTGGTGACGAGCAGCAAACCCTGCTCGCAAAGAACGTAAGTAATTGAATTTGTTGGTAAAGCCGCGTCGCGCATATTGCAGGTGCGTTCGTCCGCGGCGAACGTCACCAGGGGCATGACCGCGAGCGCAAGCACACAAACCATCCGATTCCGAATCGTCAACGACATCAGGTATCTCCAGAGACTGAAAGAGGGTTCGTGGCCGTCCACGCGCACACCCACACCCCACCAAGATTACGCTGTTGGCGGGCAAAAGGTTACACCCCGGGCTGGTCGCAGCGCGGTTTGTGACGAGTAGCACCACTACGAGGTGCGTCGCGAGAAAAATTCCACACTTTTATCTTCCCATTGCGGATAATTCCGATTAACATGCGGTCATGAAGAGAATTAACACATCCCATTATCTGATTTTAGGGCTCATCACGGGGCTGTTCTGTTTTGCCGCAGTGGCACAGCAGAAGACGGTCAAAGCCGTGCGCCCGCCCGCCACATCCGCGTTGGATGGGAGGAGCCTGTTCCAGGAGTACTGCGCCGTGTGTCATGGCACGGATGGCAAAGGCGGCGGGCCGGCGGCGGGCGCGCTCAAGCAACAGCCAGGGGACCTGACGCAGATCAGCCGCCAGAACAGCGGAAAGTTTCCCGACACGAAAATCCTCGCCATCCTCAGGGGCGAGCAATCGATACCCGCTCATGGAAGTCAGGACATGCCCACCTGGGGTAAGGTATTCAACGACATGAACGTCGACCCAAACGTGGGCCAGGGACGCATGCACGCTCTGGTGATGTACCTGGAGGAGATACAGGCGAAGTAAGAAAGAAAGATTCAGCCGCCGATGAACGCCGATGAACGCCGATGAAAACAAGGATGCTTATCGGCGTTCATCTGTGTTTATCGGCGGCTAGCGGTTTTGCTCCCCGTTTACTCTCCCCCGAGGAAGCCGGCGGCGGCGTTTTCGCGGAATTCTTTGCGGCCGCGGGCCAGAGCGGCCAGATCGAGCTCGAAGAAGCGCGGGTTCACCAACCGTTTGAGCGCCGCCACCACGCGATTCTGTTCCAGCATGCCGGTGGCTTCCAGCAGCGCCCCCAACATCACGATGTTGCCCACTTTGGTGGCGCCCACTTCGTCGGCCAGTTGGGTGAACGGCAGCGCTGCCATGCGGACGTCGCGGCGCACGCAATCCGCGGGGATTTCGCTGCCGTTATACAGCACGATGCCGCCCGCTTCCACGGTGGGGAGGAATTTGCGCAGCGAGGGCTCGTTCAAAGCCAGCAGCACGTTGGGGCGCGAGACGAGGGGCGAATCGATGGGGTGCCTGGCCAGTCTGACGTGGCAGTTGGACGTTCCCGAGCGCATTTCCGGCCCGTAGGAAGGCAGCCAGGAGACTTCGTAGCCGGCCTCCAGACCCGCTTCCGCCAGCACCTCGCCGAGCATCAACACACCCTGTCCGCCGAAGCCCGCCACTCTGATTCGCATGTCGAGTTCCCGGGGCGGGTGGGCGGCGGCCGCATCGACACCGGCGCCGTTCACCAGGTCGAGGAGGCGGGGCAGATCTTCCAGCGCCGGGGCGGCGGCCGCCGCCGGGCGCGGCTGCGCTTCCTTGGAGCGGTCGCGCAGATTGGAGACGCCGAATACCGCGGCCATCTCATCCAGCACGAAGCGCTTCGCCTCCACCGGTTGCATTTTCCAGATGGTGGGGCAGGGCGACAGCACTTCCACAAAGGAGAATCCCAGCCCCTTGACCTGGTTTTCCAGGGCGCGCTTGATCGCCTTGGCGGCGTGCATGATCTGCTTGCTGTTGCCGAGCGCCACGCGCTCGATGTAGACCGGCGCTTCCAGCGAATTCAGCATCTCGCAGACGTGTAGCGGGTAGCCATCGTTGAGCGCATCGCGTCCCAGCGGGGAGGTGGCGGTCTTTTTGCCCAGCGGCGTGGTGGGCGCCATCTGCCCGCCGGTCATGCCGTAGATGCCGTTGTTGACGAAGATCACGGTGATGGGTTCGCCGCGATTGGCGGCATGGACGATCTCCGCCGTGCCGATGGCCGCCAGGTCGCCATCGCCCTGGTAGGCGATCACGATGCTCTCCGGACGGCTGCGCTTGACGGCCGTGGCCACCGCCGGGGCGCGCCCGTGCGCGACTTGCACGTTGCCCACGTCGAAATAGTAGTAACCGAAGACCGAGCAGCCCACCGGGCTGATCAGCACGGTGCGATCCTGCACGCCCAGTTCGTCGATGGCCTGCGCCAGCAGCTTGTGGACGATGCCGTGCCCGCATCCGGGACAGTAGTGCGTCTGATGCTGTAATTCGGCTTTGCGTTCGTAGGTATCGTAGAAGGCGCCGGCCTTCTCGTGGACTACGGTGTAGCTAGCCATGGATCAGCTCCTCCTGTTGCCGGGGCAGGCAGCCCGGAAAGGTGTGTTCTACAAATGCGAGCACGTCTTCGGCGGATGGCGAGTTGCCGCCCACGCGGCTGAGGAACTCCACCGGCGTGCTCCCGGCCAGCGCCAGCCGGACATCGTCCACCATCTGCCCGGTACTGAGTTCCACCACCGCGAATGCCTTGGCGTGTTTGGCCAGCTCGCGAATCTGTTGGGAGGGGAAGGGAAACAGGGTAATGGGCCGCAACAGCCCCACGGCGATGCCGCGCGCCCGCGCCAGTTCCACCGCCGCCTTCAGGATGCGGCCCACAATCCCGTAGCCCACCAGAACGATTTCGGCATCGTCGGTGCGCCAGCTTTCGAAGCGTACCTCGTGGCGCCCAGCCTGTTTGTACTTCTCTTCCAGCTTGCGGACGTGGCGCTCCAGGACGTCCGGCTCCAGGTAGAGGGAAGTCAGCATGTTCTTGCGCGTTTCCGCGTTGCCGAGCACCGCCCACTCGGGTGGCGAAGGGAGGATGGCGCGGGCGGCGAACTCCACCGGTTCCATCATCTGGCCGATGAAGCCATCGGCGAGCACCACCACGGGATTGCGATACCGGTCGGCCAGATCGAAAGCCAAAGTGGTCAGGTCGGCCATCTCCTGTACCGAATCCGGCGCCACCACCAGGGTGCGGTAGTTGCCGTGGCCGCCGCCTTTGACGATCTGGTTGTAGTCGCCCTGCTCGGGGGCGATGTTGCCCAATCCCGGTCCGCCGCGCATAATGTCGGCAACCACGCAGGGCAGCTCCGCGCCGGCCAGGTAGCTGAGACCTTCCTGCATCAGGCTGATGCCCGGTCCGCTGGAAGCGGTCATGCAGCGTACGCCAGCCGCCGCGCCGCCGTACAGCATATTGATGGCGGCCACTTCGCTTTCCGCCTGCACGAATACTCCGCCGGCGCGCCGCAGGTAGAGTGACGCCGCCTCGGCGATTTCGCTGGCCGGGGTGATCGGATAGCCGTAATAGGCGCGGCACCCGGCGAGTACGGCGGCCTTCACGATGGCTTCATTGCCTTTGGTCAGTTGTTTTTGCATGCCATCCTCCTAGGCGGCGGCCACGGCATCGAGGCGAAAAACGCGGATGCCACCCGGTTCGGGACAGACAAAGAAACAGATGCCGCACCCGGTGCATCCTACGCCCGCGTAGACCGCCGGATGGTACCCATAGTGATTCAGCTCTTCGGCCAGGTGCAGCACTTTGGGCGGACAGGCCTCCACGCAAAGGCCGCAACCCTTACATTCTTCAGTGTTCATCTCGACCGAACCGCGGTCGGGTTTGCCATTCACCGCCATGCTGCTCACCTCCCGGCCCAATAGACCCACTTAAAGTTGGTGCTTATCTTCGCCCATAGCCAGTATATATCCGCAGAAACGGGCCTACAACACCAATTTACGCGCAAACGGGCGCTTCCGGTTAAACTGTTCGGGAATGAAGACAATTTATGTTTTGCCCATCCTCCTTGCCGCCCTGGCCGCGGCCGGTTCCGCCCAGAGCCCCTATGCCGGCCGTTGGGACCTGACGGTTACGCCGCAGACCGGCAACGCTTTCCCGCAGTGGATGGAAATCACCGAAAAAGACGGCAAGCTGGAAGGCCGTTTCCAACCCCGCGGCGGCGCCTGGCGGCCGCTGGTAGCGGCCAAGGTCGATGGCGGACACCTGATTCTCACCCTCGCCGAAGCCAACGCGCGAGGGCCGGCTACCACCTGGGATTTCATTGGCGCTGGCGACCGACTCACCGGTGTCGAAAAGCGCGGCGAAACCTCCGGGTCGCAGATCGTGGGTGTGCGCGCTCCCGAGTTGAAGCGCCCCATGCCCAAGGCATGGACGACACCGGTGGCCATCTTCAACGGGAAGGACCTCACTGGCTGGGAGCCCATCGGCAACGTACAGAACAGCAAGTGGGTGGCGCGGGACGGAGAACTGGTCAACGATAATCCGGTAGTGGAGGGTCAACGCGGCCCGGGCGCGGCGAACATCAAGACCACCGGGAAATGGCAGGATTTCAAGCTGCATTTCGAAGTCAACTGCCCGGAGCACGGCAACAGCGGAGTCTATCTGCGGGGCCGTTACGAGATCCAGATCGGGACCGAAGGCGGCACCCAACCCTCGCACGAGATGGGCGCGGTATACAGCCATTTCGCTCCCGCGGGAAATATCGGCAACAGGCTCGGGGAGTGGACCGGCTTCGACGTTACGTTCGTGGGGCGGTACGCGACGGTCATCCGCGACGGCATCAAGATCCACGACAACGTGGAAATCCCGGGTCCCACGGGCGGCGCGCTCGACAGCAATGAGAGCGAGCCGGGGCCGTTCTTTTTGCAGGGCGACCACCAGGGGGTGATCCGCTATCGGAACATTACGATTTCCGTGCCCAAATAAGAAGCATGGGGCCACCGATGAACAGAGAGGAACGCGGATGAAACAAAACGTTCATCCGTGTTGCTCTGTGTTCACAGATTTTCTTCTTTCTACCTGCGGAACCATTCCATCGAAGTTGCGGCCAGCAAGAGGCCGAGCGCAATCATCAGCACGTCCTCCCTGGACAAAGCAAATGCAAGAGTCGCGACTGCGAGCAGGATCAGCGTCACGGCGACGGTTCGGGTGCCGAGCGTTTTCCTGTGCGCCTGCATTGCGAGGTGGTCTTCAGATAGCGGCGTCGCCCCGATCGCCGTTGCGTATGCGGATGGCATGCGCCACTTCGTAGACGAAGATTTTGCCGTCGCCGATCTTGCCTGTGCGCGCGGCGGCGGCGAGCGTGGTGAGCACTTCCTCCAGACGGGCGTCCGGAATGACGACCTCCACTTTCACCTTGGGCAGCAGGTCCACATTGTATTCCTGGCCGCGGTACGTCTCCGAGTGGCCTTTCTGCCTGCCGTGGCCGCGGACTTCGGAGAGTGTCATCCCATCGACGCCGATGGCGAGGAGAGCTTCCTTCACGTCGTCCAGCTTGAAAGGCTGAACAATAGCTTCCAGTTTTTTCACTCGTGACTCCTTCGATTGATGGCCGGTGCGGCGCGCACGAAAGGGAACGCGAGCGGACACACCGGCTGAACAGTTATCATGCACTAACTGTCCGCGGACAGTTCCTGTAATCTTTCTATTACAGGTATCAAAACTTTCGATTGGCATTTCGGGCGAGGGTGACGTACTCTGGACCCCATGATGCCCGCGAGCGGTTTTTCGAGTCGCGCTCCGTGTGGCTCAACCGCGGGTATGAGTTGGCCGCGGACCAGCGGAACCACCCGGCCAGTGCCGCCTGCCCCGTCGCAGACATTGTAAGTTCGGCTGCAAATTATCCCGGGCGATAAACCAGAAATCCAGTTGAAGGAGAGAGTGAATCGTGAAATCGCTAAAACGTACGGTGGGAACCGCATTTGCCGCCGCCGGCATGCTCGCCTTATTACTCACCCCATGTATCGCGCAGACGGCGCCGCCAAAGCCCGACCCGGCAGGAATCACTACAGGAGATAAGACCAACGCGGTAGACGCCGGGGGCAACAGCTTCGTTGTCTCCGAGCCGACCGATAAGACCGCGCCCACCTACCAGCAGGCAAAAAAGGACTTCGACGATTTCCAGGCCCAGGCCGCCAAAGAGCCGCTCGCCATGAAACTGGCCGATTCGGTGGGTCACACGCGCGTCGGCACAAACTTCGCCTGGACGCTCAACACCGGTTACCTGGTGCTGTTTATGCAGGCCGGCTTCGCGCTGCTGACGTGCGGCCTGGTGCGTAAGAAGAACGCCGCCCATCTGATGATGCTGAACTTCGCGGCGTATGTCTTCGCCTTCCTCGCCTATTACGCCGTCGGCTACGCTTTTCAATTCGGCGCGGTGGCGATCAACAATGCGCCTTCGAATCTCGGCGGCACGCCGACGCTCAACCAGTTCCTGCTGGGTAGCGGGCAATGGGGCTTCCTCGGCGGGAAAGGCTTCTTTCTCGCCGGACCCGGATATGACGCGGGCAGCAACTGCCTCACGCTGTTCCAGGTGGTGTTCATGGAGACGGCCGGCTACATCATCGTCGGCGCCATCTGCGAGCGCATCACGTTCTGGGCGTTCCTGCTTTGTGAACTGTTCATGGGTGCGATTCTTTATCCGGTCTTTGGATGCTGGGATTGGGGCGGGGGTTGGCTCTCGCAACTCGGCTCCAGCATGAACCTGGCACACGGATACGTGGATTTCGCGGGCTCGACGGTGGTGCATGGGGTTGGCGGCTTCGCTGCCATGGCCCTGGCAATCATACTCGGTCCGCGCCTCGGCAAGTATGGCGCGGACGGCAAACCCCGCGCCTTCCCCGCGCACAACCTGGTGTTCGTGGTCACCGGGACGTTCATCTTGCTGTTCGGCTGGATGGGCTTCAACCCCGGCTCCACGCTGGGCGCGACCGATTTGCGCATCGCCGTGGTGGCGGTCAACACCAACCTGGCGGCCGTTGCCGGGTCGGCTACCGCCATGCTGATCTGGTATCTCATGTTCGGCAAGCCCGACGTCACGATGGCGTGCAACGGCATGCTGGCGGGATTGGTGGCCATCACCGCGCCGTGCGCCTTTGTCGGTCCGACCTCCGCGGTCATCATCGGCGTGCTCGCCGGCGTCGTGGTTTGCTTTGGCGTGCTGTTGAACGAGCGCGTACTGAAGATCGACGACCCCTGCGGCGCCATCTCCGTCCACGGGTTCTGCGGTTTTCTCGGCGGCATCTCGGTGGGCCTCTTCGCCGACGGCACTTATGGCTCGGGCTGGAACGGCGTCGGCGCCACCACCTACCTCGGCAGAGCCGGGCAGGGCGTCACCGGGCTGTTTTACGGCGACTCCAAACAGTTTCTCGTACAGTTGATGGGGGCCGTCATCATGGCCGTGTGGGCGTTCGGGCTGACCTTCGTTGTCTTCAAAGCCGTCAACGCGGTGAAGTCGATGCGCGTGCCGGCGGAATCGGAAATGGAAGGGCTCGACCTGCCGGAGTTTGGCATGCACGCTTATCCGGAAGATGCGCTCTCGTCGGTGAAGTAGCAGAGACGGACGACGCGGTGGCTGCCGCGCGCTGCCTGGTGGAGCAAGCGCAGCGGTTGAAGCGGGAAAGCGGGCGCGCGAGGGTTGCCGGCAAATCGCGGTGGCTCCCGCTCGTGGTGTTGACGCCGATTCTCGCGGTCTTGTGGCTGCTGCGACGATCCCGCCAATCAATTTCCCGGAGGGTGACCATAAATTCATTCTATGGGCGTAGGCCCTCCAAACCATTGCGGCACGGGACTACCGTCAAGGACAATTAAGACATCGAACCATGAAGCCCAACGAACTGCAAAACTTTTTGACGCTCTCCTACGGGGAGCTGGAAGAACTGAACCTGGCTGCCAAGGCGCAGCGGCAGGGCCGCGTGCCCGTGCACCAGATTCAGGAGGAGCGCCTCAAGTACCTCTCCGACGAGAAGCGCATTAAGGCGGTGACCGTCCTGTTCAGCGACCTGGAAGGACGCCTCCACATGCTCGATTACGACAAGAAGTTT
>JBEKDV010000292.1:0-10152 GCA_050014175.1 Candidatus Solibacter sp. | reverse complement strand
TAGGTCGGTCTGTCAACACAAATCAACAATAGACAGACTCAATTTAGGCCGTCAGATCACCGCCGAGCGCAAATCGAATCAAAACAAACCGGGCGGAAAATGTAGAAACTCCAGTGGCAGGCGGAAGCGCCTGCCCCACCCGCCTACGCGGCCACTTGCTTGCGGGCCGCCACGTAATTCCTTACATATTCCGAGAACGCGCGGGCCAAAGCCTGACGGGTGTGGTCCGTCCGGCCGATCTTCTTCTCTTCGATCTGGAATACGGGCAGGAGGTTGCGCGTGGTCGAAGTGATAAACACTTCGTCGGCTGCTTCCAGATCGCCGGGCAGGAGCGCCTTTTCTTCCACCCGAATCCCCGGAGCGCGGATTTCGCCCAGGAGCACTTCGCGCGTAATCCCGGGCAGACAACCGGAACTGAGCGGCGGAGTGCAGACGTGGCTGCCGTTGGCGACGAACAGATTGGCCGACGTGCATTCGGCGACTTCGCCGCGTTCATTGAGCAGGATCACTTCATCGAATCCGCGCGCCTGGGCCGATTCGAGCCAGGTCAGGTTCATCGCCCAGGAGAGGATTTTGGTTCCGGTGAACTGGCAGGCGGCGTGGCGCGCTTCGCGGACATAGGCCAGCTTGACGCCCTCGCCCCAATGCTTGGAATCGGCGGTCAGGGCGATGAGATCGCTGGGGCGCCCGTTGGAGGGGCCGGCCCACATGCCGCCGCCGTTGCGCACGATGACAATGCGCAAGGTGCAGTTGGGCGCCTGGTTGGCCTCCACGAGTTCCAGCATCTTGCGCCGGACTTGTTCCGAATCCTGGGGCAGGGGGATATGCAAGGCGGCGGCATCGCGCTGGATGCGCGCCCAGTGGCGCTCCCACGCGAAGGGAACGCCATTGGCGATGCGCAGCGTACTGAAGACGCCCCAACCGGAGAGCAGCCCGACCTGGCCCGGATTGAGGCAAAGCGCGGTGGACTCCTGAATCTGGTCGTTATGAAGAACGAATTGGTGCAGCACGTTTTAATTCTACCGTGAACGTCCGAGCCGACGCTCGGATGCACAAGGCAGAGCCTTATGCCACGCTGACGCTCGGATGCACAAGGCGACCCAGAGGGTACCCCCTTATGCCACGGGCCAATTGGGGAACGGGTTGGTGCGCGACTCGCGGCACGACTCGATCAGGGCGGGCACGCGGGCACGGCGTTCGAAGAGCTGTTCCAGCAGCCGGTCCAGGGCGTCTTCCTCGCCTTCGATCCACTCCCCCGGAACGCTTTTCCAGGCCCGATCGACGACCTCCTCCGGGAAGTGCACGACCTGGTCCAGCCAGGGCTCGAAATCGTCCAGGGAGCGCACGCCGTCGTAGACGAGTTTTCGGGCGTAGAGTCCCTGCACGGCCGATTCCGGAAAATCCCAATTGGGACCGTTGAAGGCGTATCCGTGATCGATCATGCGCGCCACGAAGCTGGTGTGGCCGCCGCCGGAATCGGGGCGCCGGACCATGGCGCGATAGAAGACGGACTGGCGGCCGTCGGCATTGCCCACCCATTTGTCGAACACCAGGATGGCGCGGAAGTCCTCCAGGTTAGCCACCTGGGACAGGAGGGCGTCGGGGAGAAAATCGTAGACGGCGATTCGGCCGGGGTCGCCCGGATACTGCGAGCCGAATTGCCAGCCGGGCTCGATCTCCACGCGCCGCGTGCCAAGCTGCATGCCGCACACGGGGTTGGCCGCCAGAAAGTCCGCGCCCACCTGGATCAGGGCGGTCTGGGGCGCGGAGATCTTCAGATAGCGGAGCAGCGTGGCACAGAGTGCCTCGTTGACCAGGACGCGGCGGTGCTGGGGGTTGTTGCGGAACTTCACGACATACCATTTACCGTCGTCGGCCTCCAGCAGATGGGCCTGGGCGCCTCCGCGCATTTTTCGCACGTGCCGGACCGCGGTGAGGGGCATCGGAAAGAAAATCGAGTACCCTAGAGTTTTAACACACGGAGGAAGGAATACCGATGGCCGAACTAGGAACCCCTACCAATAATGAAGGCGAAGCGGCGGACCTGAAAGGCGGACCCGGCGGGGGACGCAGTAAGGACGACGTGGCATTGGATCTGATGAAGTTCATTGCCGTCAACGCGGGATTTGGAAAATCGGGGCAGACGTCGGCGGGGTTTTCGGCGAAAGCGGGAACCCGCTCGCCGGAAGAACTGGCCGGAGATCTGCTGGATCTGTTCGACCGGTGCAGGAAAGTGGTGAATAAAGAGCTGTAAGAACGCTGCATCCCGCGCCGGAATTGCGGCCGGCGCGGGGGCTTGGCCGGCGATGGCCGGCTCCGCGATTACTTCTTTTTGGGCGGAACTTTCTTTGCCGGGGCCTTCTTGGCCGGGGCCTTCTTCACCACCTTCTTGGCCGGGGCCTTCTTCGCGACCTTCTTGGCCGGCGCCTTCTTCACCATCTTCCTGGCCGCGGCTTTCTTTGCCGGAGCTTTCTTGGCGGCCGGCTTTGCGGGAGCCTTTTTGGCCGGAGCCTTCTTGGCAGCCGGTTTAGCCGCTGGTTTCGCGGCTTTCTTGGCCGGCGGCTTCTTGGCGGGAGACTTACTGGACGACGCCTGCTTGACCGGCTTCTTGGGAGGAGCTTCCGGCGGAGCTTCGGGAGCAGGCGGCGGCGCGGCGGCAGCAGCCGGCACCGGTTCGGCTACGGGAGGAGGCGGCGCGATCTCTTCCTCGTCGTCATCCTCGTCCTCTTCGTCATCTTCGTAGTCGTCGAGCTTCGAGTCCAGCTCCGCGTGCTCTTCGTCGTCGTAATCGTGGAAGTCTTCCATTTCTTCTTCGTCCTTCGGAGCGATGATCGGGCGGTCGAACATTATACAAGCCTCCTGTAGTCAGGGCGCAATCACACATAGAATACCCCTTTTTGAACGGGAGGCAATAGCGAAATAGACTCCAGGAGCGAATTTCGCGCAACCCGGGGGACGGACGGGAAACCGGCCTTGCCGCATGCCCCCTCCGACAGGCCATAGGCTCCCGCCCGGCAGTTTTTGGCGCCTCTTCGCGGCAGGCTCTAAAGGAAAGTCCGCGAACTGCCGATTCTATCCTCGTGAGCACCAGAACATGATTCCCACTCTGACTTCACTCACCGAATTGGAACGCAGCCGTCAACTCCGCGCCGAGGTGCTGGACTGTTACGTACTGGCCATCAAGAACATGGCCCAGTATGCGGTCGAACTGGATGAAGAGGTTACGGGCACCCACCGGAAATATTTGAACACGCTGGCCACCGAAGTCGCCACCGGCACGCCGGAGGCGTTGGCGGACAGCCGGGCCACCTTGCGGGGGCTGCTGCGCGATTACCGGGGAAAAGCAGTTCAGTATCTGGCCAACCTGCGCGACGAGTTGACGGGCACCGCGCGCACCCTGGAAGAGATCCTGGATTCCCTGGCTCAAGGCGACGGCGATCACGAAAAGAACCTTCGCGGCGCCCTTGCCAAACTGCGCCGGGTGGCCGCCACACCGGGTTATGCGGTAATGGCCGAGGTGATTTCCAGTGCGGCCGATAACATCGAAAGCAGCCTGGAGCAGGTAAAAAAACAACACCAGCTCACCACTTCGCAGTTCCTGGTGGAAATCCGCATGCTGCACAAGCGCATCGATTCCCTGGAAGCCGCCGCCGCCCTCGAAGATGCCACGCGCTTCGCCACCCGTGAGCAGTTGGCGGAACAAATCCAGGAAGTGCCGGCGGGCGAATACTGCCTCCTGCTGATCTCCGCCCGCGGCCTGCGCCGGGCGGAAGTCCAATTCGGTAAAGAGGTGAGTGAAATCCTCTTCGGCGCGTTCGCCAAGCGTCTGAGCAACTGCCTGCCCGCCACCGCCAGCATTGGCCGTTGGGGGCCCGAGGAGTTCGCGATCCTGCTCGCCGGCAAGAAGTCGGAGGCCCTGACTTCCGCCAAGTGGATTACCGAACATCTCTCCGGCGCCTACGCCTGCGTGAACGCGGGCAAGACCACCCGGCCCAACCTGCAACTCAGCGTAGGCGTCGTGGAAATGGACGTCCACGAAAAGCCCGAACGCATCATCGAGCGCGTCGGCGCTTTCCTGGTTGACAAAGGATAGGCAAGGGCTCTGGTCTTGAAATCGCTGGTGGGATTTGGGAGTCGGGAGTCAAAATGCCGGGGCAAGCCTTCGCGGCACCGCCTGCGTGTTTCTCGGGCGAGCCTACAGCGCTTCTTCGATCCGGCGCAGCCCCTCGGCGAACATTTCGTGATTGACGCCCATCCCCACGCGAAAGCACTCCGGCGCTCCGAAGAATCGCCCGGGAACGGCCGACGTATCGCGCTCCGCCCGCAGCTTCGCCAGGAATTCGTCCGCCTCCCCGCGCGCCAGGCGCAAAAACGCGGTAGTCCCCCACTTCGTCGGCACCGCGCTCACCGCCTGCGTGCGGTCCAGGAACTCCGCGAGCACCTTCCGGTCCGCCTCCACAATCCGCCGGAATCTCTCCCTGACGGCGTCCAGTTGTCCGAACACCGCCACACTCAACAGTTCCCCCGGATGTACCGGCGTGGCCGCGAAGACGTCATTCAACCGCCACATGGCGCGCGCCAGGCCGGCTTCCGCCAGAATCCACCCGCAACGCAGGCCGCTCACGCCGTACACCTTGGTCAAACTGCTGGTCACCACGAACTCCGCGCCCAGGTGAAAGGAGGTTCGCGGCGTATTTTCGTATACCGCGTCCAGGTAAACCTCGTCCACCAGCACCCGCGCTCCGACGCTGCGCGCGATCTCCCCGACCTCCCGGAGCACGCTCTCCGGGGTCAGCACGCTCGAAGGATTGTGCAGGTTCGTCAGCACGATCAGCCTGGTCTCTGGCGAGATGGCCCGCCGCACCGCCTCCGGATCCACGGCGTACCCGCCCTCGGGGGTGCGCGCGAACCGCTTCACCACCGCGCCCACGTACTCCAGCGCGTCCACCAGCAGCCCGTAGGTGGGATGCTCGACCAGCACCTCATCGCCCGCATCCAGCAGGGTGGCGAACGCCAGGTAGTTGGCCCCCGACGTTCCGGCAGCCGTCACCACGCAATCGGCGTCCACCGCGTGGCGTTGTGCGATGGCCCGCTGCAAGGGCGCATATCCGTAGCTGTTGTCGCCGTTGATCTCTAGCGGCGGCAGAGGACCGAGCGCGGCGAGCGGAAACGCGCCGACCCCGCTGGTGGCCAGATTAAACCGGGCGCGGCTCTGCGTCTTCGCCCAGTGCATGTATTCCGATTGTTTATGTCTCATCGCGTCCCGCGCCCCCGGCTCCAATACCAGTACACCGGAACTCCCGTCAACATGATGCCCCACCCGCGCGCGCTATTGAGCGGGTCCGTGATCACCGTACTGGCCACAATTCCCAGGCAAGCCGCCACGAACAAGACAGTGGTGTACGGGTGTCCCGGCGCGCGATAAATCCGCCCGTCACCGCGATCCTGCCGGCGGAAGAGGAACAGCGCTCCGGCGGCCAGCGAGAAGGCGATGAAGTCCACGGAGACTTCGTAGTTCAGAATCTGTTCGTACTTCCCCGAAAACGCAATGGCGGTGGCCGCGATGCCCTGCAGCACGATGGCCGTGACCGGCGCGCCGGTGCGCGGGCTCAACCGCCCCACGCTTTCGAAGAACAGCCCGTCGCGCGCCATGGCGTTGTAGACGCGCGGCGCGGTCAGCATCCCCTGGCTGAGGAAGCCCAGGGTGGAAATGGCAATCCCCATGGCGATCCACCAGGCCCCGCGCTCCCCCATGGCAGCCCGCATCACGGCGGTCGCCGGCGTGCGCGTGGCCGCGAGGCCCTCCGGTCCCAGCACTTTCAAACACACCAAGTTGACCGCCAGGTAGAGCACCACGACACCGGTAACACCCGCCACCAGGCCACGGGAGAGGTCGCGCCCCGGATGGCGCATTTCGCCGGCGACGAAGGTGGCGGTCTGCCACCCGCCGTAGGCGAACGCCACGGGAATGGAGGCCGCGCCGAGGGCGCCCAGCAACCCCAGCGAGACGGGACGGTCCAATAGCGGCAGCGGATGGATGGTCCCGCCGCCCAGCGCCATCCCGGAGACGACCATCGCCGCGATGGCGCCCATCTTGAGGAGCATCAGGGCGCTCTGCACATTGCTTCCGGCGCGCGCACCGCGGCAGTTGATGGCCGTCAGCCCGAGCAGGACGGCGGCGGCGATGGCGCTGTCGCTCCAGGCGACGCCGCTGATCTCGCGGTAATAGCGGGCAAAGGTCACCGCCACGGCAGCCATGCCGCCGGTCTGCGTCACCAGCAGCAGCACCCATCCGTAGACGAACGCCACGGCCGGATGATAGGCCTCGCGCAAGTAGAGATACTGGCCGCCCGCGCCGGGCAACCGCGTCGCCAGTTCGGCCCAGATGAATGCCCCAAGCAGGGCCAGCGCTCCGCCCGCCGTCCACACTCCCAGGATGAGAAACGGGGTATGCACGTGCCTGGCGACGACGCTCGGGTTCATGAAAATGCCCGACCCCACGATCCCGCCCATGACGAGCATGGTGGCGTCGAACACCCCGAGTTGCCGGCGGACCTTGGTTTCTTCCAAGGCTGTAGGCTAGCATACGCCACGGGTAGCGCTCAGTCCGCCAGTTGGTACACTGAAGTTGGAAAATGCCGGAATTTTGTACCTGCGGCGCGCAACTGCCGCCCGACTCCCTGTTCTGCCACAAATGCGGCAAGCCGCAGCGTGACGTCATGGCGCCGGAACTCGAACCGGAGGGCGAAGCGGAACTAGTCGAGCCCCCACCCGCGCCCGCACCCATGGCTGCCGCGCCAGCCGGGGAGCCGCAAGCGCCCGCGCTCAACTTCCATAACCTGGTGGCCGTGCGGATTGCCTTTATCGTGGCGCCGGTGGCTTTCCTGCTCAGTTGGATTCCGGCGCTCAACCTGATTCTGTGGATCGCCGCCGGGTTCCTGGCCGTGTTCTTCCACCGCCGCCGCACCGGTGTCCTTCTGAACGTGCGCGGCGGTGTCCGCCTGGGCTGGATCACCGGTGTGATCATGTTCGCGATTACCACCGTGATCTTCACCCTGACGATCGTACCGGTGGCCGCCAATGGCGGCATCGCCGCGCTCTTCCGCCAGCAGTTGAAGAACCCGACCGACCCCAACGTTCAGGAGGCGCTGCGCATGTTGGAAAGCGCCCCCGGGCTGGCCACCATCCTGATCGCCATGCTGTTCATGCTGTTCGTCTTCATCACGCTGCTGAGCATGGCGGGCGGCGCTTTGGGCGCCAAGTTCGTGAGCCGCAACCACTCGTAGGAGGCGCCGCATGAAATGGGTATTCCTCATCGGCGGAGGGCTCGTGCTCCTCGTCGCCATCGTCGCTGCGATTGGAGCCATGCTCCCGCGGGAGCATCGCGCCACGCGCCAGGCCCGGTACCGGCAGAAGCCGGAAGCCATCTACCTCGTTCTGGCCGGCCCGGTGGAATGGCGCAGCGACGTCAAAGCCTCCGGCAGCCTGGCCGACCGCGACGGCCGCAAACAGTGGTGGGAGCAGGATCGGCGCGGGCACAAAGTCAGCTACGAACTGGTGGAGGACAAAATGCCCTCGCGCCGCGTCACCCGCATCGCGGATAAGGACCTGCCCTTCGGCGGCACGTGGACCATCGAGATCTCCCCAACCTCCGAAGGCAGCGTGGTGCGCATCACGGAGGATGGCGAGATCCACAGCGCGATTTTCCGCTTCATGGCGCGCTTTTTCTTCGGCTATACGGCGAGCATCGAAGGCCACCTGCGCGATCTAGGCCGCCACTTCGGCGAAGACACGGCCATCGAGGAGTAAAATCGAGGCGTAAAGATGTTAAAGATGTGCCGGAAGTGGATTGCGGCGGGCATCGCATGCTACTATTGTCTTGTGACATTTAAATCACATCTGGGACTACGCGGCCTATGGAACCGATCGCCAGAAAAGCCAAGAACTACCGGAATGCAGCCGGCAAGAGTCCCTTCCGGGAGTGGATCCTGCGGAAGCTTGACCGCGACGTGCGCAACAGGATCAACGCCAGAATCAGGCGCATCGAGCAGAATGGAAACTACGGAGATTGTGCGCCGGTTGGGGACGGTGTGTACGAGCTGAAGTTCGATACGGGGCCTGGGTACCGGGTCTATTTCGGGATTGACGGCGATCAGATCATTCTGCTGGGCGGCGGAGACAAGGATACACAGGATTCCGATATCAGGAAAGCACACGAGTGTTGGGGGAACTACAATGCCTAAGCGAACAACGGACTTTCGCGAAGACTTGCTGGGAGATTTGGCCGATCCGCAAGAGGCCGCATCTTATTTGAATGCCGCACTGGAGGACTCCGAGGAGATGTTCCTGGTGGCTCTTCGCGATGTCGCGGAAGCCAGGCAAATGGCAAGGGTTGCCGAGTCGGCAGGCGTCGCCAGAGAATCGGTTTACCGGATGCTGACCGCGACGGGAAATCCAACCTACAGCAGCCTCATTGGTATCCTTCGGGCTGTCGGCCTGAAGATCGCGATTCAGCCGGATGCCGGTGCTCCAGCATCGGCACCGCCCAAATGACAATAGACGAACCCGCGAATCATGGCAAGGTTCGAAATCGGCGAGGTGTTACTGACTACGAGCATAGGAGACGTCTTGCGCCAACTCAGCGGCGCCATAGTGCCGTGCAATCCCTCGCTGTCCCACCAGCTCGCCGAAGGCCATTCGATTCATCTCCCCGAATGCCACCGGGGCCATCGCTGCATCACCGGACCGGTGATCGCACCGGCGGAGGTCGCTCGCAGCGACTGAGCCCGCGCTAAAATCTACAAATGCACCGAATCACTCTCGCGCTCCTGGCGATTTCCTTCGCCCTATCCGCCGCCGACAAGACCTACGTCCTCAAAGCCGCGCACATGTTCGACGGCATCCGCGATCACGTCGTCTCTCCCGGACTGGTGGTCGTCACCAACGGGAAGATCGCGGCCGTCGGCGCCGCGGCGGCCATCCCGGCGAGCGCCGAAACCATCGATCTGGGCGACGCCACGCTGCTCCCGGGCCTTATCGACGCGCACACCCACCTGAGTTACCCCTACGAGCGCGATTACCGCGTCTCGGAGTCGGACACGCTCAAAAAGACCATTCCGGAGCGCACGCTGGATGCCGTCGATATCGTGCGGCGGACGCTGATGGCGGGCTTCACCACGGTGCGCGATGTGGGGTCGGCCGATTATATCGATGTCGGGCTGCGCAATGCCATCGCCGCCGGGAAGATTCCGGGGCCGCGCATGCTGGTGGCGGTCCATGCGCTGGGCGCTACCGGCGGCCATTGCGATTCCTCGGCGGGCTTCGCCCCCAACATCTTCGGCCGCGAAACCGGCATCGCGGACGGCGTCATCAATGGCCCGGACCAGGCCCGGCAGGCCGTGCGCTACAACATCAAATACGGCGCCGACGTGATCAAGACGTGCGCCACCGGCGGCGTTCTCTCCCTAACCGACGACGTCGATACGCCGCAGCTCACGCAGGCCGAACTCGACGCCATCGTCGCCGAAGCGCACAACCTGCGGCGCAAGACCGCCGCCCATGCGCACGGCGCTCCGGGCGCCAAAATCGCCATCCGAGCCGGCATCGACTCCATCGAGCACGGCACCTTCCTGGACGACGAAGCGCTCGACATGATGAAAGCGCGCGGCACCTTCTACGTTCCCACCCTGATGGCCGCCGAAGGCCTCAAGGAACGTCTCACGGATGGCTATGTGCCCCCCGTGATCGCCGCCAAAGCCCGCCTGGCCATCGCCGCGCTGGACGCCACGGTGCGCAAAGCCATCGCCCGCGGGGTGAAGATCGTGGTCGGCACGGATGCCGCCGTCTATCCCCATGGCGGCAATGCCGGGGAGTTTCATCTGCTGGTGAACCTCGGGATGAAGCCTGTCGACGCGCTCAAGGCCGGCACTTTGCTGGACGCCGAACTGCTGGGCGTGGCCGACCGCACGGGGTCGCTGGAAGCCGGGAAATTCGCCGATATCGTCGCCTGCCCCGGCAATCCCGAAGAGAACATCCGGCAGGTGGAAAAAGTCAGCTTCGTGATGAAGGAGGGAGTGGTCTACCGCCGGGGGGACTAAGAAGGTCGAAGCGAATTGGTTGGCAGGCGTAAGTAAGCGCCTGCCCCACAAGGGG
>JBEKDV010000291.1:0-10169 GCA_050014175.1 Candidatus Solibacter sp. | reverse complement strand
GCTTTAGCTGAGCCAGCGGTCATGATCCAAATCGCCCTTCTGGTAGAACTTGTAGCCAGAAATGATCGAAGTGATCAAGCCGTTGCGAAACTGGTGGGAGTCGAAGAACACGATGTACAGATGGATAATCGTGAACACGACGAAACTCCACGCCAGGGTGTGGTGCCACAGGTGCACCATGTAAGAGCCGCCCAGCAACGGAATCACCCAGCCCAGGAGGTGGTCCCAGAAACCGCCGGGGTTCGATTCCGAGTACATCGCGAAGCCGGTGACAATCTGGCACCACCCCAGGAAGATCACGAAGATCGTATAGGTCAACCCGGCCAGGGCGTTGTGGCCCAGGTGGACGTGGCCGCGCTGCAGGCGCAGATACTGCATCCCCTGCGCCCTGAGGTCCGCCCACCACTCCTTTCTCCACACGAAGGGAAAACCCGAGCGGGAGTAGTTGTTGCCGAAGTAGAAGCAGTAGATGCGCAGCAGGAATCCGAACAGCAGTCCGTATCCCGACACGAAGTGAATTTCGCGCACGCGGCCCATCACGAAATGGTTGGCGGCCTCTCCGTTGGGCGCGAGCGCCGGGTTGGCGATGTACAGGCCGGTCAGGAACAGCGTCGTGACCGCGAACGCGTTGATCCAGTGCGACAGCCGCACCGGCGCCTGCCAGACGTATTTTCGTCCGTATCCGGTTTCGCCGGGGACAATCTCCAGGGAACGATAGGTGGTAGCCACGGCGTCCTCCTTACCGTACCTTCACTTCGACCAGTTTCTCGCCGTCCGGGCCGAATACGTGCGAGGCGCACGCCAGGCAGGGGTCGAACGAGTGGATGGTGCGCAAAATCTCCACCGGCCGCTTGGCGTCCGCCACGGGCGTGCCGATGAGCGCGGATTCATACGCCCCGTGCTGTCCCTTGCCGTCGCGCGGCGAAGCATTCCAGGTGCTGGGCACCACGATCTGGTAGTTGGCGATCTTGCCATCCTTGATGTGCACCCAGTGACCCAGCGCGCCGCGCGGCGCTTCCGTGAACCCGTAGCCTTTGGACTCGGGCTTCCAGGTCGAGGGGTCCCAGAACTTGGTGTCGGCGGTGGTCGAGTCGCCGCCTTTCAGGTTGGCGATCAGGCGGTCGTACTCATCCATCAGCCAGTGCACCGCCAGTTGCGATTCCAGACCGCGCGCGGCGGTCCGGCCCAGGGTGGAGAACAGCGCTTCCGGTCCCACCTTCAGTTTGCCCAGCGCCGCCGTCACCACTTCCTTGTAATCGGTGCGCCCACTGGCAAATCCCATCAGCATGCGCGCCAGCGGCCCCACTTCCACCGCATTCCCTTTCCAGCGCGGCGCTTTCAGCCACGAGTAGGCCTTGTTTTCGTCGAGCTGTTTGTAGGGCGGCTTGGGCCCGGTATAGTTGGCTTCGGTGACGCCGTCCCAGGGATGCAGCGCATCCTTGCCGCCGGGGTACTGATACCAGGAGTGCGAGATTTCTTCCTGTATCTGCGCCGGATCGGCGGGATCCACGGGCAGCACCTCGCCCAGGTTCTTATTGAGGATCACGCCACGCGGGAAGCGGAACTTCGCCACGTCGCCGATGCCGTTCTGCGGCACGTCGCCATAGCACATATAGCTTCCCAGGCCGCCGCCGATCTTGGTCCACTCGGGGTAGAACGAGGCCACCGCCAGCAGGTCCGGGATGTACAGGTTCTCGACGATGTTGATGGCGTCGGAGATCAGCCCCTTCACCATCATCAGGCGCTCGATGTTGATGGCGTTGTCGCCGTTCAGCGCGATGGCCGAAGCCATGCCGCCCACCAGGTAGTTGGGGTGCGGGTTCTTGCCGCCGAAGATGGTGTGGATCTTGATGATTTCCTTCTGCCACTTCAAGGCTTCCAGGTAATGCGCCACGGCCATCAGGTTGGCCTCGGGCGGCAGTTTGTAGGCCGGATGGCCCCAGTAGGCGTTCTGGAAGATGCCCAATTGCCCGGAGGCTACAAACTTACTCAACGTGCCGGCCACATCTTTGAAATAGCCTTCGGTGGCGGTGGGCCAGCTTGGCGACACCTTCTGGGCCAGCGCCGCCGTGGCGGCCGGGTTGGCTTTCAGCGCCGAGACCACGTCCACCCAGTCCAGCGCGTGCAGATGGTAGAAGTGGATCACGTGGTCCTGCACCATCTGGGTCAGGAACATGATGTTGCGGATGATATCGGCGTTGCGCGGCACCGTGATGCCGAGAGAGTTCTCCACCGCGCGCACGCTGGCCAGCGCGTGCACCGTGGTGCACACGCCGCAGATGCGTTCGCAAAACGCCCACGCATCGCGCGGGTCGCGGCCCTGGAGAATCACTTCCAGGCCGCGCCACATGGTGCCCGAACTGATGGCGTCGTGAATGTGATTGCCGTCGTCGAGCATCGCCTCCACGCGGAGGTGTCCTTCAATTCGCGTAACGGGATCTACTACCACTCGCTGTGCCATGGCTCACTTCACCTCCCCAGTGGCATTCTCCGGATCGACAGGTTTGCCGGCGATCCGCTTGCCCGCGCGGCGCGCCCAATATGACGCCAGGTGCGCGCCCACGCCGACCCCGGTCAGCACCGCCAGCGTCTTGCCCACCTGGTCCGGCGTCGAATCGATTCCCGGCAGCGGCACGGCGTCGGCCATGCGTTCGTAGAACGGCCCGTGGTCCCAGAAATCCTTTTCGCTGCATCCGATGCACGGGTGCCCGGAACCGATCGGAAAACTGGTGCCGGCATTCCATTTCATGTTGGAGCACGAGTTGTAAGTCATCGGTCCGCGGCAGCCCATCTTGTACAGGCACCAACCCTTGCGGGCGCCCTCGTCGTCCCAGCTTTCCACGAACTGTCCGGCGTCGAAAAACGCGCGCCGGTAGCACTTGTCGTGTATGCGCTCTCCGTAGAACATCTTGGGACGGCCGTTGCGGTCCAGTTCCGGCAACTGTTCGAAGGTCAGGATGTAGGCCAGCACGCCGGTCATGACCTCGGAGATGGGCGGACACCCCGGCACGTTGATGATCGGCCTGTTGGTCACGATCTCGTGCACCGGCCGGGCGCCGGTGGGGTTCGGCCGGGCGTTCTGCACGCAGCCGTGCGAGGCGCAGGAGCCCCAGGCCACAATCGCCTTGGCATCGGCGGCCGTTTCCTTCAGGATGTCGAGGAAGCTCTGTCCGCCCACGGTGCAGTAGACACCGCCGTCGCGCGTGGGCGCGTTGCCCTCCACGGCCAGCAGGTACTGCCCCTTGTAGTCCTTCATGATCTTCTTGCGGACCTCTTCGGCCTGCTCGCCCGCCGCTGCCTGCAGCGTGTCGTCGTAGTCCAGGGAAACCAGGTTGAAGACGATATCCTGCGCGATGGGGTGCGAGCTTCGGATGAAACTTTCGCTGCAGCAGGTGCATTCCAGCCCGTGCAGCCAGATCACCGGAATGCGCGGTTTGGTTTCCATGGCGGCCATCACTTTGGGGACCATGGAGGCTTCGAGCCCCATGATGGCGGCCAGCGACGTGCAATATTTTAAGAAGGTTCGCCGATCCACGCCGTGCTGTTCGAGCACCGCGTAGGTCGACTGGAAGCGTTCCGACATGGGGCAACCTCCTGGGAAACCGGGTTCTGTGCCCAATACCCTGCCCGCGCGCCCGCCGGCGTCGCGCACCACCGCCTACACGGCCGTAAGCGGCAGTTTGGAAGATCATATAACAAAAACCGGACTATTGGAATCAAAAAAATCAACAAAGGAAGCTGAAATTCTGAAAGTGGGGCAGGCGGGGTACCCTCTGGGTCCGCCTGCCCCACCAATTGCTATGATGAACACCGTGGCCAATTCGTTCACCAGCGCTCTCCCTCTACTGCTCGCCGTCTCGGCATGGGCGCAGCCGAGTCCGCTGGTCTATCCCGGCGGGCATGGACCCGGCCGGGGGAAGCATGTGGTGCTGATCGCCGGGGACCAGGAATACCGTGCCGAGGAGTCGATCCCCGCGCTGGCGCAAATCCTGGCCGGCCGCCACGGTTTCCACTGCACGGTGCTGTTTTCGGTCAATCGCCAGACCGGAAAGATCGACCCTAACACCGTCGACAATATCCCCGGCCTCGAAGCGCTGCGCCACGCCGATCTGGTGGTGCTCTTCGCACGCTTCCTGGAACTGCCCGACAAGCAGATGAAAGAGATCGTGGACTATACGGAGTCCGGCCGGCCCATCGTCGCTCTGCGCACCTCCACCCATCCCTTCAACTATCGGAAACACCCGGAAAGCCCGTACGCCAAGTACAGCTACAACAACAAGGAATTTTCCGGCGGCTATGGCCGGCAGGTGCTCGGTGAGACGTGGATCAACCACTACGGCGCGCATCAGAAGCAGAGTACGCGCGGCGTCATCGTGGCGGGGATGGAGAACCACCCCATCCTGCGCGGCGTGCGCGACCTGTGGGGAGAATCCGACGTCTACGAGATCACCGCGCTTTCCGGCGACAGCCGGCCGCTGGTGATGGGCCAAGTGCTGATGGGCATGGACCCGGGCTCGCCGCCCGATCCGTCCAAAAAGCTCATGCCCGTCGCCTGGACTAAGACCTACACCGGCAGCGCCGGCAAACCCGCGCGCATCTTCACCACCACCATGGGGCACCCCGGGGACTTCCGTAACGAGGGCTTCCGGCGCATGGTGGTCAACGCCTGCTATTGGGCCGCCGGGCTGGAGAAAAAGATCTCCGCCACGCGCAGCGTGGAGTTCGCCGCACCCTACGATCCCCACCCTATCGGCGAACGCCGCGCCACGCCGTAAGCGCGGTACGGTTCAAGTTGCTAAACTAGCTTTTATCTACGCCAGCCATGAGCAAAAAGTCGCGACTGCACAGAACCGCAGAGCCTCCTCCGCGAACCGACAATGTCGAGAGTGGAGACAGCCTTCACTATTCATCTTTCCAAATAGAGCAGTTCCGTTGTATTGGCCAAGTGTCCATCGACCCACTAAAGCGGATCAATCTCATCGCGGGGGACAACAATGCAGGCAAGACAGCGTTACTGGAAGCAGTCTTTCTGCACTGTGGTGCGTTCAATCCATCGCTGGTCACAGCCGTCGCCGGGCTGAGGGGAATCGGTAGTTACAAGCTCGAGTCTGGTCATCCGGTTCAACCGCCTTGGAATTCGCTTTTTCGCGACCTCGACGAATCGAAACGGATTCGGCTTGTAGGAAAGGACAGTCGCAACCGCTCTCGAACCATTACAATCAACACGACATTGGACCCGCAAGACCTGGCTCATGTGAAGTCAGCTTCCAAGCACGCGGCTGTGAATGGGCAGGGCACAGCCACTTCAGGCGGCCGCACAGATGTCCTAAGGTGGCAGCATTCTGGGGTGGGGCGGGAAGATGTCGTACTGTTGTTCTTTGATGGGCCCGAAATCAAGACTTACCCCGCCACCATGCGAGGTCCGCTTTTCCCTGGCCGCTTCATCGGTTCGCGATGGAGTCCGGATTTTCCCGAAATAGCAGAGCAGTTTGGAGAGTTGGAGATCGAGAGGAAGGAAGACGTACTACTGAAGATCCTGCGGCTCATTGAGCCAAAGCTGAATCGGCTCAGTACGGTTTTGCTCGGGGGGGTTCCCATGCTGCACGCCGATGTTGGGATTGGGAAACTGATTCCGGTGGCATTCCTCGGGGACGGCATTCTGCGTCTAGCCAGGATCATTTTGTGGATTATCCATTCCTCTGGCGGCGTGCTCTTGATCGACGAAGTAGATAATGGCTTCCACCATTCACACCTGCGCCAAATATGGTCCGCCATTGCTGCCAGCGCAAGTCAATTCAACGTTCAGGTGTTCGCAACCACTCATAGCCGAGAGTGCATTGTGGCGGCGCATCTGGCCTTTTCCGAGACGTTCAACTATGATTTCCGACTGCATCGCTTGGAGCGCGATGAGGAGGGCGTCCACGCTGTCACCTACGATCAGGAGTCCTTGGAAGCTGCCATAGAATCCGGATTCGAAGTCCGATGAACACAACCATAGAGTGTCCGAGCGTCCTGGTGGTGGAAGGTAAGGACGAGGTGAGGTTTTTTGAGGCATTGCTGAAGCACATGCAAATACCGGACGTGCAGGTACTCGAAATGGGCGGCAAGACGAATCTTACGTCCAACCTCAAGGCGCTGGTGCGGATGCCTGGCTTCACCCGGCTTGCCCGTCTGGGGGTGGTTCGTGACGCAGACAACGATCCCCAAGCCGCATTTCAGAGTGTAGGTCATTCGCTCCAAACCGCGGGTCTGGCGGTCCCTACGGCTGCCGCCCAGCTTTGCGGTGGTAAGCCTGCTGTTGGGGTACTGATTTTACCCCATGATGGGACTGGAGCCCTGGAAGACCTTTGCCTCAGCGCAGTGGGTGATGATCCCGCGATCCCGTGCATCACCGCGTTCTTTGACTGCGTAGTCCCGCTCCTCGGCCAACCGCGCCATATTGGCAAGGCCAAGGTCCAAGCATTTCTTTCGTGCCGGCGCGAAGAGGGCAAGCGCCTGGGTGAGGCAGCAGAAGCCGGATATTGGCCTTGGGACGCACCTTGCTTCGACGGAGTGAAGAACTTCATCCGATCCATCGGCACCTAAAATCTGAGCATTACGAGATCACCGCGCTTTCCGGCGACAGCCGGCCGCTGGTGATGGGCCAAGTGCTGATGGGCATGGACCCGGGCTCGCCGCCCGATCCGTCCAAAAAGCTCATGCCCGTCGCCTGGGCCAAGACCTACACCGGCAGCGCCGGCAAACCCGCGCGCATCTTCACCACCACCATGGGGCACCCCGGGGACTTCCGTAACGAGGGCTTCCGGCGCGTGGTGGTCAACGCCTGCTATTGGGCCGCCGGGCTGGAGAAAAAGATCTCCGCCACGCGCAGCGTGGAGTTCGCCGCACCCTACAATCCCCACCCCATCGGCGAACGCCGCGCCACGCCGTAAACGCTGTGCGGTTCCACGGCTATTGTTGGCCGGTCGGCGTGGCTGCGGGCGTGGCCGCCGGCTTGGCCGCCGCGGGCTTCGGCTTGGGCGCCCAGAAACCCGCATCGGCCGCGATGTATTCCTTCGGCGGATTGCTCATCTTGGGGTTGATCGTGAACATCGTACTCTCGCTGCTGATGACGATATCCGACTGCAGCTTGTAGTACCGCGCCAGATTGTCGGCGCCGTAGGCTTCGGCCATGCTCATGGCCGACGCTGGTGTATCCATCGACTTGAGCGAATCCACGGCGCTCAGAACCAGGTAGGTTCCAGCCGGCGCGCCGGAGTTTACGCTGTAGACCAGATAGCGCCGTTGGATCCCGGCCTTAGCCATTGCCGCGATCGTCAGTTTCCTCATCTCCGCATAGTCCGGCGTATGACCCGGACGCACGCGCACCATACTGATGGTGTAAAACCGCGCCTTGGGTCCGAGCGGCGGCACAGGCAGGTAACTGAGGTCTTTCTGATATACGGCAATCATGCCGCGTTCGCCGCTGCGCAGTTCTCCATCCTGGGCATCCAGTTGGGTGAGCGTCGTCTTCAACGGCTCAGTCTCGGCGAGATGGATGGCGTTTCCCATGGCTTCGTAAGTATCGTATCGCTCGATAAACCAGGCCTGATTGGTGCCGGTCATGTTTTCCAGCGCAAGATAGCTGGGGTAACCGCTCTTAGAGAAGGCGCGAACATAAGCCGACTCCACCTTTTCGTGCGCGGAGCCCTTTCCGGATTTAATATCCTCGCGGAAGATCCGTATCAGGTGAGATGGTTCCGGCGATTGTGCCTGAATAAGCGATGCTCCAGACAGCAGGAGACCCGCCGCAACGACGTGGACGGTTGTGCGTTTCATTTTGTAATTCCCTCTTAGGTGAGATTTCCCGGGGGTTGTGCTTGGTTCCCCGGTGTTTGCCAAGTATACACCCGGCCCCTCGCTTGCACGCCGTTTCTTGATGTTTTTGTTCTTTCGTGGCAGTGAGTGCCCAGGCGACGCCCAAACGCGTTCTGGAAGTACCGGTACAATCTCGTGCGAGGGAGTGCAAAACTAGCGCTTCACCCACCATCCGGGCACAGGGACGCGGGGGAACGGCAGGTGCACCTTGTGGGTAGCTTTCAGCAATTCGGGTGCGAACTCGCGCAGCAGGTTTTGCATGGCGAAGTGGCCAAACGCGTTTGCCGCGCGAGCTTCGGCATGGCTGAGATTGTTGAACCCGGCGGGCAGATACAGATTGCCGGCGAAACCTTCGGCGCCCGCCGCGACAAAATTCGCCATGGCGATGCGGTCGTGACCGGAATCCGATTTGTCGACGAAAGTGAATGCCAGCGCGTGGAAGATTCGGGCCATCGGGTCCTTGCTCTTCGACGGCCGGTAGCGGAAATCTTCGTGCAGGAGAGCGCCGGTCAGGAACCTGCCGGTTTCCATGGCCGTCCGGTTGGCGAGGGCAGCCCCATAGTTCCGTCCAAACGCGCCCGCCCCGAGGCTCCAATCGCGTGGGTATCCGTTCCGCGGCCTGGCCATTCGTATGGCTGCCCCAATCGCCGGCGTGAATAAAACCCGCGGGCCAAAGGTGACGATGGCGTAGCTCATGAACTTCTCATCCAGAGTCTGCGCCCGGGGCGTGGCCGCGAGGGGCGCGTACAACGGGTCGCCGGCGACCGGCACCGGCAGCGATGGCGCCGGCGGGTTCGCGTCGCTCTGGGTGTCGGCAGTGGGGACCGGCGTCGGGGGACGGGCGACGTCCTGCGCGTGCAGCGGAAAGCCGGCGGCCAAGAGACGCAGCAGCGACAGGAATACGAGCATCGTCGTCATTGAGGTTTCCTCCGGCCGGATGACGCTATGATACCAGCCTGCCCACGCTATTCCGCGCCTAACTCCGCCGGCGACCACTCGGGCACGGCGCCAGGGCGCGAGGCCACCAGCGCGCCCAGGCGGTTGGCGAAATCGCCCGTCTTCGCCGCGCTCCAACCCGCCGCCAGGCCGTGCAGGAATGCCGCCGCGAAGGCGTCGCCCGCGCCCACCGTGTCGGCCACCTTCACCGGATAACCCGGGCACTCCGCCCGATCGCTCGCGATGCGCACCAGGCAGCCCCGTTCGCCGCGCGTGATGGCCACCGCGGGCGCGGCGCCCAGGTCCGGGAACAGCTCCGCCTCGTCGTCGTTCATTTTCACCGCGCCGGCGAGAGCCAGCAGCTCGCGAACCAGCTCCGGCGTGTAACAACCGCGGCGCAGATTGACATCATAGAAGCGCCGCGCGCCCGGCACGGCATCCATCAAGCGGCGCAACACCTGGCGGGCGCGGCTGTCCATCGGATACAGCGTCCCGAAATAGATCCAGTCGGGCCGCAATGCCGCGAGGAGCGCTAACTGGCGCTCGTCCAGCGTGAGGGAATCGTAGGCCGCGGGCCGGTGGATGGTGAAGTCGGGATGCCCTTCGGCGTCCAGCCGCACCGACACGCTTCCCGTCGGCTGGCCGTGCGCCACCTGGATAAACTCCGTCGTCAGTCCCAGCTCCGCGGCCCGCGCCAGCGCCGCGCGGCCGCGTTCGTCGTCTCCCACGGCGCTGAGGAAAATTACGCGGTGTCCCAGCCGGTGAGCGTGCACCGCGAAGTTGAAGGGCGCGCCGCCCAGCCGCGCCGTATCGGGAAATACATCCCACAAAATTTCACCAATGCCGAGGATCGTCATTCGGTATTCATCATAACTATAAAAATTTTCGATTGGCTCCGCCCGAGCCATTCGCTTATCATGAAACGGTAGGCAAGTTTGTCCACGCCGACAGCTCCCAATCACCAAGACAAATAGACGGAGGAAGACTGTGAGCAACAGGTGTCCGCGGCCTTTGGCCGCGCTCGTGGCGGTGGTGTTTCTGGGCCTTCCCGGCTGGTCGCAATCCACCGAAATTTCCGCAATCGTCAAAGGAGAGCTGCACAGCGACGCGCCCGTGTTTTTCCCCGATTTCCGGGTCGAACTGGCCGGCCCGAATCGTGCAGACGAAACGCAACGCGCGGACGTGCAGTTCGATGGGACTTTCCAACTGCGCGGCATTCCCAGCGGCGAGTACACGCTGCGCGTGACCACTCTCCACGGCGAAACCGTGCACCAGGAGTCGGTGACCGTTGTCCCGCATGCCGGGCCGCTGACCGTGCGCCTCGCGATGCCGGACAAAAAGCCCTCGGCGCCGGGCACTATTTCCGTCACCCAGTT
>JBEKDV010000290.1:0-10171 GCA_050014175.1 Candidatus Solibacter sp. | reverse complement strand
CGCGACAGCACCCTGCTATCCTGACTCGTTAGTCCGAAAACGGAGGATCCGCGGGCATGTTGATCGAACAACAGATTACCGAACGGCGGGAACGGGCAACGGCAGCCATCGCCAAAATCCTGGAGCGGCCCGGCGTTGGCCCGTATGGCGACTATCGCGTGCAGGCCGCCAGCGGAAAAACATACCGTCTGGCCATGCGCGGGCCGGGGTTGTTCGAAAACTACTGCTCGTGTCCGGACTTCCGCGTCAATACTCTGGGAACGTGCAAGCACATTGAAGCGCTGCTTCTGCGGCTTCGGCAGCGGCACGGCGCCGCGCTGGAGCGAAAGAGCTACGCCCGCACGCGCGCTTCCATCTCGCTGCAATATGGCGAAACCATCGAGATCCGGCTGCGACTGCCCGCTTCGCCGTCGCCCGCGCTGCGCGCCATCGGGGACGAGTACTTCGACCCGGCCGGATTGTTGCGGCGCGAGCACTTCCGCGCCTTTCATCGGGTGCTGGAGGTCTTTCGCAATGCCGATCACGATGCCGTGATCTATAGCGACGTATTGGAATATATCGATCGCGAAAACGAGATTTCGGAAGGACTGGAGTGGGAACGGCAACTGCTGGCGAAAATCCGCCGCGGCTCCGACCCACTGCATGGAATTCTCCGGACCAGGCTGCTGCCTTACCAGACGCGGGGCGCCATATTTGCCGCCTCGCGGGGCCGCGTGGTCCTGGCCGACGACATGGGTTTGGGCAAGACGGTGCAAGCCTTGGCGGCCGCCGAACTGCTCCGGCGCCGCCGCGGCATCGCACGCGTGCTGGTAGTGGCGCCGGCGTCGGTGAAGTATCAGTGGAAAACGGAAATTGAAAAGTTCACGGGTCTTTCGGCGCAGGTCATCGACGGGTTACTGCCGCGGCGCAAGGAGTTGTACGCGTCGCCCAAGTTCTTCAACCTCACGAGCTATGAACTGGTCCTCAAGGACGTGCGCTATCTGCATGAAATGGCGCCCGACCTCATCATCCTGGATGAAGCGCAACGCATACGGAACTGGATCACCGCCACCGCCCGCACGGTGAAACAACTGAAGAGCCGCTACGCCTTCGTGCTCACCGGAACGCCGCTCGAGAATAAGTTGGAGGAGCTGTTTTCGGTGGTGGAATTCATCGACGGCCGCCGCCTTGGTCCGGCGTTCCGCTTCCTCCACGAGCACCGCACGGAGGATGAAAAGGGAACCCTGATCGGTTATCGCGGTCTGGACAAAATTCACGAACAACTGGCGCCGGTGCTGCTGAGACGCACCCGGGCCGAGGTATTGAAGGATCTGCCGCACCGCACAGACCAGATCCTGCACGTCTCGCTGACCCCGCAGCAGGCGGAACCATACTTTGAACAGAATGATATTCTGGCCGCCCTGATGCACAAATGGGAACGGCAAGGCTGGCTCTCCGAGATCGACCAAAAACGGATCCTGTGCTGCCTGCAGAACATGCGCATGCTCTGCAATTCCACCTTCCTCTTCGACAAGCAAACCCACCATTCGCCCAAACTCGACGAGTTTCGCGAAATCGTCCGCGAGTTGGCGATCGAGGAGGGCCGCAAGGTCGTGGTCTTCAGCGAGTACGAGCGCATGACCCACCTGGCGGGCGAAGAACTCAAGAAGCTGGGGATTGGATTCGTCTCTCTGCACGGCGGTGTGCCCTCGCGAAATCGCGGCGCTCTTATGGAGAAATTCCGGCGCGATGCCGAGTGCAAGGTCTTTCTCTCCACCGACGCCGGCGGTGTTGGACTGAATCTTCAGGCGGCTTCGGCGGTGATCAATTTTGAGCCGCCCTGGAACCCGGCGCGCCTGGAGCAGCGCATCGGCCGGGTACACCGCATGGGACAGGCCCACCCGGTTCACGTGGTTCACCTGCTGACCAAAGACTCCATCGAAATGCGTGTGTGGGAAACGCTGAAACTGAAAAAATCCCTCTTCGCGGGGGTTTTCGATTCCCCCACGGGCGAGGTCAGCTTCGCGAAGCTGGGACGAAAGAGCGTCCTGCAGACGATGAAAGAGATCTTTGCCGATCAACCTGGCCGTCCAAAACCGCTGATTGACCAGGCCCCGCCCAAGGCCGTTCCCGCGGCGTCCGCTGCCGCGCCCACGCCTGCCGCGCCGCCACAGCCCGCCCTGGCCGCACCCGCGCCGCCAGCCCCCGGCCTGGAACAGACCGCGGGCGCGCTGATCGAAACCGGATTGCGCTTCCTCGAATCGCTAGCCGCCATTGTGAAGAGTCCCCCGGCCGGCACGGCGCCGGAGAAGACCATCGAACAGCGCCTGGCGAGCCTGGTATCGCATGACCGCGACACCGGCCGTAAGACGCTGGCCATTCCGCTCCCGCAGGGGATCGACGAGGATCGTCTCACGCGCGCCATCGCGGGCGTCCTGAACGCCTTCGGCCGGCCGGCGTAACGCCAGGCTTGCCCCAGACCATCGTGGCGATGATCACGAGCAACATGTGTCACGTGAGGAACGCCCGGGCAATACAGCGACGGCTCATTTCAACCATTCGGCGAGCGCAATGCCACTGCCTTCGATGATCGCCCTGATGGTGCCAAGCGGGAGAACACGACCGCGATGATAAGCCACAATAACCTGCTTCGCCGTAGCCCGATTCCGCCATTTCTGATGGCTCCCGGACTGCCCAACCCACTGAAAGCCGTTCCGCCGCAGGATGCTGATCACCTGATCGGAACTGAGGCGCGGCGTGCCGCGATCACCCAACCGTCACCTCGACCAGCTTCGCGTTCTCTGGCAGTTCGAGATCGCCGGGCGTCAGATAGAGTTCGATGGCTTCCCGGATGTTGGCGCGGGCCTCCTCCTCGGTTTCCCCAGCTGACGCGCAACCGGGAAGTTCGGGACACACCGCCGAGTAGTCATCGGTTTCGGGATCATGTTCCAGAACCACTCTGAACGTCATACCAACAGTATAGGCCGGGCGATGTGAACGGCGTTTGGCAGCATCTATCCTCGCGGGCAGGCTGAAGACTCAATCCCCCGATCCACAGACTACGGTCTTCTACGATAACGCCGTATCTTGCCCACAACACCACGATTCGCGAGCGTCGTTGAGAGGGCAATCGCGGCCGCATTCATGAGCGGCGGCTCTCGATGCAGTAGGCCGCCAGCAGGCACCCCGAACTGAGCACGATCCAGCCCAGAGCTACGCGAAAGGGGCAGTCCAAGGATGCGCGGTCCGACACGGTCCACCGAGAAACACACCCAGCGAACCAGGCCGAGCAGCAGCGCGCCGGCCGACGGACGCTTCGTCTCCATGAGGTTCCGATAGTATAGAATGGTGCGCCTCACCCTCACCCTATCCCTCGCCCTGTTTGCGCTGGTGTGCGGCGTTGCGTACAGCCAGCCGTCCGACCCCACTCTCACCTTCGAAGTCGCTTCCGTGAAAGCGTCGCCGCCGCCGCCCAACGGCCCCATTCGCATCGGATGCACGGGTGGTCCTGGTACCAAAGATCCCGGCCGCTGGACCTGTCCGAACATGACCGTCTTGAATCTGATCAGCAACGCCTACAATCTCAAGCGTTATCAGATGCCGTCAGACAATTTCGAGGCCGACCGCTACGAGATCACCGCGACCATGGCCGCCGGCACAACTCGAGAGCAGTTCCGCGAGATGCTGAAGAATCTCCTCAAGGAGCGCTTCAAGCTGGCAGTGCATTTCGAAAAGAAGGAAGTGCCGGGCTACGAACTGGTGGTGGCCAAAGGCGGGGTCAAGATGAAGGAAGCACAGCCACCCAAGGACAACCGGGACGACGGCAAGGCTCCGGGGCGGGACGGCCCGCTCCAGCGCGACAAAGAGGGATTTCCGATCCTCGCGCTCGGGGAGGACGCTATGGCGATCATGGGTGGCAAGGCCCGATGGGTGTCGCCGCAGTGCACCATGGATCGGATCGCCAACATGGTGGTCAACCAGTTGAACGCGCCGGTAATGGACGCCACGGGACTCACCGGCAAGTACGACGTCAACATGTTCTGGGAGGCCGGTGGATTCTCAAACGGTGTACTGCGCGTTGCGCCGGCCGGCGCCGAGCCGGTCGCTTCCGAGCTTGACGGGCCGACCATCTTCACCGCGCTTCAAGAGCAACTGGGCCTGAAGCTGCAGTCGAAGAAGGCGTCGATCGAAGCCTTGGTGATCGATCACCTGGCGAAGGTCCCTACCGAGAACTGAAGCGCCCTCATCGGATCGATGCGCGAGGCGCGGCGGGCGGGGAAGTAACCCGCGGGTCGTTTGCCCCGTCAAGCGTGAGGACGGCAATCGCCACCGGGTTCGGCCCCTTACGAAGTTTCGCGGTTGAAAAGTTTGGGGGAAATGACCCGCCCAAACGGGACCGTCCCGGTATTCTTTCCCCAAATGGCGTTTAACTACCAGAACGGTTCAGCGCAGGCCGATATTCGCCAGTAAACGCTGCGCGCCTGGGCAGGGGGAACTCAATCCCTCGCAATTCCAAGCTATAACAATTTGGACAACAGAATGGGCCGCTACGGGCCCTAATTTCATGAGCGACGGTTTTCGTCCCGAAACTCACCCCTTGTGGGACAACTGAACGACCAGCAACTCACCAGCGGCCGCGCAACGCTCTTCACGATCGCGGCCGTCTGGTGCAGCGTGCCAGGCGGCGGGAGGGCCCTGCGCCTGGAAGTGCAGCGACCTCCTCAGCTCACCGCTTTCTTCACGAGCGTGCCGATCCTTACCTCGTCGGTGGCGGTCAACTCCTTCAGCGCAAAGGCGACCGGCCACACGGTTCCTTCGTCTAGGTTCGCTTTGTCGCTGAAGCCGAACGTCGCGTATCTCGTCTTGAACCTGCGCGCGCTTTGAAAGAAGCAGACGACATTGCCGTCCTTGGCGTATGCGGGCATCCCGTACCAGGTTCTCGGCGAGAGCGCTGGCGCGTTGGCTTTGATGAGGGCATGGAGGCGCTCGGCCATGGCGCGATCCGGTTCCGGCATCTCGGCAATCTTCGAGAGCACGTCACCTTCCCCATCCGCCTCCTTCGCGCGCTGGCCTCGGCGCGCTTCCGCCTTCAGCTCTTGGGCGCGCTCCTTCATAGCGATGCGTTCCTCGTCCGTAAATCCCGTGATCGCCTTGCCGGTCACGGTGGCGCTCTTGGCGGACTTCCGTGTCTCCTTCTTCGGTCTCATAGAGCCTCCTGATATGCAACCCCGACGCTGAGCAAACCCATAACAGCTTCAGTTTATCTACATCGCAGCATCTTCGCCGGGAAGGCGTTTCAACTCGTGATAAACGTCGTAGTGTTTACGACGCGAGAGAGGCAACTTCCTCGAAAGTGGCCATTGAGGAAAATGACCATCCAAACCGGACCGTCCCGGTATTCTTTTCCCAAACCGCGTTTCACAACCGTTATCGGAAAGAACGGAGTTCACCGCCCCGCCAGTAGGGCCTACCGGCTGCTGTCCCCAAGTCGCACCTCAAAACGCTGAAGCGGCTGTCCTGCATCATTTACCGGAACCAATGTCCTCTGGTCCGAAAGGTAGATCCATGCAAGATTAGGATGGCCAGTGTAATCCTCGACGTGCCAAAACCGCAACTCTGCGGCCCTTGCTGCTCGATTCTCCCCATCGAGACGGTAGTTGCCAAACGCAACCAGTTTTCCGTCACGATCCCACGCCCGGCAAACATCCACGTCTTTGATTCGGTCTACGGAGCAGTCAAACCATCCCGCACTCTTCAATGTCTCAACGTAACGCGACCTCGCCGAAACGGCGCTTGGGCGACTGAGTGGTTGCCATAGGCCAAAAGCTACACCGACCAGGTACACAGGGCGCGTCGCTACGACCAAGGCCACAGCGGTGACAACCAGCACAATGCGCCTGATCACACTTAGCTCCTGCTGAGAGCATAGCGCGACCGGCAAGCGGCGCTAAGTGGGCTTAGTTAGCGGTAAGGTACCAAGAAGGCGCCCCTGGGCAATCAGTCACGGGAAGTCCCGACCTCAACGACGGCGTATAGCCGGGAAATGGCGGGCCGCCCCACCTTACACTTGGCGCGACGCGCAAGGACTCCCACTCGGCCTGAGCCTCGCCGCTTCCGGCGTGGTCAGTGACATTCCCAAAGGCAGCCTCACCATATATAGGTCGCCACCGCTCCGGCATTCAATGTCGCGGCCATCGCCTTGCCGTGGCGGATAATGAACGTCTGCGGCGACTGGCCCGCGTTGACCACCAACAGCACCCGCTTGCCGTCCGGCGTCCGGAACGCCACGTTGGGAAGCGAATCCAAATTGGTGGAAGCGATGCGCACGCTCCCCGGCCGGACGAATTTGGAGGCGTGGGCCATCACATAATAAGCCAGGTTGCGGCTCACCACGTTGCCATCGATAGTGATCGCTCCCTGACACATGCCGCATCCACCGTCGTTTGTGTGTGGGTTGTTCTTCGAATCGGCGGCCAGGTTCCACAGCAGCACGTTGCGGCTCCAGTTCCGCGTGGCGCCGATCATCAGCCTGCGCACCGGCGCGGCAATATTGATCGCAGTCCTGGCCTCCACCGATCCGGTCACCATTTGCTCCGTGAAGTATAGATTCTTCTGCGGATACGCGTCGTGCACCTGCGACATGGCCTCGATCTTGCCTCCGTACAGGTGGAAGCCGGAACCGTCCACGTACCGCGCCGCTTCGGGATCGGCCAGGATCGCCGTGGCATACTCCGGAACGTCGCAGTTGTGGTCGTACAGCACGATCCGGGTCTTGATTCCGGCGGCGCGAAACGCCGGGCCCAGATGCTTCTTGATGAACACAGCCTGCTCCGGCGCCTGCATCACCATGCTGGGCGTGTTCTTGGGGTTCAACGGCTCGTTCTGCACGGTGATGGCGTCGATAGCGATGCCCTCCGCCTTCATGGCCCGCACGTATTTCACGAAGTAGCGGGCGTAGGCGTCGTAATATTCGGGCTTCAGCGAACCGCCCTTGGATTGATTGTTGGTCTTCATCCAGGGCGGCGCCGACCACGGCGAGGCCAGTATCTTGATCCGCGGGCTGAGCTGGAGAATTTCTTTCATCACCGGGATGACGTCGGCCCGGTCCGGCCCCAGATCGAAGTGGGTCATCTCGGGGTCCGTCTGGGGCACGTCATCGTACGTGAAGACGCGCTCGTTCAAGTCCGATGCGCCGATGGTCAGGCGCAGGTAGCTGACTCCGATGCTGCCCTCGCCGGCGGCGAACAGCTCTTTCAGGATGGCCGCCCGGCGGCCGGCTTCCATGCGGATGAGGTGCTGCGCGCTGCCACCCGTCAGTGCGAATCCAAAACCGTCGATGCTCTGGAACTTCTGCTTGTCGTCCACGTCGATGGTGGGGTTCCCGTTGGCCGGAGCGGAGAGGACAGTGAGGCCCGACTTCTGCCGCTCGAACAGGGCGGACTTATCCGGGTTGGTCAGCCAGACCTCCGCCCCGTACTTTTGCCCGCCCGTCGAAGACCCGGTGAACACCAGGCCCGCGATCAGCCAACAGATCGCGCTGCGTGACCTCATTTTCCGACGAACGGCCGGAACCAGCCCAGGCCGTCAACCGTCTTGCCGGCCGGACGATACTCGCAGCCGATCCAGCCGTCGTAGCCGATTTCGTCCAGCAGCGCGTACAGATACTCGTAGCGAATCTCTCCGGTATCGGGCTCATGCCGCTCCGGCGCGCTCGCAATCTGCACGTGACCGCAATAGGCAGCGTAGCGCCGGATTTTGGTGGCGAGGTCGCCCTCCATCACCTGCATATGATACAAATCGAGCTGCATTTTGAGGTTGGGAGCGTTCACCGCCGCGCAGATATCGTACGACTCCGCCTGCGTGTTCACGAAGAAGCCGGGCATGTCGCGGCTATTGATCGCCTCCAGCAGCAGCATGATGTTTTGCGCCGCCAGTTTTCCGGCGGCGTGCTTGAGGTTCTCGATTAAGGTGGCGCGGCAGGCCGCCGGGTCGGCGCCGGCGCCCGGGATACCGGCCATGGCATGCAGCCGCGTGACACCCAGAGCGGCCGCGTAAACCAGCGCCTTATCGACTCCCGCGCGGAACTCTTCTTCCCGGCCGGGAAGGCTGGCGATGCCGCGTTCGCCGGCGGCCCAGTTGCCCGGAGGCATGTTGAAGAGAATGTTTTCCAGGTGGTTCTCGCGCAGTTTCCCCGCCACCACTTCCGGCTCGTAGTCGTAGGGGAACAGGTATTCCACCGCCTGGAATCCGGCGTCGCGAGCGGCCGCAAAACGGTCGAGGAATGGCACCTCGTTGAACATCATGGAGAGATTGGCTGCAAATTTCGGCATTCTATGCACTCGCTTTCATCTTAAAGGTTGCCATGATGTCCGCGCCCTGGGTCACCACTCCGACCCGCGCGGATTCGCCATGGCGCGACAGCGCCGACTGCAACGCGTCGGCAAAAACGGTGGTCGCTGTGGCTCCGATCTTGGCGGCTTCCGCGCAGGAAATGCCGTCGGTAACCAGCGCCACACGGATCCGGCGCCGGGTCCGATCGTATGCCAGGTAAGTCGCCGCCGCCACTTCGTCGGCCACCTTGCCCGCTGCCACCAGGGCCATCACTTCCTCGGCGGGAGTGGTGCCGAAATCCACCAGTTGCATGTGGTCCGGCGCAATGCCTTCCGGCGCCGGGATCAACAGAATCAGCGTCCCGCCATCTTTCACCAGCATGCCGCAATTATTGACGGGCTTGAAGCCTTGCCATAAATCGCGATCAGCCGGATGGGAGCTGGCCACCACGATGTCGGCCTTCTCTTCCAGCTCCAGCGTGTAGATGGGCCGCGCGATCTCAACCCCCGCGCGGTGCGCCGCCACGACGTCCCCGGCCACCACCGCCGCCACCTGTCCGGACGCATCCAGCACCACGTTGAGAATAAACTTGAGCCCGCTGCGTATGGCGATATCTTCCATCTCGCGCCGCACCGGGTTGTCCACGTTGCCCAGAATTTCGTACACCCGCGGGCCGGCAATCAGGTGCGTCCTGCCAGTGGTGAGGGCGCTGGTGACTCCCGGTTGCACCATCTTCGCTCCGCCCGCCCAGCCGGCGTACATGTGCGGGATGATGTTGCCCACCGCGATCGAGATCTGCGCTTCGAGGTACTGCCGGCTCACGTGAATGGGGATGCCCAGCGGGGTAACTCCGAGATCGACGAAGTCTTCCGCCTTCTGCGAGAGATTGCCCACCGCCACGCGCCCGAAGACCGCCGCGCCGACTCGCGCGATCAATTCGTCGCGGCTCATCCCGCGGTGCGTGCCGAGCGCCACCACGATCGTGATGTCGCTATCGGCGACTCCGGCGGCATTCAACTCGTCCAGCAGGATCGGCAGGATCAGCTCCTGCGGCGTGCTGCGCGTCCCATCGTCCACCAGGATCAGGGTCCGTGTGCCGTGCCGCGCCACCAATTCGGCCAGCGGCGGCGAAGCGATGGGATTGCGGATGGCCGCCTGCACCGCCGCCTTCAAATCTCCCAGAGGAGGCGCGGTCTTGGGCCCTGCAACCCACGCCAGGTTCTTCTCGGGGATCTCGATGGTCTTGGTTTGATGCCCGTACGGCAGAGTGATTTGTCTATTCATGCAGGTATCGCCGCTCCCACCTTGCGCCCCATCGCGCGCTTCGCCGCCCCTACCATATCATTTACGCTCATTCCGTAGCGGTCCAACAAGTCCGCATAAGGACCGCTCTCGGCAAACCGGTCCGCGATGCCGACGCGCTCCACCGGCACCGGATGCGTGCCCGAGAGGTGCTCGGCGACGGCGCCTCCGAGGCCGCCGACAATCGAATGCTCTTCCACCGTGACCACCGCGCCGGTCTGCCGCGCGCAGCGCTCCACCAACTCTTCGTCGAGCGGCTTGATGGTATGAATTTCGACCAACCGCGCCGCGATGCCTTCGCTCGCCAGCCGCCGTGTGGCCTCGATGGCGCGCGCCACCAGCACCCCGCAGGCCATGATGGTGACATCGCCGCCATCCACCAGCACGATTCCCTTGCCGATCTCCGGCTGGTATTCCGCGGTGTAGATCTGCGGCACTTCGTTGCGGCACAGACGGAAGTACACCGGACCTTTCCAATCCGCCACCTGCGGCAGCAGCCTGGCGACAGATAGAGGATCGGCGGGGATCACTACGGTCATGCGCGGCAGGCTGCGCAGGA
>JBEKDV010000289.1:0-10210 GCA_050014175.1 Candidatus Solibacter sp. | reverse complement strand
CCGGCCTGGACGATCCGGGCAAGCCGGTGGGCGTGTTTCTGCTGGTCGGCCCCAGCGGCGTCGGCAAGACCGAGACCGCGCTGGCGCTTTCCGACCTCCTGTTTGGCGGAGAGCGAAACTTGATCAGCATCAATATGTCCGAGTTTCAGGAAGCGCATACCGTCTCCACTCTCAAGGGATCGCCTCCTGGTTATGTCGGCTATGGCGAAGGCGGCGTGCTCACCGAAGCGGTCCGCCGGCGCCCGTATTCGGTGGTACTGCTGGATGAAGTCGAGAAGGCTCACCCGGATGTGCTGGAGCTGTTCTTCCAGGTGTTCGACAAGGGACAAATGGAAGACGGCGAAGGCCGCGAGATCGATTTCAAGAACACGATCATCATTCTGACGTCCAACGCCGGCACCGACACCATCATGAAGCTGACGGCGGACCCGGAGACCATGCCGAGCCCGGCTGGATTGGTGAAGGCGCTCAAGCCGGAGTTGAACAAGATTTTCAAGCCGGCCTTCCTGGGCCGCCTGGTGATTGTTCCCTACTACCCGGTTCGCGACGAAGCCCTGAAGCTGATTGTCCGCCTCAAGCTGGGGAAGATTCAGCGCCGCATTCAGGAGACGCATCGCGTGGCATTGACCCACGACGAAGCGCTGATCGAAGAGGTGGCGAAGCGCTGCACGGAGGTGGAGAGCGGCGCGCGCAACGTAGACAACATCCTGACCAACACGCTGCTGCCGGAGATTTCGCGGCAGATTCTGGGACGTCTGGCGGAACGGCAGAAGCTGGGGCCGATTCACGTCACGATCGGCGACGACGGGGAGTTTGTGTACCAATAGGGCTCGGTAGTACGGAGGAGATCACATGTTCGCACAGACAGACAGGCCGATGAAGCTGACCACGCCTCTCGGCCCAGACGCCTTGCTCCTGGCCGGGTTTCAGGGCCGGGAAGCCATCTCCCAGTTGTTTCAATTCGAGTTGAGAACGGGTTGGACCGATAATACCAAACTGCTACCTTTTGACCAGTTGCTGGGCAAAAAAGTCACCGTGGAAATCGCACACGGCAAGAACAAACGTTACTTCAACGGCATGGTCTGCAGAGTGACCCAGGGCGATCGGGACGAGGACTTCACCTATTACGGGCTGGAGGTCGTGCCCGAAATATGGCTGCTGGATCGTAAGTTGCGCAGCCGCACGTTCCAACATATCAACATACCCGATATCCTGAGGGACCTTTTCACCGGGCTGGATGTGGACTATCAGATCCAAGGGACTTTCGAGCAGCGCGAATACTGCGTGCAATACCGCGAAACCGACCTCGCGTTCGCCAGCCGCCTGATGGAAGAAGAGGGCATTTATTACTTCTTCAAGCACTCCTCCAGCGGGCACAAGCTGGTGCTGGCGAACACGCCGCAATCCCACCCGGCGGTGCCCTACCTGCCCACCACGATTTGGGAAGAAGGCTCCACGCACGCGTCTTTCGAAGAAGACCGTGTGTTCGACTGGAACAAGGGCCAGGAGATCCGCTCCGGCAAATTCACCGCCTGGGACCAAACATTTGAAATGCCCGACAAGCACCTGGATGCGGATAAGACGATCGTGGATTCGGTGACGGTGGGGACGGTGACGCACAAGCTGAAAGTGGCCAACAACGATAGCCTGGAGCTCTACGATTACCCCGGCGGATACGCCAGCCGCTTCGATGGCATCAATAAATCCGGGGGGGACCAGGCAGCCAATCTACAGCACATCTTCACCGACAACAAGCGCACGGTGGAGATCCGCATGCAGGAAGAGGCTCTTTCCAGCCTGCTCATCCGGGGCAGGGGAGCGCACGCCGGGTTCACTTCGGGCCACACCTTCGATCTGACCCGGCATTACTCCGACGACGGCAAGTTCGTACTCACCAGCGTGGAGCACGATGCGCAACAGCCGCTGATCGTGGAAAAGCCGGAGGACGCATTCCGGTACAACAACCGGTTCGCCTGCATTCCGGCGGCGCTGCCCTTCCGGCCCTCGCGCGTGACGCCGGTGCCAAGCGTGCGCGGGGTGCAGACGGCCACCGTGGTAGGTCCCTCCGGCGAGGAAATCTTTCCCGACAAATATGGGCGGGTGAAGGTCCAGTTCCACTGGGACCGTGAAGGCGCGGACGACGTCAACAGCTCCTGCTGGGTGCGTGTAGCCACGCATTGGGCGGGAAAACAATGGGGCGCCGTGCACATCCCGCGCATCGGCCAGGAAGTGATCGTCGATTTCCTGGAAGGCAACGTCAACCAGCCGATCGTGGTGGGCAGCGTGTACAACGCGGACATGATGCCGCCCTGGGCGCTGCCCGATAATAAGACGGTGAGCGGGATCAAGTCGCGGAGCAGTCCGCAGGGCGGGGCCGACAATTTCAACATGATGTCGTTCGAGGACAAGAAGGGGAAGGAACTGATCAGCGTACAGGCGGAAAAGGATCTCACGACCCTGGTGAAGAACGACGAATCGCGCGAGGTAGTGAATGACCGCACCACCGTTATCAAGCACGACGAAACCCAGACCGTGACCAACAACGAGACCATCACCGTCGAACAGGGCAACCAGACGATTGAAATCAAGCAGGGCAACCAGAGCACCACGCTGGATATGGGAAACCAATCCACCAAGATCAAGATGGGCAACCAGACGATTAACGTCGACATGGGTAAAATCGAGATAGAGGCGATGCAGTCCATCCAACTCAAGGTGGGCCAGAGCATCATCAAGATGGACCCGACAAGCGTGACGATCAGCAGCATGATGATCAAGGTCGATGCGCAGGTGCAGGCTCAGGTACACTCCTTGATGACGCAGGTGAACGGCGACGCGATGACGACCGTGAAGGGCGCCATCGTGATGATTAACTGACATGGGAAGCACATCGGCGCAGATCAATTCGAGAACCGTGGCGATCTCCACGGCCGCCGAACTCGGCGAGGAGGCGATGGCACTGGTGCGTCCGGACCTGCATCCGCTGGACTTTGTCGCGCTGCTCATGCAGAAAGCCTTTTATCCCGATGCGGTGAGGTTTATCGCGCACGCGCTGCCCAAGCGCGAAGCCGTGTGGTGGGGCTGGGTGTGCGCGCGGCGCGCGGCCGGCGAGGACCCGCCGCCGAAGATCAAAGGTGCGCTCGACGCCACCGAGAGATGGATCGCCCAACCGAACGAAGACAACCGGCGGTTGGCCATGGCGGCCGCCCAAAAGGCCGAGTTGGGCACGGCAGCCGGGTGTGCGGGCCTGGCGGCATTTTTCAGCGGTGGCAGCCTGGCGCCGCCCGAGGCGCCGGCCGTGCCGCCGGGAGAGTTTCTGACGGCCAAAGCGGTTTCCGGCGCGGTGATTTTCGCCGCCGTCGGCAAAGAGCCCGAGAAGGCGCCGGAGAAATTCAAGAGCTTCGTGGCGCAGGGCGTGGAAGTGACTAAACGGGTCAAACTGTGGGAGCCCGGAAAGTAGGGAGGGTTTTATGGGAATGCCGGCTGCGAGGGTCACGGACATGCATGTCTGCCCCATGGTGACGGTACTGGTGCCGCACGTGGGTGGGCCGATTCTGCCGCCCGGCGGGATCACGGTGCTGATCGGCGGGTTGCCGGCGGCGCGCGTGGGGGACATGGCGGTATGCGTGGGCCCACCGGACGTGATCGCGCTGGGATCGTTCACGGTGTTGACGATGAAAATGCCGCAGGCGCGGATCGGCGATCTGACGGCGCACGGAGGCGCCATCGTGCTCGGCCTTCCGACCGTGCTGGTGGGCTAAAACCGCCATACGCCAGCGGCTGACGCGGCTTGACCGCCTCCCGCAACGTGGCATACTGTAAGCGATTCCGGAACGAAGCTAGCGAGGTATGCCGTGAACAAAAAAGCTTCCCTGAGCCGCCGCAACTTTGCCGCCTTGCTGGCCGCCGCACCGGTGGCCGCTACCGCTCTCGAAGCGCAGCAGCCGCCGGCGGGCGCGCCCAATCCCAACACCAGCTTGCAGCCGCAGCCGAGCCGCCAGGGCACGGTGAACGGCATCCTGCCCTTCAAAGATCCGATTCAATTCACCCGCAAGGATGTCCCCGCCAAAGTCCAGCCATTCCCCATGAGCCAGGTGCGCCTGTCGCCGTCCGCGTTCCTGGAGGCGGCGGAGTGGAATCGCGGCTACATGAGCCGCCTGCCGGCGGACCGGCTGCTGCACAGCTTCCGCCTGAATGCGGGACTGCCATCCAGCGCCGAACCGCTCGGCGGATGGGAGATCTACGTGGCCCCGGCGCCGGGCGAGCGGCGCAACAACGAAGGCGAGCTGCGCGGCCACTTCATCGGACATTTCCTTTCGGCCAGCGCGCAGCTCTACGCCTCAATGGGCGATAAGGATGCCCAAGCCAAAGGCGACCTCATGGTAGCGGAACTGGCCAAATGCCAGCAAAAGCTGGGCCCCAGCGGCTATCTGAGCGCGTTTCCGACGGAGTGGTTCGACCGCCTCGACGCGCGCCAGCCGGTGTGGGCGCCGTTCTACACCATCCACAAGATCATGGCCGGCATGCTCGACATGTCCCAACTGGCCGGCAACAAGCAGGCGCTGGAAGTGCTGGAAGGCATGGCGCGCTGGGCCGACGAGTGGTCCGTGTCGAAAACCGAAGAGCACATGCAGGATATCCTCAACACCGAATACGGCGGCATGAACGAGGTGCTCTACAATCTGGCCGCCGCCACCGGCGACGACCGCTGGGCCAGGGCCGGCGACCGCTTCACCAAGAAGCGCTTCTTCAATCCGCTGGCGCTGCGCAACGACGAGTTGACCGGGCTGCACGTGAATACCCACATTCCCCAGGTGATCGGCGCGGCCCGGCGGTATGAGATTTCGGGCGACATGCGGTTCCACGATGTCGCCGACTACTTCTGGTACGAAGTCACTACCGCGCGCAGCTACGTGACCACCGGAACCAGCAACGGCGAAGGCTGGCTCACCCAGCCGCGCATGCTGGCCGCCGAACTCAAGCGCAGCGTGGCCACCGCCGAGTGCTGCTGCTCTTACAACATGCTGAAGCTGGCGCGTCATCTCTACAGTTGGAGCGGAGACCCCGGCTATTTCGACTACTATGAGCGGTCGCTGTTGAACATGCGTCTGGGCACCATCCAGCCCAAGACCGGCCACACGCAGTATTACGTCTCGCTCACGCCGGGCACGTGGAAGACTTTCAACACCGAGGACAAATCCTTCTGGTGCTGCACCGGCAGCGGCGTGGAAGAGTATTCCAAACTCAACGACAGCATCTACTGGCGCGACCAGGAAGGCATCTTCGTCAACCTGTTTATCGCGTCGGAGCTCGATTGGGCGGAGAAGGGATTCCGCCTGCGGCAGGACACCAAGTTCCCCGAACAGCCCACCACCACGTTGACCGTCACCGCCGCCAGGCCCGCGCCCCTGGCGATGCGCCTGCGCATTCCGGCGTGGACCAAATCGGCCGCGGTGAAGATTAACGGCCGCGCCATCGATGTCACGCCGACTCCGGGCAGCTATCTCACGCTGAACCGCGTCTGGAAAGCGGGCGACAAGATCGAGATGACGCTGCCGATGCACCTGAGCGTCGAAGCGATGCCGGACGACGCCAGGACGCAGGCGTTCCTCTACGGGCCCCTGGTGCTGGCCGGCGATCTGGGGAACGAGGGACTGACCGAGCAGTTGACGGTGGGTCCGAACTCGCCGCGTCCGCAGCGCGTGCCGATAGAGATCCCGAGTTTCCAGGCGGCGGGCGCGGATCCGGCGTCGTGGATCAAGCCGGCGGGCGCACCGCTCACCTTCCGCACCACGGGCCAGCAAAAAGACGTTGCCCTGGCGCCGCTCAATAGTATTTTCGACAAGCGGTATTCGGTTTACTGGCAGGTCTCGTAGGCGAGGCTTGGCTGGCGATATGGCAGTAGTATGGTAGAGGTATGGCAACCAACAAAGTCACGTTCACGTTGGACGCCGAGACTATACGCCGCATCGAGGATGCTGCCGAAATCCTCTCCAAGCCGAAGAGCCAGATCGTCCGCGAGGCTGTGGCGGATTATCATAGCCGCATCGGCCGCCTGAGCGAGCGCGAGCGCCAGAGGCTGCTGAAGATTTGGGACACCATGGCCCCGCTAGTACCGGCCCGTCCCCAGCAGGAAGTCGACGACGAGTTGAAAGAGATTCGCCGGGCGCGACGTTCCGGCGGAAGATTGTCGCCATCCGAGAAGCGCCGGTGATCGTCATAGACACATCGGTGCTCGTCGATGGTCTGACGGGGCCGCAACGGTCAGGCCCAGCGATCCGCGGCGCTCTCGATGAAGGCGAGCAGATTCTGGTGCCGGCTTTGGTCCTTTATGAATGGTTGCGAGGACCACGCCTCTCTGAGGAACTGGCCTTACAGGAGTCGCTATTCCCGTCGGAGTCGGCGATTCCGTTCGACAGAGAACAGGCCATCGTCGCCGCCGATCTGTATCGCGCAGTGAGCCGTGCGCGCAGTCGTGAGGTGGATTTGGCAATCGCCGCTTGTGCGCTGGTGCGCGAGGCGCAGCTCTGGACGTTGAACCGCGCCGACTTCGAGGACGTGCCCGGCATTCATCTGTACGGGCCCCGCCAGACACCCATGTAATCGCTCTCACCCTTCTCCGTCGCACCGTGGGGTTAACCCTTGTAATTTCTTGTACAATGTTAGGGACATGAACCTCGAACAGGTGGCCCGCCGCGCCAAGGTCTCCACCGCGACGGTCTCGCGGGTACTCAATAATGCAAGCGTCGTGAAAACATCCACCCGCGCCCGAGTCATCAAGGCAATCGAGGAATTGAAGTACCACCCCAACCTCCACGCCCGCAATCTGGCGGGCGGGAAGAGCCGCACCATCGGGATGATCGTCTCCAACATGGAGAATCCCTTTTTCTTCGACATCTACAAGACCGTGGAGAGCGATGCCCACGCCGCCGGCTTCGAAGTGGTCGTCGCCAACACCGACTACCGCAGCGAACAACTGGTGGCCAGCATCCGGCTCATGATCGGCCGGCGGGTCGCCGGTCTCGCCGCGGTGGTGTCGGAGATGGAGCCGGCGCTCATCGAGGAACTCACCGACAGCGGCATCCCCGTCGTCTTCTACGACGTGGGCGCGCCGCGGCCGAACATCACTAACATCCGCGTGAACTACCGTCGTGGCATCGACAAAGTTATCGATTATCTCTACAGTCTGGGACACCGCAAACTCGGCTTCGTGGGACACCATGCCATGCTCGGCCCGATCAACGAACGCGTCAAGCCGGTGCTGGACGCGGTGGCGCGCTATCCGGGCCTGGAAGTGCGCACCGCCGCCGATGCCGACACCTTGGACGGCGGCCGCCTGGCGGCGCGCGCTCTGCTGAGCAACGGCGAGCAGCCCACGGCCATCGTCTGCGTGAACGATATTATGGCCGTCGGCGCGCTGCGCGAGTTGCGCGAGCGCGGCATCCGCGTCCCCCAGGATGTCTCCGTCACCGGCTTCGATAACGTAAAGCTTTCCGAATTCTGCTACCCGGCGCTTACCACGGTGCACATTCCACGCGATACAATCGGGCATCTGATCTGCGATTCGTTGCTTGCCAAATCCGACAAGACCACGGTGGCCGATCATGAAATGGTAATCGATCCGGAATTCGTTCTGCGCGACTCCACCGGCCCGGCTCCGGGACGCTAGCGCGCCATACGGATCCTTGACACGAAGGTTGAGGTCCCATACGATATGCAGGTGCAAGCGATTACAGTGACTTTCCCGGCGCTGCTGCTGCAAGCCCGGTTGATGACCCTCTCCACGGTCGACCTCGCCATCATTGTTCTGTATTTCATCTCCGTGTTGGGAATCGGCTTCTACCTGAAGCGCTTCACCAAAACCGGCGAAGATTTCTTCCTCGCCGGACGCGAGATGACCGCATGGATCGCGGGCCTGAGTTTCCTCGCCGCCAACCTCGGTTCGCTCGAACTCATGGGGTGGGCGGCTTCGGCCTATCAATACGGCATTCTGGCCACCCACTGGTATTGGATCGGCGCCATTCCCGCCATGCTCTTCCTCGGGATCGTCATGATCCCGTTCTATTACATCTCCAAGGTGCACTCCGTCCCCGGCTACCTCAAGCTGCGCTACGGCGAGCCGGCGCGCGCCCTCTCCGCCGTGTCCTTCGGGCTGATGACGGTCTTCATGAGCGGCATCAATATGTACTCCATGGCGCTGGTCATGAAGGTAGTGCTGGGCTGGGACATTCACGTCAGCATCTGGATTTCCTCTCTCACCGTGATGCTCTACGTCGGGTTGGGCGGCCTGCTCTCGGCCATCTTCAATGAGGTCCTGCAGTTCGTGCTGATCTGGCTCGGCGCCATGCTGATCTCCATCATCGGCCTGATCGAAGCCGGCGGCTGGGACGGCATGGTGGCCAAGATTCACGCCAACTTCCCGCACGGGGATTACACCCACGCCTGGCGCACCCTGGGCACTTTCAGCGACAACCCGATGGGCATCAACTGGGTCGGCATCGTGTTCGGATTGGGCTGCGTGATTTCCATGGGTTACTGGACCACCGATTTCCTGGTGGTGCAGCGCGTCATCTCCGCCAAGGATCTGCGCGCCGCCAAGCTTGCCCCTATCATCGGCGCCGCCTTTAAGATGTGCGTGCCGTTCATCGTGATACTGCCGGGCCTGCTGGGCCTCGCCGTCCTGCCGGAACACCTCATGCCCGAAGCCCAAGCGATCGCCACCGGCGGGCACAGCTACAACGAAGTGCTGCCCATCATGCTGGCTCGCTACTGCGGCCCCGGACTGCTCGGCCTCGGCATCACCGCGCTGATCGCCGGCTTCATGAGCGGCATGGCGGGCAACGTCAGCGCCTTCGCCACGGTGTGGACCTACGACGTCTACCGCGCCATGTTCAACAAGAACGCCACCGACTCGCACTACGTGAGCGTGGGCCGCTGGTGCACCTTCTGGGGCGTGCTGGCCTCCATCGGCACGGCCTACATGGTGATGAGTTTCGCCAGCATCATGGATTACGTGCAGGCACTGTTCAGCTTCTTCATCGCGCCGCTCTTCGGCACCGTGCTGCTCGGCATGTTGTGGAAGCGGGCGTCCCCGGCCGGCGGATTCTGCGGCCTGGCGGCGGGCACGGCGGCGTCCATCGGCATGTGGGCCTGGGTCAAGCTCGATCCCACCGCGCTACGTTACGTCGCCCTGTCGCCGCACGCCAAGGATATGGCGGAAAACATGTTCCGCGCCCTCTGGTCCTGGCTCCTGTGCCTTGCCGTCACCGTGGTGGTCAGCCTGTTCACCAAGCCGAAGCCGGAATCGGAACTGACCAACCTGGTGTTCGGCTGCACTGTGCTCCCGTCGGAAGGCCACCTGCCCCTCTGGCAGCGTCCGATTTTCTGGGCGGGGGTGGTGGCCGTGGCTTTCATCGCATTGAACATTATTTTCTGGTAAACAACGAAAGGTGAGGAAATGAATAACGGCAAATCGCGTCCTATTACGTTCGGCATGATCGTGGGCAACCGGGGGTTCTTCCCGGACCACCTGGCGAAGAGCGGCCGCGAAGAGATGATCGCGGCCATCGAAAACGCGGGCTACGCGGTGGTCACCGTGGGAGCCGAGGAAACCAAGTTCGGCGCCATCGAAAGCCGCAACGAATCGGCCATCTGCGCCGACCTCTTCAAGCGCCGCCGCGAGGAGATCGACGGCATCGTCGTCACCCTGCCCAATTTCGGCGAAGAGCGCGCCATCGCCGACGCACTGCGGCAGGCCAATCTCGATGTGCCCGTACTCGTGCAGGCCACGCCGGACACCCCCGGATTGATGACCATCCGCGACCGCCGCGACAGCTTCTGCGGCAAGATGAGCGCCTGCAATAATCTGCGCCAGTACGGCATCAAGTATTCGTTGACTACGCTGCATACCGAGGCGCCCGATTCGGCCGAATTCCAAAAGGACCTGGAGTGGTTCGCGGCCGTATGCCGTATCGTCCGCGGCTTGAAGGGCTTGCGCGTAGGCGCCATCGGCGCGCGGCCGGCGGCGTTCAATACCGTGCGTTACAGCGAGAAACTGCTGGAGGCAAGCGGCATTTCGGTGGAAACCTTCGACCTATCCGAAGTGATGGGCCGGATCAACCACATGAAAGACAGCGATTCGGCGGCGGTGGAAAAATTGGCGGCCATTCGCAAGTATGTCTCCACCGACAGCGTTCCTGAACCCGCGCTG
>JBEKDV010000288.1:0-10278 GCA_050014175.1 Candidatus Solibacter sp. | reverse complement strand
GCGATAAACTGTTGCATGGCATTCCTCTCTCACGCTGGTTGGATCTAGAGAGCCGAACCCGCGTGGGTCCTTTCGGAATGCCATTTTATTTTGGTTGCGGCTCAGCTGCTCTATGCCACTACCTTCTCCACTTCATCTGGCCGTCCACTACCGTCGCCATCGCCCCGCCGTGGAACGTCCTGCCGTGGAAGGGGGAATTGCGGCTGCGCGACGCCGATTGATTCACGTCGTAGGTCCACTCCACGTCCGTGCTGAACACCGTCACGTCGCCCGGCGCGCCCGGCGCCAGCGTGCCGCGTCCCAGCCGCAGCACCGATTCCGGTCCCGTGGTGAACAGCTCCACCAGGCGCGTCAGCGTGATCTTCCCCGACGCCACCAGTTCTTCCAGCGCCAGTGCGACGGCCGTTTCCAGGCCAATGATGCCGAACGGGCAGCGCTCGAATTCCTGCATCTTCTCCGACCCCGGATGCGGTGCGTGGTCGGTGGCGATCGCCGTGATCACTCCCGCCGCCAGCCCATCCACGATGGCGTCGCGGTGCCCGCCGGAACGCAGCGGCGGCTTCATCTTGTAATTGCTGTCGTACGCCGGCATCTGCGCATCGGTGAGGGCGAAGTGGTGCGGCGTGGCCTCGCAGCTCACCGGCAGCGCGTGTTGCCGCGCGTAATCCACCATGGCCACCGCGTTACGCGTGGAAATGTGCGCCACGTGGTAGCGCGCTCCCGTCAGTTGCGCCAGCACCAGGTCGCGCGCCACCATCACGTCCTCGCTGGCCGCCGGAATGCCGCGCAGCCCCCAGCGGACGCTCTGCGCGCCTTCGTGCATATCGCCGCCGGCGCTCAGGTTGAGGTCCTCGCAGTGCTGGATGATGGGCAGATCGTAGCTGCGCGCGAACTCCATGGCGCGCCGCATGACGCGCGCACTCATCACCGGCTGGCCGTCGTCGCTGATGGCCACCGCGCCCGCCGCTTTCATGGCGCCGATGGCCGACAACTCCTCGCCCGCGCTCCCCTTGGTGATGGCGCCGATGGGAAACACGTTGACCGCCGCATTGTTGCGCGCCCGCTCCACGATGTAGCTGGTCACCATGGCGCTATCGTTCACCGGCTTGGTGTTGGGCATGCAGCAGATGGAGGTGAATCCGCCCGCCGCCGCCGCCCGCGAGCCGCTCTCGATGGTCTCGGCGTGCTCGAACCCCGGCTCGCGCAGGTGCACGTGCATATCGATGAAGCCCGGCGCCACGATCATCCCCGTGGCGTCGAATACCTCCGCCTTCGGCGAGGAGAGGTTGGGGGCGACGCCCGCGATCCGCCCGTCCACAATCAGCACGTCCGCCACGCGGTCCGTGTTCGAAGACGGGTCGATCACCCTTCCGTTCCTGATCACGATCGGCATGCTATCCAATCACCTTTTCGAGCACCGCCATGCGCACCGCGATTCCGTTCTCCACCTGGTTGAGGATCACCGACCGCTGGAAATCGGCCACCTCGCTGGAAAGTTCCCGTCCGCGATTGATGGGCCCCGGATGCATCACGATGGCTTCCGGTTTGGCCAGGTCCATGTGCTCCAGTTGCAGCCCGTAGAAGCGGAAATACTCGCTGGCCGGAAAACTCGCCTCGTGCTGCCGCTCCAGTTGCACGCGCAGCATCATGATCACATCGGCATCCTGTATGGCGTCGCGGATATCCGTGGTCAGCCGGACGCCCGGCGCCAGTTGCGCCAGCTCCACCGGCAACAGCGAGGCCGGCCCGCAAAGCACGATCTCCGCGCCGAACTTGGAAAGCAGGTGCACGTTGCTGCGCGCCACGCGGCTGTGCGCGATATCGCCGATGATGGCCACCTTGAGGCCGTCCAGGTGCCCGCAGCGGTCGAGAATGGTGCGCGCGTCGAGCAGCGCCTGGGTGGGGTGTTCGTGGGTGCCGTCGCCGGCGTTGATGATGGGCGTGGGCAGGTGGCGCGCCAGAAAGTGCGGCGCGCCGGAGGCCGCGTGGCGCATCACGATGGCGTCCGGCCGCATCGCTCCCAGCGTATTCAGCGTGTCCACCAGCGATTCGCCCTTGCTCACGCTGGATCCCGACGCCGTGATCGACACCGCGTCCGCGCCCAGCCGCTTGGCCGCGATCTCGAAGCTCGTCCGCGTGCGCGTGGATGCTTCGAAGAACAGGTTGACGATCATTTTGCCGCGCAGCGCATCCAGTTTCTTCAAGCTCTGGCTCTGCATCGGCTGGAAGTCTTTGGCGCGCGCCAGAAGGGCTGCAATCTCGGCGCGGTCCAACTCCTCGATCCCCAGCAATCCGGCTGGCATGGCGCCTTACCCCGCCCTCTCGCACATCAGGACCTTTTCCATGCCGTCGATCTCCTGGAACTTGACTTCGATAATCTCGATATCGGTGGTCTGCACCGTGCGCCCGATGAAGCGCGCCTCGATGGGCAGTTCGCGGTGCCCACGGTCGATCAGCACCAGCAGTTGCACCCGGGCCGGCCGCCCGTGGTCGAACAGCGCGTCCAGCGCGGCGCGGATGGTGCGGCCCGTGTACAGCACGTCGTCCATCAGGATGATGTCCTTGCCTTCCACGCTGAACGGGATCTCCGTCGCGCTGACCACCGGCTTGACGTCCACCGTGCTCAGATCGTCGCGATACAGGTTGATGTCGAGGATGCCTACGGGCACTTTCCGGTTTTCCAGGCTCCCGATCTTCGTCGAAAGCCGTTGCGCCAGCGGAACGCCGCGGCGCCGGATGCCAATAAAGGCGAGCAGATCCAGATCTTTCGTCTTTTCCAGGATCTCGTGAGCCAGCCGTACCAGAGTCCGGTCGATCTCCGAGGCGCTCATGAGCTGTGCTTTTTCGCGCGTGATGGCCATAATGCTCCGATTGCCAGAGTATCACGCTGGTGGGTTGGCGTCTGCGGTGGCGAGCCTTCTCCCCAATGGCGCGCTCGATGCCGCCAGTTGCCAGCTCGGCGACCTCACCCCGTACGCGCCGTACCGGTGGAGGAAGACGACGATCGCGGCGGCGGCACCAACGCCCGTATCGCGAGCGCCCTCCCGGCCGGCACCTACCACATCGTGGCCCAACCGTTCGGCGACTACACCAGCCACGGCGCCTATACGCTGACCACGCAGACGCCGTAGCGTAGCCTTGTAGCGTAGCCTTTCAGGCTGCCACGCCGGCGTCCTTGCCGGCGTTCCGCGAGGAATGCCGGTACGAATACCGGCATGGCAGGCGTGGACGCCTACGCTACGCGCGGAGGTGTATACTAGCCAATGGTCCGGTCCGCGTCCTAAACGGTCCGTGCTACGTGGGGCTGGTCATCGGCCTGCCCCACGAAACCCATCCGCCCCGCGTGCACGTCTGCACCATAATGGAAGTAATGTCCACGCAATCCGTTTGCGAAAAGTGCGGCGGCACCGGCTGGATCATCGTCGAGCGCTCCAGCGTCAGTGGCGCCGAACGTTGCGCCTGCCTTGCCGCGGGCCGCGCCGAACGCCTGGAGGAGCGCTCCCAGATCCCCCCGCTCTATCGCAACGCCTCGTTTGAAAACTTCAAGACCGAGGGCGTGCAGGAACTCAAGAGCGTGTTGAGCGCCGTGAAGAGTTACGCCGACGAGTTCCCGCTCGGCCCTTACCCCGGCCTGCTGCTCATCGGCGAACCCGGCACCGGCAAGACCCACCTCGCCGTCGCCGCCCTCCGCCGCATCATGCAGAAGGGCTTTGAAGGCGTCTTCACCGATTTCCAGACGCTGCTCGACCGCATCCGCGCCGGCTACGACTCCAGTTCCAACTCCTCCGACAAGGAGGCCTACCGCATGGCGCTCGACAGCGAAGTCCTCCTGCTCGACGACCTGGGCGCGCACCGCGTCACCGATTGGGTGCAGGATACCGTCACCTCCATCGTCACCCACCGCTGCAACAACCGGAAACCGCTCATCGCCACCACCAATCTGCCCGATGCCGATGCCGGCAGCAGCACCTTCCAGAAGACCGCGGTGGGTCCCGAGTACCGCCGCACGTTGCGCGACCATGTCGGCGACCGCGCCCGCTCGCGGCTCTTCGAAATGTGCAAGGTGATTCGCATCAACTACAGCGAGGATTACCGCATCCGCCGAGGCAAGCGGTTTTGAAACGGCTCGCCGCCCTGCTGTTGATGGCGCTCGCCGCCCTGCCGGCCCGCGCCGCCGACTACCTGCAGGCAGTCGAGTTCCCCTATTACCTCTACCCGCGAACGCTCTGGGAGCGGGAGCTGGTTTGGCTCAAGAACATCGGCGTGCAGACCGTGGAATTCTCCATCCCCGCCAACTACCACACTCCGCAACCCGGCGAAACCGATCTCACCGGCCTCTCCAGCCCGCGCCGCGATCTGGTGGGCTTCGTGCGCCTGCTGCGCAAGCTCGGGATGCGCGCCTGGGTGCGCCCGCTGCCGCCCGTCCCCGGCCTGGTCAACGCGCGGCTCGATGCCGCGCAGCAACGCGCCTGGCTGAAACAACTCGAGCAGGTGCTGGCCACGCAGACCGCGTCCCACGGCGGCCCCATCGCGTACGTAGAGGGCCGCGCGCTGGCCATCGATGCGGCCGCCCCACCCGCGCCGGTCACCACCCTCTCCGCCATGGACACGAGCGCCTTCGCGCGCAGCCGCGAGGTCATTAGTTCGGCCCGCGGAGCCCTCCTGTGGACGGACGTGGAAGACGCCATTTATCCCGCCGGATGGGCCGCCAACCCCGCCACCTTGCTGCGCAAGGGCGCGGTCGGACTCTCCGGCGATGAGCACCCCGCCACCGCGGCTCTGCGGCGCGATGCCGCGCTCCTCCGCGGTTGGGCGCGCCTCTTCGCCGACCTGCATCGCGTCACCCTGCCCAAGCCGGCCGCCGGCAAATTCCCGGAAGGCGTCGGCGCCGTGGAACTGGTGTCGGCGGCCGCCAGCGCCGTCAGCATCGTCAACGCCTCGCAGAAGCCCTTTCACGACGAGCTGCGCGTGGCCGAGCCCCTCACCAGCAGGACGCTGGTCATCCCCGGCGTGAGCGTGGGGGCCGGACAGTCCTTGTGGCTTCCGATCGGCGTCTCCCTGGGACCCGACGGGCTCTGCCGCGAGTGCACCAATTTCGCCCCCGCCGAGCACATCGTCTACGCCACCGCCGAGTTGCTTTCCATCGAATTCGAGAACGGCATCCTCGCCATGGAGTTCGCCGCGCCCGCTTCCGGCGAAGTCATCCTGCAACTGGCGCGCCGCCCCACGGGTCCGTTCCTCGCCGCCGGCAAGCCTACCGACTTCGATTGGGACGAGCCGCACATGCGCGCCCGCCTCAAGATCCCCGCCGGCATACAGCCGGGCAACCGCGTGCGCATCGGCATCGCCATCGAAGCCCCGGACACGTCGGCCTTTTTCAACGACCTCCACCGCCTGGTGATCGGCAGTAAGAATGCGGTTTCCACGGTGTACTCCTCCGCCGAGGTCGCCGCCCGCTCCCGCCTGCGCCTGCCCGATGGCTACACGGCCACACCAGCCACCAAATCGCCCAACGAAATCGATTACGAAATCGTGGTCCCCGGCGACGCCATCCACGGCGATTTCGCCAGCCTCGCCCTCGAAGCCGATGGCCTCCCGCTCGGCCGGGCGCGCGTTCAACTCTTCCGGCCCGCCTCCATCCGCCTGCTCTCGGGCATGCAGTTCCACTTCGGCCCGGTGACCGAAATGACTCCCGAACCACCCATCGCCGCCATCGATCCCAAGGCCGGCGGCAACCTGGAAATCTCCATTCGCAATAATTCGCCGCAGATCCAGACCTACCAACTGGCGCCCGCCGGAAAGGACCTGGAATTTCTGCCGCCGAAGGCCGAGGTCAGCATCGGCCCCACCGACGAGCGCCGCGTGGAGTTCCGCGTCTTCCCCGCCGAAGGCACGGCCGGCGTGCGCGATTGGACGCTCAAGATCTCGGGCGGCGCCTCTCTCGCCATGCCGATGCGCGTGGTGCCGATCCCGCGCACTGCAACCGTGGTCTGGACCGCCGATCTGGATGGCGACGGCGCGCCCGAATGGATTCTGGAATCCGCCAAGGTGCGCGCCGTCTTCTCCGCCCAGGACGGCGGCCGCTGGATGGAATTCACCTGGAAGGACACCAACACCGATTTCCTGCCGGAGACGGGAATCTTCGCGCAGGCGGGAGCGGTGGAAGTCCGCCAGAACGGCGAGGCGCTGGAGTTCACCGGCAAAGGCTGGAAGCGCACCGTCACGCTGAACGGCGCCGCGGTCACGGTGGAGCAATCCACGCCGCTGCCGCCGGAGACGTTGGTCGGCGAGAAGCGCGGCAACCTCACGCTGACCGTGGACCGCCCGGCCCCGACGCGCGCGGTCTATAGCTTGAACTGAGGTAGGCGCCAGGAGGCCTGTCTTACCAGGGCCAGAGCTTGGGCACGCGGGCGCAGTAGCGCACGTACTCCTCGCCGAAGCGGTCGCGCAGTTCCCGTTCCTCCACGTGAATGATGGCGAGCAGCACAGGCACGCTGGCCGCCAGCAGCGCATAGCTCGCCAGATAGTTGGTGAACAGCGCGCAAAATGTCAGTAAGAGGAAAACTTCCAGGAACCGCGGGTGGCGGATGCGCGCGTAAATCCCCTCGCACAACAACCGCTGCGAAGCAGCCTCCGCCGTCAGTTCCGGCATGCCCATCAGGATGCCGGGCTTCAAGTGCCGGCTCAGCACCCGCCTTAACACGACGGCGGCGATCAGGACGGGCACGGAGATCCCCAGCAGCAGCGGGTTCGTGCCGTAGTCCACAGCCAGCAGGGCGCCGCGCAAAAGATACGCTCCGCACGCCAAGGCGGCAAGCATGACGATGTGCAGGGCCACCGCGGCGCGCGCCCCCAAACTGCGCCAGAAGCGCACGAACGGATGGATGGAAAACCAGTACAGCAAGCCGCCGGGCACCGTCATCAGCGCAGCGAGCGCCAGCCCATATCGCACACGGTCCATGTCTCATCCTACCCCCGCCGTGGTATCCAAGAGGTATGGACTACGTTCGGCTTGGCTCGACCGGCCTTAAGGTCTCCCGTCTCTGTCTTGGTTGCATGACATACGGCTCGAAGAAGTGGCGCGAATGGGTGCTGGAAGAGGAGGAAAGCCGGCTCTTTATTCGCCGCGCGGTGGAAGCCGGCATCAACTTCTTCGACACCGCCGACATGTACTCCGACGGCGTGAGCGAAGAGGTCACCGGCCGGGCGCTCCGCGACTTCGCCGCGCGCGACGAGGTCGTCATCGCCACCAAGGTGTTCAACCCGATGGGCAGCGGCCCCAATCAGCGCGGCCTCTCGCGCAAACACATCCACCACGCCATCGATGCCAGCCTGCGGCGGCTGGGCACCGATTACATCGACCTCTACCAGATCCACCGCTTCGATTACGAGACGCCGATGGAAGAGACGCTGCGCGTGCTGGACGATATCGTGCGCGCCGGCAAGGCGCTCTACATCGGCGCCTCCAGCATGCATGCCTTTCAGTTCGCCAAGATGCTCGCCTGTAGCGGCGCGCACGGCCTGGCGCGCTTCGTCAGCATGCAGAATCACTACAACCTGGTGTATCGCGAGGAAGAGCGCGAGATGCTGCCCTTGTGCCGCGAGGAAGGCATCGGCGTGATCCCGTGGAGCCCGCTGGCCCGCGGCTTCGTCGCCGGCAATCGCCGCGCGCAGGATTTCGGCGAGACCACGCGCGCCAGGACCGATGAGTACGCGCAGAAGATGTACTATCAGCCGTCCGACTTCGCCGTGGTGGACCGCATTACCGAGATCGCCCGCCACCGCGGCATCCCCAACGCGCAGGTGGCGCTGGCCTGGATCCTCGAACAGCCCGGCGTGACCGCGCCGATTGTCGGCGCCAGCAAAATGAAGCATCTCGACGACGCGGTTGCCGCGCTCGCAGTGAAGCTCGATCCCGCCGAGCTGAAGGCGCTCGAAGAACCCTATCAGCCGCACCCTGTGCTGGGGCATTCGTGAGTGGGGGGCCGGCGGAAATGCCCGAAGCCCAAAAAGCATATTCAGCCGCCGATGAACGCCGATGAACGCCGATAAAACAAGAATGCTTATCCGCGTTGATCGGCGTTCATCGGCGGCTAAATACCCGGAAGTCTAGTCGCGACTCTTCCTGGCGGGCCCTGAACGCATGCGGCGGGGTTCATTCTTCCGGGCTGGCGGACCGGTTCGCGGGCGCGGGCCGGTGCGCGGTTTGGGAGTAGCGGCCACCGGCGCCTTCGCCGCTTCCGCATGGGCCAGCAGAGCGAGGCGCTTGGGGGCGACCAGTTGGTAACTACCCACCACCAGTTCGGCCACCTCGTTCCAATCCAGCCCGCTCACGTCCAGGCGCAGCGCCACCCAACCTCGCGGCCCGATGTACGCCGGCAGGTAGAATTTGGCCGGATGGGCCGCGATCAACGCTTCGTTATCGCCGGGCAGCACCTTGCAGCACACCGCGACGATGCCGTCGCCATGATGGTCGTTCAGGTAGTACGCGAACACGTCCTTCTTCACCAGGAAGGTGGCATGGCGGCCGGCCGGCTCCTGTATGGCTTCGGGCAGCGCCAGACAAATCTTCATCAAACGAGCCAGGCGGCCGTCTTTCGTATAAGCTTTTTTCATTTACTGCCGGACTTTCTTTTCTTCGCCCCAGAGCAACGGGTCGGGGCCGGAGAGCGCGAGGAACTTGTCATAGTACGCGCGCGCCTCGCCGGCGCGGCCTTCCTTTTCGGCCAGCAGGCCGCGCAGGTACAGCAGGCGCGGGATGTAGAAACCGGTGTAGGGGGTCAGTCCGTTGGCGGAAGGAACCGGGTTGGTAGCGAGCAGCGGGGCGGCTTCCTTCACACGGCCCGTCTCCAGGTAGCACCAGGCCAGCATCACGGGAAGCCCTTCGTCGGCCGTGGGGCTGCCGTTTTCCCACATCTGGCGGAGCAGCAGCAGGGCGGGCTGGAATTGCTGGTTGACCAGCAGCGCGTACGCCAGGGCGAAGTTCTTGATGGCGCTCTGCGCCGGGCCCGGGAACTGCTGTTCGGCGCGCACCACCCATTGCGAGGAACTCGCCGGCGGCTGCGACAGGAATTGGGCCACCAGCGCGTTGCCGGCCGACGCCGGGCCGGCGATGGAGAGCGCCTTCTGCGCCAGGCGCCCACCGCCCTCACGGTCGCCGGACATGAAGCTCCAGATGGCCAGTTCGGCGTAGGCGCGCGACGCCATATCGCGCAACGGGCCGGATTCAGAGGCCAGCGCGAAGGCTGCCATCTGTTGCGCGGCGGCCTTGCGGCGGCCGCTGATCCACGTCCACTGGGCGCGGCGGTAATCCACGATGGGGTCCTTGGCTTCCACGCGCGCCGCCGCGTATCGCTCGGCCAACAGGTTGGCGCCGGAGACGTCGCCGCTTAAAAGACGGGCCAGCGCGGCCTTGATAAGCGGACCGTTATTCTGGAAGCCGGGGTCTTTCTTGGCGGCCTGGAGATAGAAGTTTTCGGCGTCGGCGAGGCGTCCCACGATCAGGTGGATATCGCCCATGGAATCGAGCGGGTTGGCCTCGTTGGGACGAAGGGCTGCGTAGCGCCGCAGGGCGCTCGTGGCGGCATCCAGATCGCCGGCCTGCCCGGCGGCGTAGCCCATGAAGTTGAGCAGCGCGACATCCTCCGGCTCCAGCTCCGACGCCTTCCGATAGGCCTGCTGCGCCTGCCGGTACTGGTGGCGATTCATGAGCGAATTGCCCAGTTCGCGCCAGCCGTTGGAATCGCCGCCATCCAGCTTAACCACTTTGGAGAGGGCGCTCAGGCGCGCGTCGGGGTTGCCGGTGAGATCCGCCGACTCCAGTTCCAGGCGGACGCGCTCGAGTTCGGGAATGGCAGCGCCGCGCGCCAGGGCCTGGTCGAGCGCGGCGATGGCGCCGGCGCGATCCTGGCGCTGCGCCTTGATCTGGGACAACAGCCGGTAAGGCGGAACGAAATCCGGGTCGGCCGCGATGGCCACGCCCAAACCCACCTCCACCACCGCGGCGTCGCCGGCCTCCAGCGCCCTGCTGTACGCTTCCAGCGCCCGCGGATTGCGCGTGCCGTAGGCGACGGCCCGGCTGGAGATCTCGCGGGCGAGCGCCGTGCCCGCGCCCAGCACGTCGCCGGCGGCCGCGGATACGCCGATCACCTTGGTTGCCTTCAAAGTGCGCGCGTCTTCGAGGGTGAGCCGGACTTCGAGCTTGCCATGGAGCACCGTGTATTCGCCATAGGCGAGCATCGTGGCGCCGGCGGCCAGGGCCTGGCTGCTTTCCGCCGA
>JBEKDV010000287.1:0-10721 GCA_050014175.1 Candidatus Solibacter sp. | reverse complement strand
GCAGTGGATGCCGAGCGCGGTCATTTTCTTGATGGCGAAGGTTCGGTTGAGCACGCACATGTTGGTATGCACGCCCATGACCAGGAGGGTGTGAATGCCGCGATCGCGGAGGAAGCTGTAAATCTCCGGGCCGCTGTCGGAGATCACGTCCGCAGGGTCGATGCGCAAACCGGGATGTTCACGGGTCCAGGCTTGGTAGAACTGGTCCGGCGTATCGCAGCCGCCGCGCTTGTCGTCGATGGGGAGAGGAGGATCGGGCAGAGCGAGCGGAGGAGGCGGATCGATCCTGGGAAGGGCCAGGATGGCTTTACGCTGAGGCGCGTCCTGGTAGAAGGCCATGGTTTCGGACGGCGCGTGAATAATGCGGATACCTCGCCGGCGGGCCGATTCGAGGAACGGCGCCATCTTCGCCGCCAGGGCGTTGACGCGCTGGGTGGCGCCGCCGCACCAATGTTTGTCCCACATGTCGCAGATGAGGACGGCGGTTTTTTCGGCGGGCAAGGATTGGCGGAGGCTGACTTCGCGCCAATCCCCGCTGCCCTTGAATACTTCGACGCGGGAGCGAAGGTCGACAGTGATGTCCGCGGCGCCGAGAGGCCTGAGGCAGAGCACCAGCAGGAGGAGCGGCAGGCAGCGTGGGGGAACCATGGGAGACATGCTATCACGCATCCGGCAGCTCGTAGCCCTGGCGGCGGGGGCGATCGACGAAAGCGGCGGCCTCGGCATCGCCGGGGAAGGTTTCGGTATCGGGGTCCCACTTCAGCCGGCGATTCAGTTGGCGGGTGATGTTCACGAGGTGGCAGACGGAGATCGAACGGTGGCCGATTTCGACATCGACGGCCGGTGTAGAGCGTGAGCGCATGGCGTCGAGCCAATCCTGCATGTGGAATTGGGCCTGCCATTGGGCGCGGTCCCATTTCACGACCTCTTCGCGCGGGGGCAGGTCTTTGATGAGGGTGGGGGGGTCGGTGCGGAAGGCGTTGCGCACGACTTCGACGCGGCCTTTCTCGCCGACGAAGATGGCGCCGCCCTGGAGGTCGCCGGGGGGCATTTCGAGGCGGACGGTGACGCCCGAGGCGTAGCGGAACGCGATGGAGTTCGGCTGGCCGTCGGGGATGGGCCAGAGTTCGACAGGGCCGGAGCGGTCGGCGCCGAGGCCCCACTGGATCTGGTCAATGCCGTGGGCGCCCCAGTTGGTCATTTCGCCGCCGGAGTAGTCGCGCCATTTCATCCAGCCGGTGTGGAGTTGGGAATTGTAGGGGCGCATGCGAGCCTGGTTGAGCCAGAGGTCCCAGTTCAAGCCTTCGGGCGCGGTTTCTTCGGGAAGGGACGGTATCTCGGCGGGAGGCGTGTAGTTGACGCCCTGGACGAAGAAAAGCTTGCCCAGGCCGCCGGAGCGGACGAACTCGCAGGCGACGCGGTTCATGGCCATGGAGCGCTGCTGGCTGCCGACCTGGAAGACGCGGTTGTAACGGCGGGCGGCCTTGACGAGAGCGCGGCCTTCGGCGATGTAGAGGGTGAGGGGCTTTTCGGCATAAACGTCCTTGCCCGCCTGGCAGGCGTGGATGGCGCAGAGGACGCGCTGATGATCGGCGGTGGCGACAATGACGCCATCGATATCCTTCATGTCGAGCAAGGAGCGGTGGTCGTGGAAGATACGCCAGTTGGCTTTGCGCTTGGAGACGGCCTCGTCGGCGCGCTTGGGGTAGCAGTCGGCGACGGCGACGATTTCAGCGCTTGGGGGGAGCTGGTCCATGAGGAGGTTGCCGCGGGCGCCGGCTCCGATGACTCCGATGCGGATGCGGTCGTTGGCGCCGAAGACACGGCGGGGAAGGACGAGGGGCGCGGCAGCGAGAGAGAGCAGCGCGCGGCGGGAAAGGCTCGATTGGCTCATCGTCCCCTATCATAGTCCGCGGGCGAACGGCCCGGGGAAGAGGGCGGAAGAATGCCCCGACGAATCGGGGCATGGCAGCCCTGGAGGGCTACTCTACGGGATGCAGGGTCAGGGACTCGAAGTACATCAGGTTCTCCTTCCCTGCCTCCGCCGGGCGAATGACCACCTTCAGCGGACCACTCCTCGCCAGCGTCACCGTCCCCAGATCGAACGTTTTGTACTGGTACCAGTCGCCGGTGGTCTCGACGGAGTTCTGCAGCCGCTGCTCGCCAATTTCCACCACGTATTTCCGTCCCGCCGACTCCGCCCTCGCCGCGTAGCGCAGGCGCAGCCGGTAATGGCCCGGTTGGCTCACCAAGAGGTTCCAGCTCACACGATCCTCGGGATTTGTCCAGCGTCCGATGTGGAACTTGCCGTCGCGGTTGAATCTTTTCATGGCCTGGCCGGTGGTTTCGCAGCCGAGGTAGTCCAAGACGAACGGCGAATCGCTCCCCTGGGTGATGAGTTTCGGATCGGACTCCGGCTTGCCCTTCACCTCCAGCACCACTACGGTGGACGCCGCGTCCCAACCCTGCGCGGGCACACGCACGCCCGTCACTCCGTTTTGGCTGAGTACTTCCAGCTTGCGGCCAGGCGCCTGCAGCAGGTAGGCCGCCCGCACCTCGTTGCGAAGCCCGCCGACTCGCAACACGCCATCCGCCGGACGCTGGAAGGCGTGCAGGTACACGCGCTCGCCCTTCACGGTACAGCGCCCCCAGGGGAACTGGCCCACCGGGCACGCGCTGGTCCCGTAGATGCTCTCCCCGTTCTTTTGCATCCACGCGCCCACCTGCTCCAGCACGGCGACGCTGGGCGCCGGAATGGTCCCGTCGGCCATCGGGCCGATGTTCAGCAGGTAGTTCCCGCCCTTGCTGACGATCTCGACCAATCGCTGGATGACGTTTGCCGGTGTCTTCCATTCCTGATCGAACTTGCTGTATCCCCAGGTGCCATTCAACGTCTGGGGAGTCTCCCAGTACTCGTCGAGGCCGCCGGTGGGCATGCCGTTGTCGTTCATGTTCTGATAGTCGCCCAGCAATTCGTGGCCGTAATTGCCCACGCGCCCGTTGATCAGGCACTGGGGCTGGAGTTGGTGCACGAGGTCGATGAACCGCTGCGCCTGCTCCGTGGTATCGATGCCGCGGTCGAACCAGACCAGCCCCAGGGGGCCATAGTTGGTGAGCAGCTCGCGCAACTGCGGCAGCGACTTTTCGCGCAGGTACTTTTCGAAGTCCTTTTTCGCCGGATCGTAGTCCCAGTGATTGCCGTAGCCGTCCGGATCTTCCCAGTCTTCGCGGTGGGAATAGTACACGCAGAAACGGATGCCTTCTTTCTTGCAAGCCTCGGAGAGTTCCTTCACGATGTCCCGCTTGAAGGGCGTCCAATCGACGATGTTGTAGGCGCTCACCTTGGAGTGAAACATGGCAAAGCCGTCGTGGTGCTTGGCCGTCAGCACGAGGTACTTCATGCCCGCCGCCTTTGCCAGCTTGGCGAACCGGCCGGCGTCGAACTTCACCGGATTCAGGCCGTGGGCCATCTCGCGGTAGTCTTTCACGGGGATGTTGAACCGCTGCATAATCCACTCGGCCTCGTCGCCGGGCGGCGTCCTGTGCCCCTGCCACTCGCCGGCCAGCAGCGAGTAAGGCCCCCAATGGACGAACATGCCGAACTTGTCATGGCGGAACCACTCCATTTTGTCCTGCGCCACGGCACTGCCGGCCGCCAGCGCGACGCACATCAGCGGGACGATCGCCCGGAGAATCTGTCTGCTCTTCCTGTGGCTCATCTCTGCAACCTCCAACATGAATCTGCCGGCGGGCACCCGAAGTATTCAGATTACACTCTCGGCTGCCCCACCCGCACAAGGCGGAGCCTTATGCCACTGGCGGCTGCGTCGAGCAGTCTGCGAAACATGCCTTCAGCCTATCAACGGGCGTTAGCGGCCTTCCGCCTTACGAGCCTAGCTTCTTGAGCAGCCACGCCATGTTGCGCCCCAGCACTTTCATGGTGCGGATGCCTTCCTCGTCTTTTTCCACGTCGCCGGGCTCCCGCCCGATCCCGATATTCCAGTAGGATGAGCCGGGTATGATCATCTCGCTGATCAGGAAGAAGTGGTTCAGGGTATCGAAGGCGTGCATGGCTCCCGCCCTGCGCACCGCGATGACTCCCGCGCCCACCTTACGGCGGAACATGCCGCCATTGGCACCTGCAACCATGCAGGCACGGTCGATCAGCGCCTTGATCTCCGGCGAGACGTCGGTCACGTAGGTGGGCGAACCGAGAAGAATGCCGTCGGCCGCCGCCATTTTTCCGATATATTCGTTCCCCTCATCATTGCGCTGCGCGCATCGCCCGTCTTTCCGGGACGAGCATTGGCGGCACGCCAGGCACCCATGGATCTTCGATCCACACAGTTCCACCAGTTCGGTTTCGATGCCTTCCTTTTCCACTTCGCCGAGCACGTAGCGGAGCAGGATGGCGGTATTGCCGCCTTTTCTCGCACTGCCGTTAAAAGCGATCACCTTCATATTGAGACCTACCGTTTGCGAAACTCCATTCTCTCTCCTGGCGGGTCCGGCGTCACGGCCGGCACAAAAGGCCGGCGCCAGAATGGCGATGACCAGGGCGGCTGCACGCATTGGAAAAGAGGATAAGCGGTTGGCGCCGCGGAGACGAGCCTGTTTGGTACTGGAACCAGGACGGCGGGTGAGGACCGCGGTTCGCTATGCTGATTTGTGATGCGGATCGTGGTGCTGGTGGGGCTTCCGGGTTCGGGCAAGTCCACCTACTTGGAGAAGATGGGCATTCGCGGGCTCTCGTCGGACGGCATACGCAGACTGCTGGCCGACGATGAGACCGACCAGACGATCCACGTACGGGTGTTCGAGACGCTGCGCTATCTGCTGGGGCAGCGGCTGGCGATCGGCCGTCCGGTGACCTACGTGGATGCCACCAATCTCACGCCGGAGGAGAGGCGGCCGTATGTGGAGACCGGGCGCGCCTGGGGATGCGAGGTGGAAGCGGTATTTTTCGATGTGCCGCTGGCCATCTGCCTGGAGCGGAATGCGGGGCGGGCTCGCGTGGTGCCGGGGGAGGCGCTGGCCAAAATGGCGGCGAAGCTGGTGGCGCCCAGCACAGAAGAGGGGTTCGTGCGGGTGACGGTGGTTTCGGGCGGGCTAGGGTAAGGGAGTCCGAGCTTCGCTCGGATGCACAAGGCAGAGCCTTATGCCACGGCGTGGTTTATCGCTAAAATATGGAGAAGGACCGCTTTCAGGACTGGACTCAGTGGCGGGGAGCGTGTCAAAATGTGAGCATGCCGGACACTGTAATCGTGATTGCGAGTGGGGATCTGCGGCTCTCGGCCAACCAATTGTGCTGGCCGGCGCAGGCCCAGGTCGAAGAGGCCGTCATGAATGCCATCCGCGGCGAAGGCCGTGAGGTACGCCGCGGGCATGCCTGCGACCCGGTCAAGCAGCATGGATTCATCGATAGCCAGAAGTACGGAATGGAAGTATTCCGCGGGTTGCCGCCGGATGCGCCGCTGGTGGTGGTGGAAGCCGTCTGGCAGTACACCCATCATGTTCTGCACGGACTCTACACGCACAAGGGTCCGATCCTGACGGTGGCCAACTGGAGCGGGCAGTGGCCGGGGCTGGTGGGCATGCTGAACCTGAACGCGTCCATGACCAAGGCCGGCATCGCGTACAGCACGTTATGGAGCGAGGATTTCACGGACGAGTTTTTCCTGAGCGGTTTGCGCAAGTGGCTGGGCGGGGAGACGGTGCGGCACGACGAGAGCCACGCGCGCGCGCTGAACCAGTTCCAGCTTCCGGCCCGGGCCGAGGAGCTGGGAAGCAGGCTGGCCGGGGAACTGCGCCGCGGCAAGGCCATCATGGGGATTTTCGACGAGGGCTGCATGGGCATGTACAACGGCATCATCCCCGACGAACTGCTGCATGCCACGGGTGTGTTCAAGGAGCGGCTGAGCCAGAGTGCGCTGTTCGCCGAAATGCAGCAGGTGAGCGATGGCGAAGGCCAGGCGGTTCGCGGCTGGCTGGACGCCAAGGGCATGAAGTTCGTCACCGGGCCGAGCGCGGAGAGCGATCTCACCAACGAGCAGATTCTGGGGCAGTGCAAGATGTACATCGCGGCGCTGCGGATTGCCGACGATTTCGGCTGCGACACGATCGGGATTCAGTATCAGCAGGGGTTGAAGGATCTGGCGCCGGCGTCGGACCTGGCCGAGGGCCTGCTCAATAACGTGGACCGGCCGCCGGTGAAGGCGCGCCATAACGGAAGGGTGCTCTACGAGGGCAACGCGCTGCCGCACTTCAACGAGGTGGACGAGTGCGCGGGGCTGGATGCGCTGGTGACCAACCGGGTGTGGAAGGCGCTGGGGTACGATCCGGAAACCACGCTGCACGATATCCGGTACGGCGAACGGTTTAGAGTGAACGGGCACGAGGAGTTCGTCTGGTTGTTCGAAATTTCGGGCGCGGTGCCGCCGGCGCACCTGAAGGGCGGCTACGCGGGGGCGGTGAGCGAAAGGCAGCCGGCGATGTACTTCCGCCTGGGCGGCGGCAGCCTGAAGGGCGTCAGCAAGCCGGGCGAAATCGTGTGGAGCCGCGTTTTCGTGGATGGCGGCAAGCTGAAGGTGGATCTCGGCCGGGCGCGGGCGATCGAACTGCCGCGGGCGGAGACGGAGCGCCGGTGGCAGATCACGACGCCGCAGTGGCCGATGATGCACGCGGTGCTGTACGGCGTGACGCGGGACCAACTGATGGCGCGGCACAAATCGAACCACATCCAGGTGGCGTACGCGCCCGACGCGGCGGCGGCGAACCTGGCGTTGGCCGGCAAGGCGGCGATGTTCCGCGAGATGGGGCTGGAAGTCGCCATTTGTGGTACGGATCACGGTCTGTAGAGATTCGCAAGAAGGCCTGGCACGAAATTGCACCGGAAGGTGTATACTCAACGGCACCGGGGGGCCACCCGGATTTTATGCCTATGAGATCCGTCCAACTCGCGTTTGTCTACTTTTCGCTCATCGCTCTGCCGGCGTATTCGCAAGGCGGTGCCACTGCTTCGACTAAGGCGCCGGTGCCGTTGCTCAAGGCGGGCCATCCGGTTGACTGGTGGTTCGTGTTCAAGTTCAACGCGGAGATTCTCCCTGGCTGCGCCGCGGGAGCCAGCAGAACGTGCCTTTTCGGCGGCACGGTGCAGACCACTCCTAGCTACAAAGAGTTCGGCCAGCAGTTTGCCTATGCCAGCAGCGAACATAGCGCCCTTCAATTAGGTAGCAATTGCGTGGGCGAAACCACCTCCGACCCGCTAGGCGCCACCTTCGACCAGGTGTACAACGGGTCCTTCCACTACCTGCTTTGGAACGACCAGTTTTACGACGATCCCAAGATTGCGGGATGCACCAAGGAATGCGGAGCTCCGTGGGGCCATTCGAAAGGCATGCTCGCCTGGGATGACGCGGGCGAGGGCCTGGTAATGCAGGTTTCCACGCCATCCTGGCCGGCGGCGGGCAACACGAAATACCCGCGCAAGACGGATGGCAACACGCTGGGTTGCGTCAAAGACAACGACGTCGAAGTGAGCCAGCATTTTTTCTCGGTCAAGCTGACCAAGGATGATGTGGTGAAGGTGCTGACCGCGCTACAGAACGCGAGCGTGGTGACCGACCCGAAGAACCCGCAGGTTGTGAGCAACGGCGGCCCGGCGGACATCCAAGCACTGGTGGCGGGTCTGGGGGTCGAATCCAAGTCGACAAAGTCCACCATCGACCGGCTCTCCAGCGGAGTTCACTTGGTTTCGAAGCCTTCCGGCCTGCATGTGCCGCCCTGGCAGATGGTCTCGGCCGTCCTGGGAGGCGTTCCCCTGCGGGCAGCCACATGGTGGGAACCACCCGCGATCTATTCGACCACGGCATCCAGCAAGATGGCTTGCTGGAGCACGACCTTGGCGAAGCCCGGGGCCGTCGAGATCGCGACCACGGGGACTTGGGCCGGGAAGCAGTTCGGCCTGACCGGAGGAAGCGGTCCCAATTTCAACCATGCCAAGATCGGGGTTCCCACTTCCGGTCCGAGTCAGTACGCCATCTTCGGCGACATGAACCAGCAGGGTGACGCCGTGGTGGCCGGCGATTGCGGCAGCAGCCAGAATGGACGCGGCGGGTTGTTCTACGTGGTGGACGACGCCGGCCTGTACAGTAGCGTGAAAGACCTGATCACCGGCAACGCTGCGCCTGTGAAGTGACGCGCCGGGGTTGTCTACCCGCCCAGCAGAAAGCCGGTCACCTTGGGGGCCATATAATCCAGCACGTTGAGTAATTCGTGTCCGGAGTCGAGGACTTGGAGGCGCGCGTTGGGGTGGGTGGCGGCGAATTCGGAAGCGTATTGCGCCGGTACGACGTCATCGTGCGCGCCGTGGAAGATCAACGCGGGCTGGCGGAAATCGGGGTAATCCGGGTAGCCCAAGCCGTCCTCGAGCAGGGCGTAGGAGAGGCGGCGTAGTCGGTTGTCGCCGTAGTGAAAGACCTCGAGCGTGCCGGTGGCGCGCCAGGTATCGACGGCGGCGGCGCCGATGTGCTCGGCCCACCTGGCGGCGAAGCCAAAGGCGGGCGCCAACAACACCAGGCGCGACACTTCCGGATGACGGGCGGCGTAGAGCGCGGCGAGGTAGCCGCCCAGGCTGCTTCCGATGAGGGCAACCGGATCGCCGGCGGCGGCGCGTTCGATGACGCGCAGTTGGCCGGTGATGGTGAGGTGCTCGAAATCGCCGGCGGCAAGGTCGGGGATGTCGATTTGGGCGCCGGCGGTGCGCAGGCGTTCGGCGAAGAATCGGGCTTTGCCAGACGCCGGGGATGAGGCGAAGCCGTGCAGGTAGAGGATGCGGTTCATTTCTTGGCTGGGGCTGGAGGCGGCGGGGGCGTATCCAGTTCGGTGAACTTGATTTCGGCGTCGGCGCTGAACATCTTGAACGGTTCGTACCGGTACAGGTTTTCGGTGATCACCTTGCCGTCGACGAGGTGACGGTGAATCACGGAAGCGGGGGTGAGGAAGCCGTGGGCGGACTGAACGTAGTCCACCGTGGCCTCGTCGCGGACCCGCAGGGTGGCATCGGGCGCGTGGCCCGACCAGGCTTGGAGGAGCGCCTGCGTGGAGGCATCGGGGGGGTGCTCCGACCAGGATTGAATGCGCAGCGGAAGGCCATCGGATTTGCGCACCAGGAGCCGGCCGCGGAGGGCGACGCGGGAGGCCTGGTTGCCGACGAACTGGAGCAGGCCGGCATCGGGCGAAGTTTGCTGCCAGTTGAGGACCCAGGCGGCGTCGGCGCCGACCTGTTCCTCGCCGCCCAAGGTCACCTTCATATTCTCCTGCCCGCGCTTGCTGAAGGCGAGGAGGAAGATGCCGTAGTCGGTGGCAATGTCCACCAGCCCGTGTTTGGCGAAATCCTCGAGCATGCGTTTGCGGATCCGGTCGTCGGGAGAAGTGATGCCGAGCGACAGGGCGTGGCGGGCGCTGGCGGGGCTTTGGACCTTGCGGCCATCGACGGAAATCACCTGGCGCAATTCGGTGAGATTCTGCGCGGCGGAGTCCTTGAGGGCGCCCACGCTGTACTCGGAGACGATCTGGCGGACGACCAGGCGGGGTGGGGGCACTTCGGCGGCAGCTTTTTTCCCGATGCGCGGGCGAAAGCGCGTCGCGGGCATCAGGGCTCGCTGCTCTAAGACTTCCTGAGTCAATGACTTGGGGGCATTCTGCTGGAGGATCTCGGCTTCCTCGGCGACCCGGGAGAGGAGATCGGGAAGGCTCGGTTGGGCGGGGTCCTGGGCGAAGGCGACGCAAACGGCAACCAACAGCATGGCTTCATTTTAGCCCGTTGCGCGAGTTTTTCTTAGCGCTCAATATGTCAATTGTTTTCAATAAGATGGAGGTGTTACTGCGAAATTTCAGAGGTAAGGGGGCGAAATAGCGCCAAGATTGCTATTGCATCCGCCGAGGGGCTCTGGTATTCTGAGGAAGTCGCCGATTCGGGGATCTTTAGGAATTGCACGCCCTTCCGGGCTTGTAAAGTACTTGCGACGGTGATAGAGTAACACTAGATCCTCTGCAAGGAATGGTAACAAAACTCTGTGCGGGCCACCGCATGGAGCGGAATACGGCCTTCCTGTTTGGTTCTTTAACAAGCTCTCATAAATTTTCCAGCTTGTGGCGCGCCGGTTTCGGCGGGGCCGCGGTTGAACAAGTTTCGAGGCCCGCCAAACAAGTTTCGAGGCCCGCCATTTTGCGCGATATTACGATGTCGTGTGGGATGAGCGCAGATCATTGACAATCTGGTTGGATACAGTAAAGAAACACTTCGTCAGAACTTTGAGTAAACCGGAGCGAGATTAAACTCACAACATCAAACGAGAGTTTGATCCCGGCTCAGAATCAACGCTGGCGGCGCGCCTAACACATGCAAGTCGAACGAGAAAGTGGAGCAATCCATGAGTACAGTGGCGTACGGGTGAGTAACACGTGGGTGATCTACCTCTTAGTGAGGAATAACCCTGGGAAACCGGGGCTAATACCGCATGAGCCTGAGAAGGGAAAGCAGCAATGCGCTGAGAGAGGAGCCCGCGGCCGATTAGCTAGTTGGTGAGGTAAGAGCCCACCAAGGCAGAGATCGGTAGCCGGCCTGAGAGGGCACACGGCCACACTGGCACTGAAACACGGGCCAGACTCCTACGGGAGGCAGCAGTGGGGAATCTTGCACAATGGGGGAAACCCTGATG
>JBEKDV010000286.1:0-10338 GCA_050014175.1 Candidatus Solibacter sp. | reverse complement strand
GCCGCTGACGAGGGTTTTCAGGAGAGCCGGATGCGGGAAATCTGCACGTCCGGTTCGACGAGGGGACAGTGGGTCGCGAGGACCGTCGCTCACTGTCCTACTCTACCGTTCATCGGCGGCCAGATTTGTTTTTAGGTTTTGAAGCGCTCGTCGATTTCCACCTGGTATCCGCTGGCCAGGCGGTTGGTTTCATTGGCCATGCCGACCACCGCCATGAGTTCGGCGAACATGGCGTCCGTCATGCCGGCCTTGCGCGCGGCGGCGGTGTGCGATGCGATGCAATACGCGCACTGGTTGGTGGCGCTCACCGCCACGTAGAGCATCTCCTTGGTGAGCGGGTCCAGGGCCCCGGGCGCCATGATCTGCTTGATGCTCTCCCAGGTCCGCCGCTGGGTGGGAGGATCGTGGGCCAGGGCTTTCCAGAAATTGTTGATCCAGTCGGTGTGGCGGGTGGCCATGATGTCGTCATAGACCGCACGCACTTCGGGAGGGGCATCGGGGTATTCGACGAGTCCGAGGGTTGCCATGCCGACCAGGATACCGCGCCGCTCGGGGAGTCCCAGGACGATAGGTTCATAACCAAAGGGAGGTTAGCAAAACCGTAATATCCATCGCACAATCGGATGCAGGAGAGTTCCACATGTACACTGTCATCGTTTTTCCAGGGGGGCGCCAGGTTGACGCTCTGTTGTTGTCGGCTTCGGCGGAGCGGTTGCGGGTAGCGATCCCGGGCCGGGGGGACACCGCGGAATTTCAACTGATCGAGGGCCGCTGGACTTCCGAAAGCGGCGCGCGCGTCGAATTGGGAGCGATCTTCGCTGCCGATCCGGCGGATGCAAATCGGGTGCTGGCCAACGCTCGCTCCCGCGCCCTATCGGCCGCCTGACTCAGTCTTCGTCGCAGGGCATTTCTTTACGGTACTTGGCCATCGGATTCTCGGGTTCCACCTTTTCCGGCCACGTACGCATGAGATGTATGGCGGCGAAAGTCGCCGCCACCAGGATCAGCAATAAAAGATAGGAAAACGGCGCCCATGCCGTGATCCACGCGCCCGCGCTGGTGGCTGACCCGAGCAGGAATGCCTGGGATTGCGGCAGGAGGATCAAGAAGAAAAGGATAAACAGAATTAAACCGATCAACATACTAGCCGGCGCCTCGCTTTCCGCCCAAAAGTGATTACCTATATGTTTCACCACGTGGCGGCAGCGGTATTCTCTGCTGATTTTCGTTAGCATACCGCTGCTGTGGGCGTGGCCGGATGTTTACCTTGGTAAACGCCCGGAGCACGAGCAGTGCTCCGGGTTGAGATTCACGCGGCGCGCTATGCGCCGGCTACTGTGGGCGCATCCAGATGTCCTCCAGCACAATCACCGAGGACGTCAAGGTCTGGCCACCGGCGGTGAGCCGGACCATGTAGGCGCCGGGCTCGACCAGGGTACCCACCGCAGCGCCCAAGCCGCCAAAACCACCGCCGCCACCGCCGCCACCACCGCCACCGCCGAAGCCGCCGCGTCCGCTGGCGACGAAGGGCACGCCGGTGATCCCGCCGCGTCCGCCGCGTCCACCACCACCGGCGGCACCCGCCGTTTCAGCGACGGTGGCCGCACCGGCAGGCGCTGTAGCGCCGGCTGCCTGGTCGCCGGCAGCCTGGCCCGCCGTTGCGCCCTGGGCGGCGCCGCCGCGTCCGCCACGACCGCCGCCCGTGCCCGTGCCCGCCGGTGCGGGACCGCGCATGGGCCACTGGAAGCGATTCATGCCCGCCTTGATCTGCACGTCCATGGTACTGACCACCGTGGTGTTTTGCAGGAATTCCAGCTTGCCGGCGCCCATGTCGGATTTCGCCAACACGTGGATGGCGGTTCCGCCCTGCGGATTCTTCGCCTGGAACTGGCGGTTGGTGGCATGGCGCTGCGCCTGCGGATCGTTCTTCCACAGCGTGGCCGGCCGCGGATCGAACAGGGTGAGATCCTTGTTGCTCGCCGACGGTTTGAGCTGCTCCAGCGGGCCGATGTCGTCGGCGATGTAGATCGACCGCCCGTGCGTGCCGACGATGAGGTCGCGTTCGCGGGGATGAATCAGAATATCGTCCACCCGGACGCTGGGCAGGCCGGTCATGAACTTCTTCCATTCCTTGCCGCCGTCCAGGGTGACGTACAAGCCGAACTCGGTGCCCACGAAGAGGAGGTTGGGGTTGTCGTAGTCTTCGCGCAGGGCGTTGATATTGCCCTTGGCGGGCAGATTGCCCGCCACGCTGACCCACTTCTTGCCGTAATCCGTGGTCCTAAAGAGGTAGGGCTTCCAGTCGTCGTAGCGATGATGATCGATGGCCACGTAGGCCGTGCCCGGGTCGAAGTGCGAGGGCTCGATGCGCGAAATGTGGGTGTAGCCTTTGGGCGCGCCCGCGATGTTGCCGTACACGTTGGTGAAGGTCTCGCCGCCATCCTGGCTGACCTGCAGGTTGCCGTCTTCGGTGCCGACCCAGATGACGCCCGGTTTGGAAGGGGATTCGCGCACCTGTGTGGCCACGGAACTGGCGGCGTAGCCATCGTGCTTCGAAGCCATGGGCTTATCGCCAGGCACGCCCATGATGGCCATGTCCGGCGCCCAGCGGTTGATGTTCTTGGTAAGATCGGTCGGATTCATCCACCAGGTGTCGCCGCGATTGTTGCTCTTGAAGAAGTACTGGCCGGCCATGTAGACCACGGCTGGATTGTGCGGCGAAATCTCGAACGGGGCATTCCAATAGAAGCGCAGCGTCTCCACGTTGGGAGGCGCATTGACTACGTTGGGCGGTCCACCGCGTCCGCCGCCACCGCCGCGTCCGGCAGTTGCCGCGATGGCCGGAGTCTGTCCGGCTTCGGCGGGCGCCGCGGCGGCGGGTGGCGTAGCAGCGGGAGGCGTCGCCGGCGCCGCCGGTGTCGCCGGTGCCGCCGCCGCGCCCGCTGCGCCACGCCCGCCGCCGGCGTTGGGCCGGATGCTCTTTTGCGTGCCGTTACGCATATCGTGACGGCTCATGTTGCCATCCTGCGATTCGGCGTAGACGATGGCCCAATCGGTGGGATCCTGGCGGGTGTAGAAGCCGTCGCCGCCGCCCACCGTGAACCAGTCGGTATCCACCGCTCCGGCGGTGGCGCGCAGCGCGCTGGGTCCGCACCAGGCATTATTGTCCTGCAAGCCGCCGCAGACGTAATAGGGACGGCGCATGTCGGCCGACACCTGGTAGAACTGGCCGACGGCGATATCGTTGTGGAAGTCCCACGTCAAGCCGCCGTCGTTAGAGAGATCGAGGCCGCCATCGTGGCCCACCAGGACGGTGCGCGCATCTTTGGGGTTGATCCAGAAGGCGTGGTAATCGGTGTGCGAACCGTTGACGGCGGTCCAGGTCTTGCCGCCATCGAGCGACATCTGCGCGGGGTTGCCGCCGACGAAAAGCTTTTGATCGTTGACCGGGTCGACGCGGATCTGGCTGAAGTACATGGGGCGATCGTTCTGATTGCTCGTCAGCGTCCAGGTGGCGCCGCCGTCATCGGAGCGGTAAACGCCGCTGCCGTTGGGATCGGGTGGGGCAGGGGGTCCGCCGCGTCCACCGCGTCCACCACCGCCGCCTCCGAAGCCGCCGCCGGCCGCCGCGCCCGCCGTGGTGTCGGCGGATTCCCCGGCCGCGCCCGCACCGCCGCGTCCGCCTCGGGCAGGGCCGCCATCGGCGGCAGTGCCGCCGCCCGTGCCGGCGCCGGCGCCCACTTCCACCTGTGCATAAACCGTGCTCGGTTTGGCGCGGAAGATGGAGAGCGCGATGCGGCCGTACAGGCCGTCCTTGGCCTTGGGCCAACCGGCGCCTTCCAGTTTGCTCCATGTGTCGCCGCCATCCGTCGTCTTCCACAGCGCGGCGCCGGGGCCGCCGCCGTTATAACCCCACCAGGTGCGCAGGCGCTGGTACGATGCGGCGTAGAGGATCTTGGAATTTACCGGATCGATGGCGACGTCGGTAAAGCCGGTATAGGTGTCGATGTACTTGGACTTCTTCCAGGTCTTGCCGCCATCCGCCGATTTGAAGAGGCCGCGCTCGGCATTGGGGCCGAAGAGATGTCCCATGGCCGCCACGTAGACGATGTTGGGGTTCGCCGGGTCCACCACGATGCGGCCGATCGCTTGCGTATCTTCCAGCCCGAGATGGTTCCACGTCTTGCCGCCATCGGTCGTGCCCCAGACGCCGTCGCCGATCGACGAACTCTGCCGGTTGTTGGACTCGCCGGTGCCGACGTAGACGACGTTCGGATCCGAAGGCGCGATGGCGATGGCGCCGATCGACTCGTTGGCCATGTTGTCGAATTGCGACTTCCAGTGATTGCCGCCGTCGGTGGACTTCCACAGTCCGCCCGTGGCAAAACCCACATAGATCAACATCGGGTCCTTTTCGGCGCCGGCGATGTCGTCGACCCGGCCCATCATGGTGGCAGGACCGATCGAGCGGAATTCAAACCCGCGCAAGAGCGGGTCGGACGTGGGATTGGGCGGCGGCGCCGGGGGCTCGACCGGCCCGCGTCCCTGCGCCCACACCGTGCCGGCGGCACTCAGACAGGTTACGGCGGCGATCAGCAACGCCGACACACTGCGTTTCGAAGCACAAGCGAGCATAGTTTGTTAAATCTATCACACACGGGTGGACGGATGTGGATACGCTGGCTGCGAGACGAGCCTGATATGATGATGGAACAATCATGCCTGATTTGGGTTCGGACTTCGCTCCGTTGTCTGAAGCCGTCACCGACGACATTCGCGTTGAGGTGATGTCGAGCTACTCGCCGGAGAACTCGCGCCCGCTGGAAGGCGAATGGGTTTTCCAGTACACGGTGCGGATTACCAATCAGGGCGCCGGCACGGTGCAACTCCTCAGACGGCACTGGGTGATTACCGATGCGGCGAACCAGGTGGAAGAAGTCAAAGGTGCCGGCGTGGTGGGCAAGCAGCCCGTGCTGTCGCCGGGGGAGTCGTTCAAATACTCGTCGTGGTGCCCACTGAAGACGCCGACGGGCATGATGTACGGCACCTATGAGATGGCGCGCACGGACGGGCGCCGCTTCGACATCGAGATCGCGCCCTTCGCCTTGAGAGCCCGCTACACGGTTCATTGAGCCGCCGGCGCCGCGGCCCCCCTTGGTTGATTGGTCCACCATCCCGCCAAGAAAAAGGGAACAAATTGCTTTTGGGGAGAGTATCGTCTGATGTGACCATCGCGCCGAACGACGAACCGGCTCCTCGCAAGCCGCTCCGGCTGTGGCCCGGCGTGGTCGCCGTGGCGCTGCAGTGGCTGGTCAGGTTTGGCCTGCCTGTCGTCGTGCCGGGGGCCATCGGCTACGGCGTGTTGGGCGGACTCTTGGGCGGGTTGGCGATCGTCGTGTGGTGGGCTTTCTTTAGCCGGGCGCCTCGCTCCGAGCGCTGGGGCGCCGTCGTCCTGACGATCGCCGCGCTGGTCGCGACAAAGCGCATCCTCCACGAATCGATTGCGACGGGGATGATGGGGATGATGTTCGTCATCTACGCCATCCCGGTCCTGAGCCTCGCCTTCATAGTCTGGGCGGTGGCCAGCCGGCGCCTCTCTGACGGACCTCGGCGCGTGACTATGGTTGCGGCCATCCTGCTCGCCTGCGGCGTGTGGACGCTCCTGCGGACCAATGGCATTATCGGCGGCTTCGCTTCGGATTTCGCGTGGCGTTGGGCGGAGACTCCCGAGGAAAGGCTCCTGGCCCACGCCAGCGACGAGCGGACGGCGATCCCGCCGGCTCCGGCAGCAGCGAAGACTCCCGGGGAGCCGGTCGGGGCCCGAGCCGGCGGCGAGCCGGCGGCGCACGAGCCGGCTCCGGTACCGGCCAAGACAGGAGCCGACTGGCCCGGCTTTCGTGGGCCCCATCGAGACGGCATCATCCCCGGCGTGCGGATCGAGACTGACTGGTCTCGGTCGCCGCCGGTCGAGCTCTGGCGACGGCCGATCGGACCGGGCTGGTCATCCTTCGCGGTCCGCGGCGGCCTCCTCTACACCCAGGAGCAGCGCGGTAGCGACGAGGTCGTCGCCTGCTACCACTTGGCTACGGGCGAGCCGGTCTGGAGACACCGTGACGCAGCCCGGTTTTGGGAGTCCAATGCAGGCGCTGGTCCGCGCGCCACGCCGGCCGTCGGCAACGGCCGCGTATACACATTCGGTGCGACCGGGATCCTGAACGCGCTCGACGCCCGAAACGGCGCCGTCTTGTGGTCGCGCAACGCGGCGTCCGACACCGGCACGAAGGTGCCGGGCTGGGGTTTCGCGAGCTCGCCATTGCTGGTCGACGACGTCGTCATCGTCGCCGCCGCCGGCCGCCTGGTCGCCTACGACCTCGCCACCGGCGAACCGCGCTGGTTCGGCCCCGACGGCGGCGCTGGCTACAGCTCTCCACATCCATTGACGATCCACGGAGTCGCGCAGATCCTGCTGATGAGCGGACACGGCGCGATCAGCGTCGCGCCGGCCGACGGCAAGCTGCTCTGGGAGTACCCGTGGCCGTCGGACCTCCGCATCGTCCAGCCGGCCCTGACCTCGGATGGCGACGTCCTAATGAGCGCCTTGGGCGCCGGCGGAGGAATCGGCACACGCCTCCTCGCGGTCGCGCACGGACCCCGCGGATGGAGCGTCGAAGAGCGCTGGACGTCGGTCGGACTGAAGCCCTACTTCAACGACACCGTCATAAACAATGGCCATGCCTTCGGCTTCGACGGCAGCATCCTCGCGTGCATCGACCTCAAGGACGGCAAGCGCAAGTGGAAGGGCGGACGCTACGGCAACGGCCAGCTCGTCCTCTTGCCCGACCAGGACGTGCTGCTGGTGCTGTCGGAGGAAGGCGATCTGGCCCTGGTCGCGGCGGCCCCCGACCAGTTCAGGGAGCTCGCGCGGTTCCCGGCGATCGAGGGCAAGACCTGGAACCACCCGGCTCTGGCCGGCGACGTCCTGCTGGTTCGCAACGGCCAGGAAATGGCCGCGTTCCGGCTGTCCCTCGCGCGCCGCAACCCTACTTCGCCGTGAACTTCGTCCAGCCGCGCGAGTTCATATCCCGCAGCATCCCCTTCTGCCAGGCGAACTCGGGATGACCGGCCAGATGTTCGGCCGCCTTGAAATTTCGGCCGCAGGCGTGGCCCAGCAGGGCGGTCAGCGACATCTTCTCCGCGCCCGCGGCGTCCGCCACTTTGTTCTGCACGGCGCCGGCGGGAGCGTACGGCGGTTGCCACGTCCCCATGCCGCGCGGCGAGCCGTCGATGTGCCCGCACAGCGTGCGCTCGTTATAATCCACCTTGCCGGAAAAGCTGTCGAAGTGGTCGCCCAGGTATTTCTGCGCGGCCGCGGCATCGATCTTGCCCTTGTCGCGCTCCATCAGCGCCACCCAGCGCTCATGCCGCGCGTTCTCGCTGCGGGAGCGATCCTTGGGGTCGAAATCGGTTTCCTCCTTGATCAGCTTCGGATCGTTGGGGAAGTTGGAACCTACGAAATATCCATCCATCGTGCGCTGTAGAGCCACGTTCTTGAGCCCCAGTTCCAGGCTCGCCACCTCGTTGGTCTTACGGTCGGCGATCAGCCAGTTGTTGGCGTAGCCGCCGTTGTTGCCGTCCTTCATGATGCGGGCGAAGTCGTCGATGGATGCCGCGTATTGCATGGCTTTGCGCGCGCGCACGAATTCCGGGATGCCGTCGGGGTCGAAACCGCTGAAGCTCGCGATGGTGGTTTCGGTAATCATCATGCCCGCCGCATTGATGCCGAAATCGTCGCCCGAGTGGATCAGTCCGGGCATGCCGTCCATGATGATCCGGCCGCCCGCCGCCGGCTGAATATCGAAGACGATGTTCCAGCGTTCGCCGGAAGAGTAGCTGGTCCAGTTGTTGTGCGCGATCACCACGCGATGATCCTTGGTGTAGCTCCCCGTCGCCACGAAAGCGCTGCAATGGTCGCCCGGGCCGGCGCCGGTGCCGGGCTTGCCGGTACTCTTGTCGTACCACTTGTCGTAGTAGGGCAGCTCCAGCCAGGCGTTGAGCGCGACCACATCCCAGATGTCCAGCTTCACGCCCTTCGACTGGAGACCTTCGACGATGCCGTTCAGCTCGTCGCGGTACTGCTGCTCGACGCGCGGCCAGAAGACCCGCTCCGCGGCCTGGCGGAAGAACGCCCAATCCTTCTTCTCTTCGTGGACCATCTCGGTGGAGACGGCCTGGAAGGTGTCCTTGATTTCGGCGGCCAGCAGCGCGCCGTGCTGGAATCCGATTTCGCCGGGCGTGCCCTCCAGGTGCACTTGGATCCATCCATTGCGCTCGCTGGCGCGCCCGGCTTTGCGCAGGCGCGGGTCGGTCCCGGGTTCGCTCGAAACCAGCGTGAAGCCCAGAGCCAGAAGCAGGGCAGCGGAAAATACGGCGGTACGTCGCATCTCGTTATTATAGTGAGGGACGCATGGACGATACCACTCAACCGAGAAAGTTAACAGCCCACGTGAAGGCCGCCGGTTGAGCCAGCAAGCTGAGTCCAAAGTTGTTGGACAGGGTTCTGGCTACCGTGCCCCGTTGGGCCGACGAGAATGTGCTGATCGGGTTTGACACCGCCGACGATGCCGGGGTGTACAAGCTGACGCCGGAGCTTGCCCTGGTGCAGACGGTGGATTTCTTCACGCCGATTGTCGATGACCCGTACACCTACGGCGCCATCGCCGCAGCCAACGCGCTGAGCGACGTCTATGCCATGGGCGGCCGCCCCATCTCCGCGCTCTCCATTGTGGCCTGGCCGCCCAAGGAAGACCCGCGCGATCTGGAAGCCATCCTCAAGGGCGGCGCCGAGAAGATGCACGAGGCCGGCTGCACCATCCTGGGCGGCCACAGCGTGGCCGATGACGAGATCAAGTTCGGCTACGCCGTGACCGGCACCGTTCACCCCGCGCGCGTCCAGGCCAACTCCGGTGCGCGCCCGGGCGACGCGTTGGTCTTCACCAAGCGCATCGGCACCGGCGTTGTCGCTACCGCATTGAAGCGCGGCATCGCCCGCGAGGACGATGTGGCCGCGTCGATAGCGTCCATGCTCACCCTGAATCGCGCGGCCTGCGAGGCGATGCTGCGCTACCACGTGCACGGCTGCACCGATGTCACCGGCTTCGGCCTGATCGGGCACGCGCGCGAAATGGCGCTGGCCAGCCGCGTGACCCTGGAAATCGCCGTCGACCGCTTGCAGTTCCTGCCCGGCGCGGTGGACTACGCGCGCGCCGGCGCCGTGCCCGGCGGCCTCAAGAATAATCGCGAATTCGCCTCCTGCGTGGTGGAGACACTGCGTGAAATCCCCCGTGAAATAGAAGACCTGCTGTACGATCCGCAAACCTCCGGCGGCCTGCTGATCTCTTTGCCGGAAAGCGACGCCGCGAAATTCACCGGCGGCTACCGGATCGGCCGCGTGTTGCCGCGCGGAGAGAAGGCCATCCGGATCATATAATGCCTCTAGCCTGTCACAACCCCATCATCGTCGCGCTCGACGTGGACTCCGCCGCCAGTGCCCGCGCCATGGTCGCCAGAATCGGCCCGCGCGTCAACTTCTACAAGGTCGGCCTGGAACTGTACACCGCCGCCGGCATGGATGTCGTAAAGCACCTGCTCGGGGAAGGGAAGCAGGTCTTCCTCGATTTGAAGATGTACGACATTCCCGAAACCGTGGCGCGCGCCGTGGCTCTGGTGGCGCCGGCCGGCGTGCGATTTCTGACCGTGCACGCGGTGGCTTCGGTGATGCGCGCCGCCGTCGCCGCCCGCGCCGGCAGCCGGCTGCAGATACTCGGCGTCACCGTGCTGACCAGTTTCGGACCCGAGGACCTGGACGATCTGGGCTACGACGGCACCGTGGCGAGCCTGGTGGAACGCCGCGCCCGCAAGGCCGTGGCGTTGGGTGTCGACGGCATCGTGGCGTCGCCGCTGGAAGCCGCCGCCGTGCGCCGCATCGTCGGCCCGCACACCGTCATCGTGACGCCCGGAGTGCGCTCGGCCGGCGCGGACGTTGGCGATCAAAAGCGCGTGGCCACGCCCCTCCAGGCAATCCGCGACGGCTCCGACTATCTGGTGATCGGACGCCAGATCACGCGCGCCGCCGACCCCGCCGCGGAAGTAGACCGCATCCTCATGGAGCTGGTGGGTTAAGCCGCCGGGGCGCCGAACAACAGATTGACAGGCTGAAGCCTGTCCCTGGAGTTTCTACATTTTCTCAAGCGGCGGCGGCGCGGACGAGCTGGGTATCTGTGATTTTGCCCTCGAATTCCGTCAGGAGGTCGGGATGCTCGGCCATCTCCTTGCGCAGCA
>JBEKDV010000285.1:0-10372 GCA_050014175.1 Candidatus Solibacter sp. | reverse complement strand
CGGCCGGCGTCCAATCGCGGCAGCAGATCAGCCTTCCTTGTGGTGAAGACCTCTGGGATGCCTCAACTGAATCTGAAAGACTTAGCTGGCTCAAACCCCGCGAAGTGCGAAAGTCGGGTTAGTAGGACAGGCCATCGTTTTATGTGGCCCGTCAACCACCCTCTCGTCGCTCCTGTCCGGCATTGGTGGGGCAGGCCTGCCAATCCGAGCGAAGCCCGGACGCAACAGGACCCACGCAGGATAGACGATCCCCCCCGGATGCATCCCGCCGCCAGTTGCGCTACGCTCAGAAACCAGAGGTGATTCGATGCTTCTCCGCAAGTCGCTCCTGAACGCTTATCCCGTGGTTGCGGTGCTCTCCGTCGCCATGGCCGCGGCCCAATCCGCCGCGCCCCGCCGTGAGCCGGATGTGCCGTACGTACCCACCACCGAACCCGCCGTTGCAGCCATGCTCAAACTGGCGGGAGTCACTAAGGCCGACGTTGTCTACGATCTCGGCTGCGGCGATGGCCGCATTGTGATCGCCGCCGCCAAGACCTTCGGGGCCCGCGCCGTCGGCATCGACATTAACCCCGTGCGCATCGGCGAGGCCAAAGAGAACGCCAAGAAAGCCGGCGTCGAGAAACTCGTCCGCTTCGAAGAGAACGACCTCTTCGAAGCCGACATTCACGAGGCCACTGTCGTCACCCTGTTCCTGCTGCCGAACATCAATCTGAAGCTGCGCCCCAAACTCCTTCAGGATTTGAAACCGGGCACGCGGGTTGTTTCCAATACCTTCGACATGGGCGATTGGAAACCGGACAAGGAGGCCATCGTCCCCGAGTCGGATGAGGAATCTTACCTGAGCCACAGGTTGTACTTGTGGACTGTACCGTCGCCGCCCGCCAAGTGAGACCGGTGCGGCAATTCTCGAAACTTGGGCGGCGCACATTTCTGGGGAGCATGGCGGCGGTAACGGCAGGCCGCGGGGCCGCGCCGCGCCCGCCGAATTTCCTCTTCCTCCTGGCTGACGACCACGCCGGATACGTGCTGGGCTGCGACGGCAACCGCCTGGCGCCGACGCCCAATCTCGACCACCTTGCCGCCCAGGGGACGCGTTTCACTCGCCACTACTGCAATTCGCCCGTCTGCACCCCGTCCCGGCAGAGTTTCTTCACCGGACAATTGCCGCACATGGCTGGTGTCACGCGTCTCCCCACGCCGCTCGCCCTCGACAAGCCGACCCTGGCGAAACAGTTCCAGGCGGCGGGTTACGCCACCGCGGTTTTCGGCAAGATGCATCTCAACCGGCCGGCCGCGCCCGGCCTTTTCGGGTTCGGCGTCATGCTGACCGAAAACGAGATCCGCGCCGCCTGGATGAAAGACGTCAAGCCGCGGCCCATACCGCCGGAGGTGCGCACCAAACCGCCCTGGAAACCGTTTCAGGATCCGGCGCGCATCTGGCTCAATGCCGAAAAGCTGCCTTATCCCAGAATCGAGGCGGAGATGCTGGGCACCTACATCGCCGAGAGCGCGGTGCGGTATCTGGAACAGAATGCCGCCAGGCCGTTTGCCCTGTGGGTGAGCTTCATGGAACCGCACTCGCCCTTCGATTTCCCGGTGGAATACCGCGACCGCCTCGACCCGCGCCGCTTCGCCGTGCCCCGCGTCGGCCCCGAAGACCCCGCACAGATCCCCATCATTTTCCGCGATCTCCATGACGCCGAGAAGCGCGGCATCAATGCCGCCTACTACACCTCCGTGAGTTTCCTGGATGGCAACATCGGGCGCGTCTTGGCCGCCCTGCGGCGGCTCAACCTGGAGGACGACACGTTCGTGGTCTACATGGCCGACCATGGCTACAACCTGGGCCATCACGGCCGCTTTGAGAAGCATTGCGGCTACGACCAGGCCATGCGCGTGCCGCTGATCGTGCGCTATCCGGGGCGCGTGCGCCGTGGCGTGGTGCACGATTTCACCGAGCACATCGACGTCTCCGCCACCATCGTCGACCTCATGAACCTCGACCCTCTGCCCGTCCAGCACGGCCAGAGCCTGCGGCCCTATCTCGAAGGGCGCCAGATGGACAAGCCGCGCGGCCACGTCTTCACCGAGTATCTGGAGAACGAAGAGGCCTACATCCGCACCGCCCAATGGAAGTACATTTTCTGTTCCGGCAAACGCGCCCGCACCGATGGCTATCTGGTCGATAACCCCACGCCCGGGCGGTATCGCCGGCTCTACGATCTGGCGCGGGACCCGGGCGAATTCCACGATGTCGCCGCCCAAAATCCCGCGGTAGTCTCCAGCCTGGAAACCCTGATGCTGGAGCGTTTCCGCGCCACCCACCCGGATGCACCAAGCGAACCGCAACGCCTCAGCCGCGCCGAGGCCATCGAGTTCTATCTCCGTCCCCGCGACGTCGCATAGTCCGGCCAATGCCGCCTGAGCAGGCCTTGACGGCGACTTAAATCGTGGGGCAGCCAATCCTGGCTGCAGCGTTGCTTTTCCGGCCCCGAGGGTCCACAAGCGCTGTTCGCTGGGCGGGTGCTTCCGTTCGACGAGCCGGCTTTCGTTGTGGAGCGATGTCGAAACGGCGCGCTACTCGATCTTCAGCGCATCCACCGGCGAAATCGAAGCAGCGCGCCTCGCCGGAATGATGGCGGCGAGAAAGGCGCAGATCGCGAGCGCTCCTCCTGCAACTGTCAGGGCAACCGGGTCCCAGCTTACGACCCCGTATAGTTCGGACGAGATAAGACGTCCGGCGCCGATGGCCAGCGGCACCCCAAGTAACAATCCCACCAGCACGCGCGTGGACGTTCCACGCAAAACCAGCACCACTACCTCAGCGCGGTCCGCGCCCAAGGCCATGCGAATTCCAATTTCGTTCTTCCGTTGCGCCACGGCATACGCTGTGACACCGTACAGGCCAACCGCAGCCAGCAGCAGCGCCACGATGCCGAATAGGCCCGCCAGACTGGCCACAGCGCGCTCCTGATCGAAGCGGAGTGCCACCTGCTCGCGCATCGTCCGGACACTGTTGATGGTCAAGTCGGGGTCCAGATCGGCCAGTAGCTTCGTCAACACCGGTTCGAGCGCACCCGGCGATGCGTCGGTCGTCAGCATGATCCCGCTAATGAAATGGGAGCGCAGCTCGACCCGCTGCAGCATGTCGTCGTTCCGATACGCGACATTCTGCGCCAGCGGAACGAAGAACATCGGGCGCGCGGGCCGGTTCAGTGCAAAGCCGGCGAACTTGGCATCGCGCACCACCCCCACAATCCGGAAGGTGGCCGCGTTTTCCGGCCGGTCCATTCCGAAGTGCCGATCGATCGGGTCTTCGCCGCTTTTGAAAAAGCGCTTCACGAACGCCTGGTTGACAATCGCCACTGGAAGGGTGGTTTCGTTATCGGAGTCCTTGAAATTACGGCCGCGCTGGATGGGGATGGCGAAGTTCTGAAGGTACCTGGCGCTGACACGGTCCCACGAGGCGCCGGCGTCCCCATCCATCTTGGGTGCGGGGTGGCCGGCCACGTAAATCAGTTCGCCCCAGTTATTGGTTAGCGGGTTGTAAAGTGCCAATCCCGATCCCTGCACTCCGGGCAGGCCATTCAGTCGATCTTCGAGCTGGCGATAGAGCGCGTTCAGTTTCGGCAAGGTATAGGTCGCTTGCGGGCTGTTCAGAGCAACCACCACACGCCCGCTTACCTGATATCCGAAGTCTTGGTTCTGCAGCCGGTCAAGGCTGCGGGCCAGCATGGTGGCGCCGGCAACCAGGACCACCGAGAGACAGGCCTGTAACGCCAGCAGCGTTTTGCTGGCGAACGAAGAACGGCCACTGATGGCGCGGCCCGTTCCGCGCAGCGCTTCGGCCGGGTCGGTTCGCGTGGCAAACCATGCGGGGGCCGCGCCAAATACGACTCCCGTCCCCAGCGCCACCGCGAACGAGAAAGCCAGCACCGCCAAAGAAGGTGCGGTGCCGATAGGCAGAAAATGCGCGTGCTGAAAGGCCAGCGAGAGCAGCAGACGGGCCGCCGCGGCCGCTACCCCGAGTCCGGCGATGCAACCGCCGATTGCCAGCAGAACGCTTTCCGTGAGAGCTTGCATGACGATCTGCCGCCCCGTCGCTCCCATGGCAAGGCGCACGGCGGTCTGCGGACGGCGGGTGACGGAGCGGGCCAGCAGCAGGTTGGCGACATTGGCACAGCCGATCAGCAGCACCATGCCGCAAACCGCAAATAGAATGTTGAGGCTGCTCCCGTACTGTTCCTTCATCTCCGCTACACCGGCTCCCGCGGGAACCACGTGAATCGATTGTTTGGGGAGGGTTCGGATGATGTCCGGCATCCAGTTGGAAGGATAGCCGGCATCGTTCTGCATCCATTGCCGGAGGATTCCCGTGAGCCGCGGCGCCATTCCGGCGATCGAAGCTCCCGATCGCAGCCGTCCGATGATGCGAAGCCAGGCGGCAGCGGACTGACGCAGAAGAGCGCCGTCACCCGTGATCACGGCTTCCTGATTGACGGGAATCCAAAGGTCGGCCGGATCGCCACGGAGGGTTTCGCCAAAGAAACCGGGAGGCGCCACGCCGATGACGGTGAAGGGGTGCCCTTCCACGATTAGGGTCGAACTCACCAGCGACCTGTCGCCGCCATAAGTCAGTTGCCAGGCATGGTGGCTGAGTACCGCTACGGGTGTGGCGGCCGGGGTATCGTCACCCGCCGTAAAGAGACGCCCGCCGAACGCGTTGACGCCGAGCGTGGAGAAATAGTTGCCGGTGACGTACTCCGAGCGAAGCGACTTGGCAGCCAGTCCGGCGCCCTCACGCCGCACGCTCAAGCGGCCACCGCCGGCTTGAAAGGCAGCCACGTCTTCGAACTCCGGTGCTTCGGCCTTGAGACGCTGGTAGAGAGGATAGGAGAACATTCCCCAGCGGTCCTGCGGGCCGCTTTCCACACAGCAATCATCGCCATCGCCGATGCGGTATAGGGTAGCGGGGTCCGACACCGGCAGCGAACGGAGCATGACCGCGTCGATCAGAGTGAAAATCGCCGTTGTTCCGCCGATCCCCAGAGCGAGAGTGAACATGGCCGCAGCCGTAAATACCGGCGACTGCCGGAATTGCCGGAGGGCGTAACGAATATTACCTAGCAGATTCTGCACTCTGGATCCTCGCACCGTCGCTTGCTGTGGCGATTGTCGGCACGCCGGGCGGCGGTCTGTCGCATGTCTACTTATACTGCCCGTTTGGGAAAAGGTTACGCGGCGACGTTGTTTGCCGGAGCAGTTCGACAGATCGCCGTAGCCTCAGGTTTTGTGGCGTTGGGGCGTCTGCAAGCGTCTCCTCACCGCAATTTCCAAACCTGGCCACATCGTCCGGGCGCGCACCCACAGTTACACTAATCCAATGGACGCTTTACCCGAACCCTGGATGCGCGGTCCCATCGAGGGCGTGCACCCCCTGCTCGCGCCCGTCCTGTACTCCTTCCAGATGGCGCGCGAAGACCTCGAAAAGTACACCACGGGCCTCCCAACCCAGCGCCTGTGGGCCGCCCCTCACGGCCTGCCATCGGTGGCGTTCCATATTCTGCACATCGCGGGCAGCACGCTCCGCCTCGTGACCTACCTCCAGGGAAGGGAACTCTCGGCGGCGCAATTGGACACCCTAGCGGCGGAAGCGTCTCCCGGCACGCTTTCCGGCGACCAACTTCTCTCCGTCGTGAACCTCGCCTTCCGCGACGCCGAAGCGGTCATCCGGGCCATGGATCCATCGACTCTGGCCGACGCGCGGACGGTGGGCCGCAAACGCCTGCCCACCACCGTGATCGGCCTGCTGACGCACATCGCCGAACATACCCAGCGCCACGTGGGCCAGGCCATCGCCGCCGCCAAACTGGCCGCGGTCCTGTGAGTAAGATCCCTCGCACGACCGCCCCCTCTAGTACCGGAATCGCCGCAAGCGCCCGCAAGCGTGGCTTCGCCAAAGCGTGGCTTCGCCCTTGAATTCTCCGCAGTGCGGTGATAGACTCGCTCTGCTTTCGGGGGAGGGGAATACAATGAGCGCACACCGTTCGGTCTCCGTGCTGCTGTTCCTGGCGCTGGCCGCTTCAACCACACACGCACAGTTCGTCCAGCAGGGGCCCCCATTAGTGGGAACCTTGGCGGTTGGAGGGTCGTTGCAAGGCGAATCGGTCGCCATTTCCGCCGATGGAAACACCGCCGTCGTAGGCGGACCAGGGGACAATAGCTTTGCCGGCGCGGTGTGGATTTTCACCCGGAGCAACGGCGTCTGGAGCCAGCAAGGACCGAAGCTGGTTGGTTCCGGCGCGGCAGGTGCTAGTGCGAACCAGGGCTTTGGGGTCGCCATTTCCGCCGACGGCAACACGGTCATCGAAGGCGCTCCGGGTGACGATAGTTCCGGCGCGGCCTGGGTTTTCACCCGCACCAACGGTGTTTGGAGCCAGCAGGGTAACAAGTTGGTCGGCACCGGAGGTACGGGGCAAGGCCTTTCGGTCGCCCTTTCCTCCGACGGGAATACCGCCGTCGTGGGCGGACCGTACGACAACAATCAAACCGGCGCAGTGTGGGTTTTCACCAGGAGCAACGGCGTCTGGAGCCAGCAAGGACCGAAGCTCATTGGTTCCGGCACTTCCGGCGCATTTCAAGGCCGGTCGGTGGCAATTTCCGGGGACGGGAATACTCTGGCCGAGACCGGACCTTATGACAACGCTCCTGCCGGCGCCCTATGGATCTTTACCCGTACCAATGGCGTCTGGAACCAGCAGGCAAAGTTGGTTGGCACTTTGGCTTACTACGAGGGCTTCGGGATCGCACTTTCCGGAGACGGCAATACCGTCATCGCCGGAGGAGGCGGCGGCGCCTGGATCTTCGCGCGCAGTAATGGCGTCTGGAGCCAGCAGACCTATGCCTTAACCGGCAGCGGCGCAACCTCTCAACAGGTCACCGGGGTTGGACTTTCCGGGGACGGAAATACCGCCATTCTGGGTGACATCGCCGACAACAACGAGGCCGGCGCCGCCTGGATCTTTGTGCGGATGGGAGGCGCCTGGTACCAACTGGGCAGTAAGATGGTCGGCTCCGGCGCCGTGGCGCCCTTCCAGGACCAAGGCCAATCCGTTGCTCTTTCCGCTGATGGGAAAACCGCCATCGTGGGTGGACCTGGTCACCTCACCACCACCCCCGGCGCATCCTGGATCTATACGCGCTTACCCATTCTTTATATACTCGACACCGGCAACCACCTGATCTGGATGTACGACACCCACGGCAACCCGGTCTTCTACTGGAATAATTACGCGGTGCCTGCGCAGCCGTCCGGCTTGGCGGTCGATGCCGCGGGCTACCTCTGGCTGACCGATTCCAGCCTCAATCAAGTGGTGAAGCAGGACGACGAACTCATTTTCCGCTTCGGCACCACCGGCAGCGCCGCCGGGCAGCTTTATCAACCCAACGGCATCGCCATCGATTCCCTGGGGAACGTCTGGGTCGCCGATACCGGCAATAACCGCATACAGGAATTTGACGGCAACGGCAATTATCTGCAGCAGTTTGGAGGCTTGGGCGGCGGCAACGGCCAATTCAATGCCCCCGCCGGCATCGCCATCGATCCCAGCGGCAATATCTGGGTGGCCGACACCGGCAATAATCGGATCCAGAAATTCGACAACACGGGTCGCTTCCTGCTTAAGTTTGGCAGTTTCGGTAACGCCGGAGGTTTATTCGAAGGCCCCTTCAGCATTGCCTTTGATCCCTCGGGTAATGCCTGGATAGCGGACCCCTATAATCAGCGGATCGAGGAATTCAACAGCAGCGGCGTCTTCCTTCAGGCATTTGGCGGAGGGTTTTCCTTCCCGTCTCCCTACGGCATCGCCATCGATTTTTTAGGTAACGTGTGGGGCGTCGATTACAATCTGAGCCACATTGTGGAATTCAATAGCAGCGGCGCCAAGCTTTTCCAGTTCGGAACAATCGGAGCCTACACCAACGGCCAGTTCTACCATCCGACCTATATCGTTGCCAGATAGATTGCCCGTCCGGCGAATGCCTGGGTGACACCAACATAAAATATTTTCTGCCTCCCCTAACCCATTCTCCGGGCGGGCCTTAGCAGAATTCACCCTTTCCCCGGCACCCAAAACCCGTACCCCCATGCCGTAACATGGAATTGGGGGGCGGCACGCTCTGCCCCGCCTACCGGAATCGTAGGGAAAACCGGACAGATGTGGCCGGTTTTCAGTGCTCTTTGTAGTTATAACCTATTTATTATCAACAAAACACGGTCGGAAGAGCCGGACAAACTCGTCCGCATTCCACACGCCCGCGCGCCATCTGGCGTCCCGTGAGGGCCTGCCGGCGGCCCAGCTGGACCGCATTCTTCCATACAGATTCAACATATAATCGTGTCATGCCTGATAACGATGTCCCTCGACGGACATTTCTGCGCGGCGTGACGGCCGCTACTGCACTTTCCTACTCCCGCGTCTACGGCGCCAACGAGCGCGTGCAACTCGGCCTCATCGGCTGCGGCGAGCGCGGCCGCAGCGACATGGGCAAGTTCGTCAAGTCCGGAACCGTGGATGTCACGGCGGTCTGCGATATCTACGGCGCCCAGATCGACGCCGCCAAATCCGTCGCGCCCAATGCCAGGAGCTTCAGCGACCATCGCAAGCTGCTCGAGATCAAGGAAACCGACGCCGTGTTGATCGGCGTGCCCGACCACTGGCATGCCGCCGTTGCCATCGACGCCCTCAACGCTGGCAAGGACGTCTACGTCGAAAAGCCGCTGACCCTGAAGATCGACGAGGGTCCGCCCATAGTCAAGGCCGCGCGCGTCAACAACCGCATCTGCCAGGTGGGCATGCAGCAGCGCTCCGGCAAACACTACCTGGAGGCCAAGCAGTTGTACATGGACACCGGGAAATTGGGCAAGATCACGCTCGCCCGCACCTGGTGGCACGGCAACAGCTACCACCTGCGCAAAGCGCCCGATCGTCTCAAGGAGTGCCCGTCCAACCTCGATTGGGCGCATTTCCTGGGACCGCTCAAGTGGCGCGACTGGGATCCCCAACAGTATTGGAACTGGCGCGCCTACCTCGATTTCGGCGGCGGCCAGGTCACCGATCTCTTCACCCACTGGATCGACGTGGTCCACATGTTCATGGGCGCCGACATTCCCATTGCCGCCCAGGCCTCCGGCGGCATCTACAATTATAAGGATGGCCGCACCGCGCCCGACACCATCAACGTCCTCCTCGAATACCCCCAGCAGTTCACCGCCACCTTCGAAGCTACCCTCGTCCCCGGAATCACCGGCGCCGCGCAGGAATTCTGCGGTACCCAGGGGCGGCTCTGGATCGACCGCTCGCGCTACGAGTTCACCCCCGTGGGAAGCGGCGCCAAACCTACCGTAGTGCAGGCTTCCACCGACCTGGACCAGGACCACATCCAGAACTTCCTGGACTGCGTGAAATCGCGCAAACTTCCCAACGGCGATGTCCTCATCGGCCACCGCTCCGCCCAGGCTTCACACCTGGGCAACATCTCCTACATGCAGAAGCGGCGCATCGATTTCGACCCGGTTCGCGAGGAAATCCTCCCGTTTTAGCCAGTGCGTGCGCGGCAAAACGCCCCGCCCGCCTGCCTGCTATACTGGAGTTTCCGTAGGGTCAAGTTCACACTTCAGAGGAGTTTCATGATCTCAGCAACACAGATGCGTCCGGGCATGGTGATCAAGTACAACAACGAGCTGTACTCGATTTTCAGCGTGAATCACCGGACCCCCGGCAATCTGCGCGGTTTCGTGCAGGCCAAGATGCGCAGTCTCCGCACCGGCTCCATGACGGAAAACCGTTTCTCTTCCGAAGACAAGGTGGAGAAGGCCATCATGGACGAGCAGGAAATGGAGTACTTGTACGACGATGGCGAGTACTACTATTTCATGAACACCGAAACCTACGAGCAGATGCACCTCATGAAGGATCTGCTCGGCGATGCCACCAGCTACCTGATCCCGCAGCTCAAGGTGTCGGTGGAGTTCTACGAAGGCAAGCCGATCAGCGTCGAACTGCCCGCCACGGTGGACATGCTGGTGGTGGAAACCGAACCTGGAATGCGAGGCGCCACCGTTTCCAACGTCACCAAGCCCGCGAAGATGGAAACCGGCCTCGTCGTGCAGGTGCCCTCCTTCATCACCGAGGGTGAAAAGATCCGCGTCAACACCGCCGAAGGCACCTACCAGGAACGCGCCTAGCTTGGTGGGGCAGGCGGTTTCTAGGAACTTGCAAAATAAACTGTCCGGAGATCTTGGCAGGCCCCGGACGGGTTCGGGGCGCGGGTTTCCGCCCCGAACCTGTTACTTAATCTACGCAGATAT
>JBEKDV010000284.1:0-10385 GCA_050014175.1 Candidatus Solibacter sp. | reverse complement strand
GCGCGCGAGCCCCCGGTGCCAACGTCTATGCCAAGCCACATGTGCCCATGGTAACGCCCCAGGGGACAGACATGAATTTCCGGCGCCTTTTGCCGGAAATTCGCTGTCTGTCCCCGGTTTGCCCCGTCCCCGGTTTTGCCTGTCTGCCGGATGATAAAATCGCGTTCACTCTCCAAATGTCCGCTACCATTTCCGTCGCACCGAAATTTCGCCCGGTCCTCGACCCCGAGTTCCTGCCTGCCTCGCTCTGGAACCGCGCCTATCGCAGACTGGCGCGCGCCGGCGGCGCCCAGCCGCTGGCCATGGCGCTAGAGCGCAGCGATGGTGGCGTTTCCGTCTTCCGCACCGCCATCCTGCCGCACGAAGACGACAATGTCGACGTCAACCATCGCTACACCGAGCGCCTGCTGAAATACCTGCTCTGGCAGAAGGGCGGCTGCCGCATCACCATCGCCGGCGAGCCGCGTATCGCCGAATACCTCCGCGCCGTCTACTCGCCCGCGGGCGCGCGCGCCTTCGATTACCGCTTCATGGGCGAGCGCGTCTACGGCCGCCCCATGACCATCGAGAGCGTGCCCTACGCTTCCTGCCCCGGCGAACGCGAATCCGCCGCACCCCTCGGCCGCCACCTGGATGGCTGCCGCATCGGCTTCGACCTCGGCGCCAGCGACCGCAAGTGCGCCGCCGTGATCGAAGGCAAAGTCGTCTTCAGCGACGAGGTTCCCTGGAGCCCCGCCGTACAGAGCGACCCCCAATATCACTACGATGGCGTGCACGATTCCCTGAAGCGCGCCGCCGCCCACCTGCCGCGCATCGATGCCATCGGCGGCTCTGCCGCCGGCGTCTATGTGGCCAACGAAGTGCGCATCGGCTCGCTCTACCGCGCCGTCCCCCAGGACCAATTCGACACGCGCATCCGCCGCCTCTTCTTCGACCTGCAAACCGCCTGGCACGGCGTCCCCTTCGACGTGGTCAACGATGGCGAAGTCACCGCGCTGGCCGGCTCCATGGCGCTCGGCTCCACTGGGCGCAACGCCGGCGCCGTCCTCGGCGTCGCCTTCGGCAGTTCTCTCGCCGCCGGGTACGTCACCCCGCAGGGCAACATCACCACCTGGCTCAACGAGCTCGCCTTCGTCCCCGTGGATTACCGCGAAGACGCCCCCGTCGACGAGTGGTCCGGCGATCCCGGCGTCGGTGCGCAATACTTTTCCCAACAGGCCGTCGGCCGCCTGCTCGCTCCCGCCGGCATCGATCTTCCCAAGGAAATGACGCTCCCCGTCAAGCTCGAACACGTGCAGAAACTCATGGCTGCGGGCGACGAGCGCGCCCGCAAGATCTACCAGACCATCGGCGTCTACTTCGGCTACAACATCGCCACCTACGCCGATTTCTACGAGGTGCGCAATCTGTTAGTCCTCGGCCGCGTGCTCACCGGCGCGGGTGGCGACCTGATCCTCTCCACCGCCACCGAAGTCCTCCAGGCCGAGTTCCCCGAACTCGCCGAGGGCATCCGGTATCACATCCCCGACGAGAAGGAGAAGCGCCACGGCCAGGCCATCGCCGCCGCCAGCCTTCCGTCCATTCCCACTTAGGAGACACACTGATGCAATTCCATAAATCCACCGCGGACTTTTTCGTACCCGACGGCATCGCGCCCGACGCAGCCCTCGCCCGCACCACCCACCTGTGCATCTCCGCGCACCAGGACGATATCGAAATCATGGCCTACCACGGCATCGCCGAATGCTTCGGCGCCAAGGACAAGTGGTTCACCGGCGTGGTGGTGACTAATGGCGCGGGCAGCCCGCGCGCCGGCATCTACGGCGATTACACCGATCAACAGATGCAGCAGGTGCGCGTGCTCGAGCAGCGCAAAGCCGCCTACGTCGGAGAGTACGCCTGCCAGATCCAACTCGCTTTCACCAGCTCCGAAGTCAAGGATCCCAAGGAGACCGTGGTAACGGAGGATCTGGCGAAGATCCTCGTGGCCGCCAATCCCGAGGTCGTCTACCTGCACAACCCCGCCGATAAGCACGATACCCATGTCGCCACCACCATGCGCGCCATCGCCGCGCTGCGCGCCGTGCGCGACCGCGTCAAGCCCAAAAAGGTGTACGGCTGCGAAGTCTGGCGCGACCTGGACTGGCTGCTCGACGAAGACAAGCAGGTGCTCCCGGTGAGCGCCCGCTCCAACATCGCCGCCGCCCTGGTGGGCGTTTTCGATTCGCAGGTCAGTGGCGGCAAGCGCTACGATCTGGCCACCGCCGGCCGCCGCCTGGCGCACGCCACCTACTACGCCTCCCACGGCACCGACCAGGAAAGCGCGCTCAACTTCGCCATGGACCTGACCCCGCTCATCGAAGACCCGTCGCTCTCTATCGTGGATTACGTGCTCGCCCTGGTGGATCGCTTCCGCGCCGACGTGGCAAAACGCGTGAATTCCGTCGCCTAAAACCGGGGACAGACGGAACGTTTTCGGGTTTTCCCGCCTGAGTGGCTCCCCACCGCCGGATACCGCGGGCGCGCTGCCACGCTCCCGTCCCCTACTTTCCCGCCAGCACGTCGCTGGCCGACGCCTGCGCGATCAACCGGTCCGCGTCGTCCCGCAACAGGAATCGTTCGTTTACCGCCTTCTCCGCCGCCGCTCTGACCGCCGCCACATAGCCCGCGTGGTTGCCGTAACGCTCTTCGAGCGACGGCCGCGGATCGCCGGCCGCCACCCGCTCCGCTTTCGTCTTCACAAACGGGATATACCCGCCGCTTAGCGTGCATTGCTTCCCCTTGTCGAAGCCGGCCGCCGTGACGTTCCAGCCGAGGTACGACCCAAGCGGCGCCTGCCGCAGGACGGACGGAACGCCGCCCACGTCGGAACCATCCGCGTCCACCTTCGGCACCAGCGTAGGAATCCACTGCTTCACCACGGGTGGTTCTTTCGCGATCACTCCGGAGAGGTCGGCGTACCGGAACTCGGGGCCGTAGTCGTGGTCGGCCACCATGTTCACCAGGCCCTCGGGCGAGGGCGCGCCGGGGATCGTGGGGAAGTTCATCGCGGCCTTCGTCGCCGGCGCCAGTTCGCCGCGATCGAGCCGCGGGTAACGGCTCGGTGGCGGCTCCGTCCCCTTCGTCACCCAATCGACAAACGCCGCCGTCAGCGCCCTCATGGTCTCGGTTTCCGGATTCGGGTTGGCGGGCAGTACGCAGCCGCTGGGCGGCGCGGGGGCGGCGCTCGTAAAGCCGCCGCGGCCTCCGCCGTGCGACGTTCCGGGGAAGAAGTAGCGGCGGACGTTGGCGGGCAGCGGGATATCGGCCTTGGCATCGGTGCCGACCAGGTTGGGCGACTCGCGCAGATACCAGAATTCCAGCGCTCCGAAGGTCTCCATGATCTTCGGGCAGGTCCTAGTGGTGGTGCAGCGATCGAGCATCCCGGCCGCCGGGCGATGGCGCGCCGCATCGGGACAGTCGCTCCACCAGAGCACGGCTTCGCTGCCCGGTTCATACAGACCCGCCGCGCCTCCGCCCACCGCGAAACGAAAGTTCAGCGCAAGCTGCCGCGCGGCGATGTGCGGATTGGCGCCGTCCCACACCATCCGCCCTGTTTCGTCCTGGTTGAAGCCCAGGTGGATAAAGGTCCGGATAAAATTGCCCGACTGCGAACTGCCCCGCGAGAGCGCCCATCGGATTTGCTTCGCCAGCGGATTGGCCGCACCCGTATCGTCCTGATCGGCGTAGCGTAGGAACGAATTCAGGTCGCGTGTGGCCGCGAAGCCGATGCCCAGAACGAGCGGGTCTTTCGCGGTAAACACCAGCTCGTACTCGCATGCCGGATCGAAACCGCCCTGCACGCAGATCTTGGCGGGGTCGGGCGTGCCGGGGAAGCCCGATTTCGTGCAATCGGCGAAGGCCCAGGCGCTGCCCGGGATGGAGATCGCCGGCGCGGTGGGTGACGCGCGTTTGGTCAGGGAGGCCTTCGCCGTATCGAGCGTGACGGGGCGCTGATAGGTCAGGGCCACATAGGGCGCGGTGCCGATGTCGAGCGTGGTGGTGCCTGCCGCCATGTTGATGAAGCGCTCGAATACCGGTCCGGTCACCGGCGAGCCGTCCGGATTCTTGGCCACCGGCACCGTGATGGTCTCTAGTCCAGGCCGCGGAATGACGTCGCCCTGCCAGCCGCTGACCACGCTGATGTGGCCCTCCGCGGAAGGAGCAGGCGCGCCGTTGCCGCGGTTCGGCACGCTATAGAACAGCACCCCGCTCGCATGCGACATGTCGAGGGGCTTGGCGATCGCGAAGCTCGCCGAGTACTCCACCATCCCGCGGGCATTGCGCGGCGCAAGCTGGATGTCCGTAATGATGGTGTTGTGCGGGTCTTTCGGGTCCAACTCCCCGTAGAAACGGCCGCTCAGGGTCTCGTACTGGCCGGCCTTTCCGAAGACCTGCCCCTGATAGGCCGGCGACTCGCGCCGTTCGATTACGACGCGCGTCACGCGGGCGTGGAGAGCGGCGCCACCGAGCAGGGCATAACTGAGTACGGCAGCGGCAAATGCGGTGCGGTCGATCATGTCTGGTCATTATAATGCGCGCCACCGGCCGCCGATGCCCGCCCCACTGTCCGATAATTTGACACCGGACGTTTTTCAGACGCCCGAATCCCTGTGCGAAGGCGCACGCTGCCGCTCCCAACTCTGGCAGTCCAGTCACTTGCGCAATTGGCCGCCAACGTGCCAATGGTGTATGCTTCATAGCTACAGGTCTGTAATACTGAAAGGATTTCGCCGATGCAAGGGAACGCCACCACTTCACCGCCCCCCGATGCCGGCAGGCGCACCATCGTCTCCTGGCTTCTCGGCGGGGGCGTCGCCGCCTCGCTGGCGTCGTTTTTCTACCCCGTCGCGCGCTACCTCGACCCGCCCAAGGTCGCGGAAGCTTCCGTCAACGAAGTGGACGCGGGCAAGGTACAGGATCTCAAACCGAACTCCGGCAAAATCGTCAAATTCGGCAACAAACCAGCCATCCTGATTCGGGTCAACGATACCGAGTGGAAGGCCTTCTCCGCCGTCTGCACGCACCTCAACTGCACCGTGCAGTATCAGGAATCGCGCCGCGAAATCTGGTGCGCCTGCCACAACGGCACCTACGATCTCGAAGGCCGGGTGGTCTCCGGACCGCCTCCCAAGCCGTTGGAAGAGATGGTGGTGAAAATTCGCGGCGACGAAGTCGTAATTTCGAAACGAGTGTAACCGGAGGAACTTTCCCTTGTCAGCCGCGGAAATCAAATCCAAAACCTTCGATTGGTTCGATGAACGGCTCGGCTTGCGCATCGCGCGCGATATGCTGGACCACAAAGTCGTCCCTCTCCATCCCGGCACCGCCTGGTACTACTTCGGCGGCATCACGCTGTTCCTCTTCGGCGTGCAGATGTTCACCGGGCTCCTCCTCCTGCTCTACTACCGCCCCACGGTGGCCGAGGCCTTCGACAGCGTCCGCTTCATCATGACGCGCGTGGAGTTCGGCTGGCTCATCCGCTCCATCCATAGCTGGAGTGCCAACCTGCTCATCTTCTTCGCCTTCGTGCACATGTTCAGCGTCATGTTCACGCACGCTTACCACCGCCCGCGCGAGCTGACCTGGCTCAGCGGCATCGCGCTGCTGGGTCTCATGCTGGGTTTCGGCTTCAGCGGCTACCTGCTGCCCTGGAATCAGATTTCCTACTTCGCCACCAAGGTGGGCACCGATGTGGCCGGCACCACGCCCTTCGTCGGTCCCGTGCTGGCGCGCTTCCTGCGCGGCGGCGAGGATGTGGGAGCGGCCACGCTGACGCGTTTCTTCGCCTTCCATGTGATGGTGCTGCCGCTGATCACCGGCGGATTGATCGGCCTGCACCTGCTGCTGGTACAGAAGGCCGGCATGAGCACTCCCAAACACCTGCCCGCGCAAGACCTGAGCCACATGAAGTTTTTTCCCAACTTCTTCCTGCGGGAGTTGATGGTGTGGTACGGCGTGCTCGCGCTGCTTGGTTCGCTGGCCGCCATCTTCCCCTGGGAACTCGGGGAAAAAGCCGATCCCTTCGCCTCCGCCCCGGCCGGCATTCGCCCCGAATGGTATTTCCTGGCCCAGTTCTACACCCTCAAACTGATACCCAGCCATGTGTGGATCTTCGAGGGCGAACTGCTCGGCCTCGCCGGATTCGGCCTGCTGGCGCTGGTCTGGGTCGCGCTCCCCTTCTGGTCCACGCACAAGCCGGATGGCTCGGGCAACGCCCGCCTGGCCACGGGCGTGGGAATCTTCCTGGTCTGTTATCTCGTTACCTTCACTCTACTGGGATATTTCAAATGAGAGCGCCTGTTATACTTTGCCTTCTGTGGTCCGGCCTGTGGATAGTCCCGGGCAGCGCCGCCGCCGCGGATTCCTGCGTGACCTGCCACGCCGCGGTCGATGACGCCGCCAAGGGGCCCGCCGCACTCATCAAGAACGACGTCCACATCGCCCACGGACTGAGCTGCGCCGATTGCCACGGCGGCGACCGCACCAGCGACGATCCCGACATGGCCATGAATAAGGCCAAGGGCTTCAAGGGCAAGCCGGCGCGCGCCACCATCCCGAAATTCTGCGCCACCTGCCACTCTAGCCCCGACTACATGCGCAAGTACGCCCCCCGGGAACGCGTGGATCAGTTCGAACTTTATCAGACCAGCGTCCACGGCAAGCGCCTCGCCAGTGGCGATGCCAACGTGGCCACCTGCATCGACTGCCACAGCGTGCACGATATCCGCGCGGTCAAGGACAGCGCCGCCCCGGTGCATCCGCTGCACGTGGCCGAGACCTGCTCGCACTGCCACTCCGACGCGCAGAAGATGGCGCCCTACAAGATCCCCACCAATCAGTTCGAGGAATACAAAACCAGCGTCCACTGGGATGCGCTCACCAAGCGCGGCGATCTCTCCGCCCCCAGTTGCGCCTCCTGCCACGGCAACCATGGCGCCAAGCCTCCGCAGGTGGAATCGGTGTCCGCGGTTTGCGGAAGCTGCCACGTGCTGTTTGAACAACTCTACGAGAAGAGCGTGCACAACGCTGTCTTTTCCGGCGCGGGCGGCGGCGGTGGCTGCATGGTCTGCCATTCCAACCATGCCGTGCACCAGCCGTCCACCGCCATGCTGGTTGGGCCTAAGGCGGTGTGTGCCGGATGCCACGATGCGGGCACCGCGCCCGCCGGCACGGCCACTCAAATGGCCGGCTGGCTGGATGGCCTCGATGCGGCGCTGAAGCAGTCCGAAACCGTCCTGGCGAGCGCGGAAAAGAGCGGCATGGAGGTCTCCGAACCTCAGGTGCGCCTCATCGATGGCCGGGAAAACCTGGTCAAGGCGCGCCTCGCCCTCCACTCCATGAAGCCCGCAGAAGTGCAGAAACCCGTGGATGAGGGCATGGCCATCGCCAAATCGACCCATACAGCCGGCGAGAGAGCGCTGCACGAACGAGACGTCCGCCGCATGGGGCTGGCCGTTTCCGTGCTGCTCATCGGCATCGTCATTTTAGCGATCCGATTGCTGCTGCGGCGCATGGAGAGCAATACTTGAGTGCCATAATCGACTTATGAAAACCACAATCATCGCAACCCTGACTCTTATCGCATCCGCCGGCCTCTCGTGGGCAGGCGCCGCCGAAGGCAAGGAGGTCTTCACCGCCAAGTGTGCTCCGTGCCACGGGGCGAATGGAGAAGGCAAGGCCGCCATCGCCAAGATGTACAACGTCACCCTGCCCGCACTGGCATCCAAGGAAGTGCAGGCCAAGACCGATGCCCAATTGCAGGCGGTCATCCTCAAGGGCCAAGGGAAAATGAAGCCGGTCGCCATCACCGAGAAACAGGCGGCGGACGTAATCGCATTCGTGCGTACGCTAAAGTAGGAAAGTCCGGGCTTCGCCCGGATTGGCAGGCGGAACCGCCTGCCCCACCTTTATGCCAGAGAAACGGTGGTTCTGGGCGACCCTGACGCTCTCCAGCATCACGATCGTGTCGGTGGTGCTGGCGGCTTGGGAGCTGGTCGAAAACCGGCTGTTCCGCGATGCCGATTACATCACGCTGCATTACCTCTACATCACGCGCGGTGTAGCTTCCTCGCTTCTGCTGGCCTTCTGGGCAGCCTGGTTCGTCCTCCGCCAGCGCCGAAAAAGCGAGGCGGACCTGCGCCGCTCGCGCGACCTCTACCGCGGATTGCTGGAAGCCTTCCCGGGCGCGGTCATCCTCTACGATTCCGAACTGCGCGTGCTGGAATGGAACGCCCCGGCCGAGCGCATGTACGGCTACACGCGCGACGAAATCCTGGGCGCGCGCCTGCCCATCCTCCCCGCGGCGAAGACCGCCGAACTGGAAGACTTCCTGCGCCGCGTGCGGTACGGCGTCGCCGTGCTCGATGTCGAAACCCTGCGCCAGCCCAGAGGCGGCGAGCCCTTCGAGGTGCAGCTCAGCCTGCTGCCTTTTCGCGAAGGGCCCGGCCCTTTGTGTTTTCTGGAAGTCACCAGCGACATACGCGAGCGCGTGCGCTGGCGGCGCCAGATGATCGAGATCGAAAAGCTCACCAGCATGGGGAAGATGGCCGCCGGCACGGCCCATCATCTGAATTCCCCTCTGGCCGCGCTGCTCATCCGCACCGAACTGATCCGCCAGCACTCCACCGGGCCCGTTTTCGATGCCGACCTGGCGCGCATCGAGGAGGGCCTCCACTTCTGCCGCCACTTCGTGCAGCGCCTGCTCGATTTCACCCGCGCCATGCCTTTGGATAAGTCGGCGCAGGAGCTGGCCGCGGTGGTCGAATCCATCGCCGGCTTCTTCCAACCCGCCATCCTGGCGCGCCAGGCCACGCTGACGGTGGATACATCCGAAGGCCGCGGGCAATTTGTTTTTGCCGACCGCAATCTGCTGGAAACCCTGCTGCTGACGCTGTTGAGCAATGCGTTGGACGCGGTTCCGGAAGGCGGCGAAATCCGCCTGCGTTGCCGCCGCTCGCCGGGCAGCGTCGGGTTCACGGTGAGCGACAACGGAAGCGGCATCAGCCCCGCCCACCTGGAACACGTCTTCGAACCCTTCTTCACCACCAAGGAACCGGGCAAAGGCACGGGCCTCGGCCTGGCCATCGCGCGCAACGTGGTCATGGAACACGGGGGCACGATCGCAATCGAAAGCCGGCCCGGCGAGGGGACCACCGCCACGGTGAACCTGCCGCTGGCCGGCGTCGCGGAAGCCGTGGGGAGAGTCGCGCCATGAAAGCCGCCAACGAATCGCGAGGCCCCTCGATCCTGGTGGTAGATGACGATCAGGCCCTCGCCTCCACGCTCAAGGACTTCCTCACCCGCGAGGGCTACGTGGCGGAGGTCGCTCTCTCCGGCGCCGAGGCGCTGGCCATCCAGGCTTCGAACCCCAACATCGCGCTGGCCCTGGTGGACCTCGTCATGCCCGTGATGGGCGGCCTGGCGCTCACGGACGAACTGCGCCGCCGCGATCCCGAGCTGACGGTGGTCATCATGACCGGCTACGCCACCATCGAAACCGCCGTGGATGCCATCAAGCGCGGCGCCGAGGACTACGTCACCAAGCCGTTCGATTTCGAAGGCGTGCGCAAGAAACTGGGCCGCCTGATGGAAGTGGTGGAACTGCGCGAGAGAGTGGCCCAGCTCGAAAAGAACCTGGAGCGCCACCCCTCGTTTGAGAACATCGTCAGCCTCTCGGCCTCCATGGAGCGGGTGCTGGAGCGCGCCCGCATGGCCGCCGCCACGGACGCCTCGGTGCTGCTATTGGGCGAAACCGGCACCGGCAAGGAGATGCTGGCGCGCGCCATTCATGCCGCCAGTGGTCGGGCGCGCATGCCGTTCGTCGCCGTCAACTGTGGCGCGCTGCCGCGCGATCTGGTGGAGAGCGAACTCTTCGGCTTCCGCAAGGGGGCGTTCACCGGCGCCCACGCCGACGCGCCCGGCATTTTCCTGGCGGCGAGCGGCGGCACGGTGTTCCTGGACGAGCTCGGTGAAATGCCCAAGGACGTGCAGGTCAAGCTGCTGCGCGTGCTGCAGGAAAAGGAACTGCGCCCGGTGGGCGGCACACGCGCGGTTCCGGTGGACGTGCGCATTGTGGCCGCCACCAACCGCTCTCTGGGCGAGCTCCGCTCCACCCTGCTGCGCGAGGATCTCTACTTCCGCATTGCCACCATCGTGGTGGAAGTGCCGCCGCTGCGCACCCGGCCGGAGGACATCCTGGTGCTCTCGCAGCACTTCGCCGCGCGTCTTTCGCGGCGTTACGGCCGCGAGATCTCGCTCGGGCGCGCGGCCATCGAACTCCTCCTCGCCTATGGATTTCCGGGGAATGTGCGCGAGCTGGAGAACCTCATGGAGAGCGTGGCCGC
>JBEKDV010000283.1:0-10392 GCA_050014175.1 Candidatus Solibacter sp. | reverse complement strand
AATACATTTCCCCTCGATTTTGTTTTGTACCGACACCAACCAGGGGCTCTGGATCCGGAATTTTGCAAGTCCCTAGCTTTCGCCTGCCAACCACCAATCGAGCCCCCGGGTTGGCAGGCGGACCCAGAGGGTACCCCGCCTGCCCCACCTTGTCTGTCCCACCATGCCGCCTAGCGCAGGGCGGCGCTGGCGGCCGGGGCATCCAGCGGATTGACCAGATGACGCTCGGCGTAATAGCCGGGATGCACGCGCTCCACGATCTGGGCCACGGGGCGTTCCAGCACGCGGAAGTAGGGCTGCGGGTTCAAGCCGATCCAGAACGCCCACACGATCAGCGGGGCGAAAACGGCGATCTCGCGCCACGACAGATCCTGGAGCAGCGAGTTCTTTTCTTTAACCTCGCCCAGCATGGTCCGTTGGAACAACCATAAGAGGTAGGCCGCGCCCAGGGCGATGCCCACGGCTCCCCAGAATGCCCAGTTGAAGGACATCTGGTACGCGCCGCCCATGATGGTCAGTTCGCCGATGAACCCGTTGAGCGGCGGCACGCCCATGGAGCTGAACGTCGCCAGCAGGAACACGGTGGTGAAAACCGGCATCACCTTCATGAGCCCGCCGTACTCGGAGATTTCGCGCGTGTGGCGCCGCTCGTAGACGATGCCCACGATAAGGAATAGCATGCCGGTGGAAATGCCGTGATTGAGCTGTTGCAGAATCGATCCCGAGATGCCGGCGGGGTTGAGGGCGAAGATCCCCAGGGTGCAGAATCCCAGGTGGCTGACCGAGGAATAGGCCACCAGTTTCTTCCAATCCTTCTGCATGAGGCAGGCGAGAGCACCGTACACAATCCCGATCATCGACAGAATCCCCATGGTGTTGACGATCACGGGATTCCTGGCCGAGTCCGGCAGCAGCGGCAGGGAGAAACGCAGGAAGCCGTATGTTCCCATCTTCAGCAGGACGCTGGCCAGGACGACACTGCCCGCAGTGGGCGCTTCGGTGTGCGCGTCGGGCAGCCAGGTGTGGAACGGGAACATGGGCACCTTGACGGCGAAGCCGACGAAGAAGGCCCAGAAGATCCACCACTGCATGCCGACGGGAACGTGGGTGCGCAACAGATCCGCGATATCGAAGCTGTAGACCTGAAACTGTGTGTAGTGCTGATAGTACAGGGCCAGGATGCCGAGGAACATGAGCACGCTGCCGATCAGCGTGTACACCATGAACTTGATGGCGGCATAGCCGCGGCGCTGGCCGCCCCAGATGGCGATGATGAAGTACATGGGCACCAGCACGGTCTCCCAGAAGACGAAAAAGAGCAGGAAATCGAGCGCCATGAAGACGCCGAGCATGGCGGTCTGCAAGAGGAGGAAGAAGGCGTAGTATTCCTTGAGGCGGTGCTCGACGGCGTTCCAACTGGAGAGAATGGCGAGGAATCCGACCACGGTGGTCAGCATGACCAGCAGCAGTCCGAGGCCGTCGATGCCGAGATGGTAGGAGGCGCCCAGGGAGGGGATCCATTGCGCCTTTTCTTCGAACTGGTAGTCCTTGGTGTGGTCGAAGTTGAAGACCAGGGGCAAGGAAACCAGGAAGCCCACGAAGGCGACCACGTTGGCCCACAGCTTGATGGCGCGCGCGTTCGACGACGGAAGGAACAGCAGCACCAGTAAGCCTACCAGTGGCGTGAAGAGGACAATCGAGAGGATATGATCCATAACACAGCTTCAGAATTGCTCATCTTATCACCGTGGAGGCAAACCGGGGACAGACAGGGGGCAAACCGGGGACAGACAGGAGGCAAACCGGGGACAGACAGCGAATTTCCGGCAAACGGCGCCGGAAATTCATGTCTGTCCCCGGTTTGCCTGGCGTCCTTTTCGGGGGTTCGCGCGTATACCCAATGCGGTTATGATTTACCAAGCGGCAATCGACGAGAATTTCCCGGTGGCGGAACCCATTCAGGTGGCGCGCTTGCGGAGCAGCGACCCGGCCGCGCTGGCCGAGGCGGTAGGCCTCTATCAGCACCGGCTGTATCGATACCTTCTGCGGATGGTGCGCGACCGGGCGACGGCCGACGACCTGTTCCAGCAGACCTGGCTGCGCGTGGTGCGTCAGATCCACCGCTACGATGCGGCGCGGAGTTTCGATACCTGGCTGTTCGCCATCGCGCACAACGCCGCCATGGATCTGCTGCGCAGGCGGCCAAACGAGAGCCTGGAAGATCACGAGTTTTCACTGCCGGAGCACGCGCCGGACGCGCTCAGCGCGGTGCTGGCGGGGGAGCGCGCCGCCATCCTGGCCGCTGCCCTGACGGAACTGCCCGCGCTGTACCGCGAAGCCCTCACGCTACGCTTCGAAGAAGGCATGAAGCTGGAAGAGATCGCCGAGGTCACGCACGCGCCGCTTTCCACGGTGAAAAGCCGGGTGCGGCGCGGCCTGGAAGCCATGAAACAGAAACTCTGCAAGGAGGACATCCTATGAGCGACCACGAATCCGTACGTCACCTGCTTGCCCTGAGCGCGGCCGGCCTGCTGGATGCGGGCGAAGAGCGCCTGGTGAGGGAACACACGCGGCAGTGTGCCCGGTGCGCCGCCAAACTTGACGACTACGCCACGCTCTCCGCCGGGCTCTCCGCGCTGCCGTGTCCGCTGCCGCTCGCCGACCTGATGCGCCGCACCAATGCGCTGGTGAACGCCGAGGTGGATCGCCGGCAAGGCGCCGCCTTCGCCGGAGCGACCGCCGTCTTTGCCTGTGTTTTCGTCCTGGCCATTGGCCAGACGCTGCGCACGATGGTGGGCGATTCCGCCGCCCTGGGGTGGCTGGCATGGGCTTTAATTTCCTCTGCGCTGGGCGCTGCCTCGGCCGTCGTGTTGGGGTCGCGCCGCCGTCTCGAAAGGAGTATCGTATGACCCCCGTTGTTCCTCGCCAGAGAGTGATTCCGTTTGGAGGCTGGGTTGCCGCCGGTATCGTGTTCCTGCTGGGATTTCTGTTCTTCAACGCCGTCTTTTTTCACGCCGCGAACCGCGCGCCGTTACCGCTCCGCATGATCGTTCCCATCCTCATGCCGCTGGCTATGGCGGGCTACACCCTGCTGATCGGCTACGTTTACGGCGATGCCCGCCGCCGCGGCATGCGCTACGTGATGTGGACGCTGCTGGCCATCTTCCTGTTCAACGGCATCGGGATCATTCTTTACTTCATCCTGCGGGAGCCGCTTCAGGTGTATTGTTCGCGCTGCGGCGCCGGGGTGCAGCCCAGCCACGCATTTTGCCCGCGTTGCGGGGTTGGAGTCCAACCCGCCTGCCAGGCGTGCCACCGCATCATCCAGCCGGGCTGGACCCACTGCGCCTGGTGCGGAAATCAGTTATAAACATCCGCTGCGACTAGGGTACAATCCCTAGTACACCATGAGCAGCCCCACTGTCAGCGCGGGGATGGAACCCGGACGGCGTCTGGGCCACTACGAAATCCAGGCCAGGTTAGGTGCGGGCGGTATGGGGACGGTGTATCAGGCTCTCGATACCCTCCTCAATCGGGCCGTCGCGCTCAAGGTTCTCTCGCCCGACCGATGGGAAGGCACGGCCGGCCGGGGGCGGCTGATGCGGGAAGCGCAGGCGGCGAGCGCGCTCAACCACCCCAATATCGTCACGGTTTACGAAATCGGGCAGGATGGGGGCGTCGATTTCATCGCCATGGAGCGCGTCGAGGGCCGGACGCTGGGCGAGATGGCGGCGCGCCGGCTGCCCTTGCGCGAGGCGCTCGAAATCGCCATACAGATCGCCGACGCCATGGCCGCGGCGCACACCGCCGGGATCGTGCATCGGGACCTCAAGCCGGGCAATATTATGGTGACGGAGCGCGGTCTGGCGAAGGTTCTGGATTTCGGGATCGCCAAAGTCAAAGCGGGCGGCGATGCCGAATCCGGTGCGACCCAAACCCTCACGATGTCCGGTCAGATCGTGGGCACGGTGGCTTACATGTCGCCGGAACAGGCGGCGGGCCAGGATGTGGATTGGCGCTCCGATATCTTCTCTTTCGGGTGCGTGCTGTACGAAACGATTACGGGGCGGCGCGCCTTTCAGGGCGACAGCGATATGGCGACGCTGGCGGCGTTGCTGGCCAAGGAGCCAACGCCGGCGCGCCAATTCGCTCCCGGATTGCCGCCAGGGCTGGAACGCATCGTCGATACCTGCCTGTGCAAGAAGCGGGGCGAGCGCTGGCAATCGATGGGCGATGTCAAACTGCTGCTGGCTTCCGTGCTGGCCGATCTCGATGTGGCCGCGCCCCGGGCGCGGGCGCGGCGGCCGTGGGCAGCGGTGGCGATGGCGGCGGGCGCGGCGCTGGTGGCGGCCGGGGTGACGTGGCGGTGGTTGCGGCCCGCCGAGAGCGCCGTGTCCGTCCGGGTGCTGCGGCAGGTGACCAATACGGGCGGGCTGAGCGACTACCCGGCGCTCTCGCGCGACGGCAACCTGCTGGCGTTTGCCAGCGACCGCAATGAGACGGGCAACCTGGACATCTGGGTGCAGCAGATCGGCGGGCGCGACCCCATCCGTCTGACCAGCGACGAGGCGGACGCGAGCGAGCCGGCGATCTCCCCCGATGGCGCCCGCGTGGCCTTCCGCAGCGAACGTTCGGGGGGCGGTATATACGTGGCGCCGTCTCTGGGTGGCGACGCCGTGCTGCTGGCACCGCGCGGCCGCGGCCCGCGTTTCTCTCCCGACGGGCGCTGGATCGCCTACTGGGAGGGTCGGGAAAGCGCGGACCTATTGCCCGGCACGGCGCGCGTCCTGGTGATCGAGAGCGGCGGGGGACAGGCGCGGCAGATTGGCGCGGACCTGGGCGCCGCGCTCTACCCCGTCTGGTCGCCGGCGGGGGATGAGGTGTTGGTGCTGGGCCGCGGCGCGGGCAGCGGCGCGGGCAGCGGCACCGACTGGTGGACCGTCCCGGTGCAGGCGGGGCCGGCGCGCAAGACGGGGGCCTTCGCGGCGCTGGCCGCGCAGCGGCTGGTGTACACCGCCTGGCTGACGGATGTGCTGCCGCTGGAATGGCGCGCTTCGGGGCGGGTGGTGTTCGCCGCCGGTCCGGGCGATGCCGGCAATCTGTGGGAGATCCCTCTCGCCGATGGACGCGTGCAAGGCGGCGCCACGCGGCTGACGCAAGCTCCCGGGTACCAGTTGCACGCCTCCACCGCGGCGGCCAGCGCACGTGGGCGGATGGCGTATTCCAGCCTCGAGTGGACGCCGGTGGTGTGGAGCCAGGGGCTCGACGCCAACCGGGGAATCGTCAAGGGCGAACTCGAGCGCGTGACCATCGACGAACTGTCCGCTATGGCGCCTTCGCTCTCCGCCGACGGCCGATTCGTCGTCTACCTCAGCACGCAACTCGGTTCCAGGGCGGTGCGGGCGCGCGATTTGAGGTCGGGCAAAGCCATCACTCTGGTGAATTCCGCCTCCACGTTATTCAATCCCAGAATCTCGGGCGATGGGGCCACGGTGGCGTATTGCGACCAGAGCGGCAACATCTTCTCCATGCCGCGCGGAGGCGGCGAAGTGACATCGCTGTGCGCGGGGTGCGGCACCACCATGGCGGTTTCCGGCGATGGCAAGCGCATCTCCTTCGAACCCGCGCAAAGCGAAGATCTGACCTATTACGATGCGGACCGCAAGGCGCGCGTCACGGTGGCGCAGCGTCCGGCGGGCAGTGTGCTGACCGACGGCCGCTTCTCGCCGGACGGCAAATGGATGGCCTTTCATGCGCGCACGAAGGAGACGAGCGCGCAGGTGTTTGTGGCGCCCATCGATGGCCCTCTTCCGGCGCCGCGCGCGCGGTGGATCGCGGTGACGGACGGCGCCAGCGAGGAAATGGAGCCGGCGTGGAGCCCCAACGGAGAACTGCTCTACTTCCTCTCCGACCGCGACGGTTTCCGCTGCATCTGGGCGCGGCGGCTGAACGGCGCCACCAAACAACCCGCGGGCGAAGCCTTCGCCGTGCTCCACTTTCACCGCGCGCGCCGCTCGCTGAGGCGGATGACGGGAACGACCGGGCTGATCGGCCTTTCGGTGGCCCCGGGCCGAATGGTTTTCTCCTTCGGCGAACTCACCGGAAATATCTGGTTAGAAGAGAAAATACCGTGAAGATCAGCGTCATCGTGGTGGCGCGCAACGAGGGTGCGGAGTTGCGCCGCACGGTGGAAAACCTGCGCGACACGCTGCCCGGGCGGAGCGAAATCGTGATTGTGGACGACGCTTCCACGGACGGTTCCACGGCTAGTTTCCGGCGGGCGATCAAGGCGCCGGGGATCGGCGTGGCGCGGGCGCGCAATCTGGGCGCGGCGCAAAGCCGGGGCGACGTGCTGGTGTTCGCCGACGGGCACATCCGTCTGGACAAACTCTGGTGGCAGCCGTTGGCGGATGTGGTGGAAGACCGGCGGGTGGCGGCAGTGGCTCCCGGGGTGACTCACCTGCCGGCCACGCGGGGGTGCGGTTTCGGCCTGCAACTGACCGGGCCCGATCTGGACGCGCGCTGGCTGCCGAGGAAGGCCGATACGCCCTTCGCGGCGCCGATCCTGCCGGGGTGTTGCCTGATGATGCGGCGGGCGGCGTTCGAGGCAACGGGGGGGTGGGACGGGGGCCTGTTGCACCGCGGCGGAGTGGACAACGAAATGTCGGTGCGGTTGTGGCTGCTGGGCTACGATCTGCTGATTGCTCCGCAGGTGGTGGTGCGGCACCGGTTTCGCGAGGTCTCGCCGTATCCGGTGGGCTGGCCGCAATATCTGCACAATCGCCTGCGGCTGGCTTTCGCGCATCTCTCCGCGCCACGCCTGGCCAAGACGGTGCGGGCGCTGCACAAGCACGAGGCCTTCGGCGAGGCCATGGCGCTTCTGGTGGAGGGCGATATTTCGCTGCGCCGGCGCGAAATGCTGGCGCGGCGGGTGCGCAGCGACGACTGGTACTTCGAAAAGTTCGGCATGAAATGGTGATGGGATTGTGCGAAGTCTTCCTCGAAGCTGGCAAACGCTCCCTGAGAACGCGAAAAAAGAGAATTGGCCGCCGATGAACGCCGATGAACACGGATTAAAAAAAATCGGCGTTCATCGGCGTTTATCGGCGGCTCATAGTGATGTTTTTACAGAACCTGAGGGAGTGGTCGCTGCGGGGGATATGAAATGGTGAAAGACGAATTCTCGACATTCAAGCGGCACAGCGCGTGGTTCGCGCAGCGCGCCAGCCAGACGCTTCACGAAGCCCACGCCGGCGAATTGGAAGAGTTCTGGAGACGGCGCGCGCAAGCCTCGTTGGATCCCAAGGGGAAGAAATGGGAGTGCATGGGTCCATTCAACATCGCGGGGCGAGTTACCGCGCTGATGGCGCATCCCCACGACCCGCGGCGCCTGTGGGCCGGCGCGGCGGCGGGCGGAGTCTGGAGCAGCGCCGATGGCGGCGCCAGTTGGAAGAGCTGCTGGCCGCGCGAAGCCAGTCCGAACATCGGCGCCCTGGCCAGCGACCCCGCCGATCCGAACCTGATTTACTGCGCCACCGGCGAAGCCAACATCTCGCCGGATTGCTACCCGGGGACCGGAGTTTACCTCAGCCGCGATGGTGGCGGGAAGTGGGAGTTGCTGGCCGCCGCCGACATCCACAACCTGCCGCGCCGCATCGGCGTATTGCTGCCGTGCAAGCACGCGCCCTCGAGGCTGTACCTGGGCGGGGTGACGCTCGACGAAGGCCATCCCGCCGGGCTGTACGTTTCGGCGGACGGCGGCCAGAGTTGGCTGCGCGAGAACGGTCCCTCGCGCTGCAATTACTGGTGCCACTCGCTGGTGGAGCATCCGAAAGGCTTTCTGCTGGCCGGGTTGGAACTGGGCGGCGCGCAGACGGGCATCTGGCGTAGCGGCGGCGACGGCATATGGAATCAACTGGGCGGCGGGTTGCCGGCCGGCGACGAGACCGGGCGGATCAGCCTGGCGATCGCTGCCTCGCGCCCAGACACGATTTACGCCCTGGTGGCCAACCGGCTGGGCAGCGAGGTTCTGGGCGTTTATCGCAGCCGCAACGGCGGCGAGCACTGGCAGGAGGTGGGCGGGGCCCATTTCGCCGCCGAAGGCCAAAGCTGTTACAACAACACCATCGCGGTGCACCCGGAGGATCCCGATACGGTGGCCTGCGGGCTCAACGATATCCACATCAGCCGGGACGGCGGCAACACCTGGCTGCGGGCCAGCCAATGGAATGCCGACGAGGGCACGCCCCAGTACGTGCACTCCGATCAGCACGCCATCGTATTCCCCGGCGGCAGTCTGATTTACGCGGCCAACGATGGCGGCGTGGCGGCCAGTGAGGATTTTGGCGAAACGTGGCGGATGCGGGTGCGCGGACTGGCCAACACGATGTTCTACGACATCGACGTGGCGCCCGGCAACGCCAGGATTCTGGGCGGCGGCGCGCAGGACAATGGGAGCCTGGTGGCGGGCGTGACTGGCAAGGAGGGAGACTTCCTGCAAGTGCTGGGCGGCGATGGCGCGTGGATGGTATTCGACCCCGTGGACGAGCACCACGTCTTCGGGTCGCGATCCGACATCCACATCTTCCGCCATACGGCGGCGCAACACTGGAGCGGGGAATTCTGGGAAGAGATCAGCCCGAAGGGGATGAAGCAGAACGAGCACCATCAGAATGCCATCGCCGTGCTGGCCAAGGACCCGGTGCATCCGCGGACGCTGTGGGTGGGTTCGCGGCGCCTGTGGCGCACGACCGACGATGGGCGCGAATGGGAGGCGATTACGCCGGAACTGGACGGCTCGGCGATCACGGCCATCGAAATTCCGCCGGCCGCGCCCTTGCAGGTGTGGGCGGGGACGCGGAACGGCGGCATCTTCCGCAGCCTGGACGGCGGCAAGACCTGGTCGGGCGATCTATCCGGTCCGGAAATTCCTTCGCGGGTGATCACGCGCATCGAAAGCCATCCGCGGAAAGCTTCCCGGCTGGTTGTGACGATCGGCGGAATGGGCATGGTATCGCGGGCGATTCCACGGTCGCGGGAGCATCGCGCAATTCCCATGACGGGCGGGGCGGAAGGCGTGGCGCACGTGTTTCTGTCGGAAGACGGCGGACTGACGTGGCGGCCCATCGACACTTCCGAGATGCCCGATGTGGCGTATCACGCGGCGGTGTTTGAAACGCGCGAACCCTATCGCCTGTTCGTGTCCAACGATTGCGGCGTATGGATGACGGAAGATTACGCGGTGTGGACGGACGTCTCGACGACGCTGCCGAATGCCATGATTTCGGACCTGGTGTATCACCATGGCGAACGGAGTTTGACGGCAGCGACGTACGGGCGCGGTGTTTGGCGCGTTATTCTCTAGCTCCCGGCAATCTTTGGGTATAAGATAAATTATCCCTTTTAGGGAATTCAGTACACGATGAGGAGAATTTCATGGCAAAGAAAGTCGCAAAGAAGGCCGTAAAGAAAGCAGCAAAGAAGGCTCCGGCAAAGAAGGCACCCGCGAAGAAGGCCGCGGTGAAGGCTCCGGCAAAGAAGGCTCCCGCCAGGAAAGCGCCGGCGAAGAAAGCGCCCGCCAAGAAGGCCCCGGCCAGGAAGGTCGTGAAGAAGCCCGCGGTGAAGAAGCCCAAACCGCCCGTCCCGCCACCGACCACCCCGAAGCTGCCGATGAGCGACGCGCCCGCGCCGGCCGGCGAATTATAGAGCGCCGTCAGGGTGCTATTTCAGGCGCGGTCCAACCCGCTTGGGCGTGGACCGCGCCCGTTTTGTTTTTGGGGACAGGAGAGGTATTCGAGACTGCCAGCATCAGCCCTGGCGGTGAAGCCGGTGCAGCAGGTCGGCCTCGGCCTCCAGCTCTTCTGTCGAGTAGTCGTAAAGATCGACGTGGCGGGCCAGGAAATCTTCAGCCTGGATACGCGAAAGCCCCAGCAACTGGCCGACGTCGAACTGTGTCAACTGGTGCGACCGGTAGCCCTCAAGGGCGAGGGCTTCGAGTGCCTCGCGGCCGGGATCGGGGTGGCTGGCGATGTCCTCGGGCAGTTCGACGGTGATCTGCACGGGATCAGGATACATCATTTGCCGCGTGATAAAGGACGCCATCGCACGCCGGCTGAGCGCTGGCCCTAGTGCTGGTGTGTTGTCCAGAAAAAAGATGGACACACCGACGCTTACCCACTCTGTTTACCGGAAGCCGGCACCCAGGGTGTTGGAGACCTCAAAGATAGCACCCAGCACGCGCTCTGTCAGCGAATCCAAGATATCGGCGTTCATCGGCGTTTATCGGGTGCGCCAGGCCAAGCCTGGCTGATCTTGTGAGATGAAAGGAACTCACCATGTAAATTGCCCATTCGACATGTAGCCAATCGGGCGTGAAGCGGGGCAACCCGTTCT
>JBEKDV010000282.1:0-10421 GCA_050014175.1 Candidatus Solibacter sp. | reverse complement strand
CCGAGCCCGCCCGCCACCGGAACCAGGAAGGCATAAACCCAGAAGAACGCGCTGCCGATCACGCCCAGTTGCGTGTCGCTCAGATGCATCTCGGTCTTCACCAGCGGGAAGACCGAGAAGATCACCTGCCGGTCCGCCTGATTCAGGAAGAAGACAAACCAGAAGAGACCCACTACGGCCCACGGGTAGAACCGCGTGAGGCGCGCAGCGACCGGAGTTGCCTTGGGGTGGCCCGGGGTTGTCATGGTCTCTGTCATAGTAGCTTCCTGCCTGGCCAAGCGAGGGGCCGGGAGATGCGGCACCTCATACTCTCACTGGTGTTAGAAGGTCAGCTTCAGAGCCAGTTGGATGTTGCGCGCGGTGGCGTTCGTCGCATAGCTGGTCACAGTGCCGAAGCTGCCGGAGTCGATATTGTTGCCGGGATTGCCGAAGATCGGCGTATTGGTGAAGTTGAAGGCTTCGGCCCGGAACTGGAGCTTGAACCGTTCGCGGAAGCTGAAGTTTTTCATCAGCGACAGGTCGGCGTTCTTCCATGGGTCGGTCCGAGTGCGTGGCAAGTTGCGGGCGACATTGCCGTAGGTGAATGCCGGGGCGTCGACAAACGCGGCCTTGTTCAGCCACATATCGATGGTCGGATTGCTGAGGGTCGGATTCCCCACCACGTTCGGCTTGTTGCTGCCGTAGGCCGCAGAGTTCTGGAAGACGGCGATGGTCTCACCGCTCTGGAAGAGGGAGAGTACGTTCAACTGCCAGCCGCCGAGAATCTGCTTCACATACGCAGGCCCCTTCTTGCCGAAGGGCAGTTCATAGCTGGCCAAGATCGTCAGCCGCTGTGGCAGGTCGTTCGAGGAAACCGAGCGCTCCGCGGCTATGTTGCCCCAGTCGCGCACGCCTTCATCGCCGCTATCGGTGAAGCCGCTGCCGCCGGCGCCCTGATTGTCGTCGATCAACTTCGAGAAAGTGTAAGACATCAGGAGGCTCAAACCTGCCGAAAAACGCTTTTCGACGCGCAGAGTGGCGGCGTGATAGATGGAGTCGGCCATGGTGGCATATCCGCTGGCGCCGGAAAACTGCGGATAGGTCATGAGCAGCGACGCTTGCGGGACTTGCGGCTGGCCCAGCGCAAAGGTGGAGCTGATCGTGCCGTAGTAGGGGTTGGGAACGAGTTGTTGCAACTGAGTGCCGAGGGCCTGATACTTTTGCGGCAGATAATCGAAGGTGACGAGGCCGGGCAGATGGACGCCGCGATTGGCCATGTAACCGGCCTCGATCAGCCAATTGCCCCGAAACTCGCGTTGCAGGGACAGACTCCACTGTTGCGAGTAGCCGCGGCGGATGTTGCGCAGGTTGCCGTTGACGCTCTGGCCGAGCAGGCTCAACGCGCCCTGGCTGCTGCCTATGGGTTGGAGTTCGCCGTTGGGGAAGGGATTCGCCAGAGTCTCGTTCGGCGTGAACCCGCCGTCCAGCGAGGTGACCATCGGAGTGCTGAGTGTGAATCCGGATTGTAGGAGACCAACATAGAGGCCCGTGGTGGGCAGGAACGAGACGCCGTAACCGCCGCGCACCACCGTACGGGGCGCGAGTTGCCAGGCGAGACCGACCCGGGGTTGGAAGTCCGTCCACTCCGCGTCACGATGCCCGCGCGGCAATCCGTTGACTCCGGGAAATTCCAAGCCACCTCGGAGAGTCAGGCCATTCACCGTCGAAACTACGTTCGGATCGAAATTACTGATGGCATTGAAGCGGTCCGTGATGGCGCCCTCGTACTCCCAGCGCAATCCCAGGTTGAGCGTGAGGCTCGGAGTTAGCTTCCAATCGTCCATGGCGTATAGGGCGAAGTTCTTCTCCGTCTCGGTCACTGGCGCGCCAATCCCGATGGTGCCGGCGGAAGGCGTGCCCAGCATCAGAGACGCGATGCCGAAGCCCGACGCGGCTCCGGCTGTGTTGGGATTGGGTCCTTGCGTGAACCCGCGGCTGAAGCTGAGCGTCATGCCCTGCGCATTCTGCGTGTTGTTGAATTGATAGACGCGGTTCTCATTACCGAACTTAAAGGTGTGCTTGCCGGAGATCCACGTGAGCGAACCGAGATAGCTGAAGCTCTTGTTGCTTTGCAGCAACTGGTCGCCGGTGACTCCCAAACCGCTGGCGTCGGTCATGCTGATGGCGGGGAAACTCGGCACCTGCATCAGCGGATTCAGCCGCGCTGGCATGTCCAGCGTGGTGAGGTCGAAGCCGTAGCTGCGGGTAATGCGGGCAGGCAGATACATATTCAAGCCGGCGCGCGCGTCAATCAGCAGGTTGGGCCGCAGAGCATCGGAGTAGCTCACGAAGGCGCTGTGGCGCTGCAGCGGCAGGTTGGATGTCTGCGGTTCGGCGATATTGCCGAAAAAGTTCGGGATTCCCTGCACGGTCTTGTCCCAGGTGTAGCGGCCGGCCACCCGGCGCGTCGGTGTCAGGTACTGATCCAGGCGCAGGCCGAAGATCTGTTTGTCCAGCGGCGAGGATCCCACGCGAAAAAATTGTTCACATTGGTATTCGCCACGCCCGGCGTGTTGGCCTTCGGGTAATAGCCGATGATGGCCTGGGCTTGGGGCGAGAGCCGACTGGCCGGGATGATGTTGCCCGGGAACGGATCGCGAATCCGATTGGCGGGATTGGAAGGATCGGTCCGGGTGCTGAAGGGATCGTAGATCTGGTCCAGAGCACCCGACGCCGTCAGCGTCTGGCTGAAGTTGCCGGTGCGTTGCAGATCGGTCGGCACGGTGCGGGTGGTAGTCGCCAGCGTGCGCTGCTTGAACTCTTCGTAGTTGAAAAAGAAGAAAGTTTTGTCCTTGCGGATGGGGCCCCCGACGGTGCCGCCCCATTGGTTAAAGACCAGCGGACTGCGGGCTCGGCCGACACGGTTGCTGAAGAAGTCGTCGGCGCTCAGCACTTTATTTCTGAGGAACTCGTAGAGCGTTCCGTGGTAATCGTTGGTGCCGGAGCGGCTGACCAGATTCATGATGCCGCCGCCGGTGCGCCCATACTCGGCACTGGGATTGCGGACAATCAGGCGGAACTCCTCTGTGGCGTCCACGGAAAGCGGGTTCTGCATGCTTCCGGAGGTGAACGTTTCGGCGGCAATGCCGTCCAGCATGTAGTTATTCGTAGCGACGGCGCCGCCGGAGATGGAGGCGCGGCCGCCGCCGAAGGCAGAGACGGGCAGGGCGCCGTAGGAGCCGACGGCGTGCACGCCCGGCACCATCAGCGCGAATTGGAGCGGGTTCCGGCCCACCGTCGGCATATCCAGAATCGCCTGGCTGGGAATCACCGTACTCAGCGTCGGCCGCTCCGTCTCCAGCAACGGCGCCGCTCCGCTCACCTCGACCTTTTCTGATACCAGGCCAACCTCAAGTGCGAAATCCAGGCGAAGGGTCTGGCCTTCGTCGAGCGTGAGTCCGGAGCGGACCGTCTCCTTGAAGCCGGCCTGCTGGGCGTGCACGCTGTAGGTGCCACGAACCAGCAATGGCGCTGTGTAGTAACCGTCCTCGTTGGTTTGGATCTCCCGGCGCACGCCGGTTTCGGTGTTCATTACCTCCAGTTTGGCGCCTGCGATCACGGCTCCGCTGGGGTCGGCAACTCTTCCGGTAATCTGTGCGGTCTGGGCCAACAGCCCGAGTGAAGTGCAGGCGGCCAGAGCGAGAAACGCAAGGGAGCGTCGCAGAAAAAGATCCGTCATCATGGACTCCTCTAAAAGGAACTGAATTCTATGGATCGAGTATCACTCGACCGTTGGCGGATGACAATTGAAATGTTTTGATAGATCTTTCACTATTAGTTTAAACTGTCCGCTATGGAACTTCGCGAATTGCGCAGTCTGGCCGTGCTGGCGGAATCTGGCAGCATTTCAGAAACGGCCCGGGCCGTACACCTGACTCCGGCGGCGGTCCACAAGCAACTCCAGCAACTCGAGGCGGAGTTGGGTGTGCCGGTGTACGAGCGCATGGGCGGAAAACTCCGGCTGACGGCGGCGGACGAAATCATCCTGCCCTATCTCAAGGACATCGTCGGCCAGCACGATACGGCCCTGGCAGCCCTTGCCGAGTGGAAGGGCCTGCGGCGGGGACTGGTCCGGATTGGGTCGGGTCCGAGCCTGGCGGTGTACGCCCTGGCCAAGGTGCTCAGCCAATTCCATCGGGAGCATCCGCAAGTCGAAGTGGACATGCAGACCGGCAGTAGCCAGTACCTACTCCATTCCCTTGCGGACGGTGCGCTCGACCTCATTCTGGTGGTCGCGCCGGATTTGGCGGAGGACCGTTCGCTCAAGATGCTGCTGGAGTTGAGCTTTGAAATCGTTGCCGTGACCACCATTGCGGACGCTCCGAAACGTGCCAGCCTCAACTCACTGGCCAGCTTTCCCTTCCTGCTGTTCCGGCGCGGAACCCGCATTGAGAATCTGATTGAACCCTACCTGGTGGCCCACGATTTCCGTCCCGACGTGTGCATGAGATTCGACAGCGCAGAGGCGATGAAGGCCACGCTGCTTTCGGGGACCGGAATCGCCCTGATGCCGTCCTACGCAGTGGAGGAGGAGATACGGAGCGGACAGTTGATTCGCGTTCGAATCCGGGAAGTGCCTCCATTGATGGGGGTCCGTTTGCTAGCCCGCCACACGCGTTACACGCCTCCGGCGGTCTCCGCCTTCGCTATCCTCGCAAAACAGGTACTGGGCGACCGGAAATAAGAATCGCCATGACTTCCATAGGGGAAATTCGGGGCCGCGCCACGGCAAGTCGTTGGGGATTCTGCTCCCCAAGCCGGCCTATTTTGACCAATACCATGCCGCCGAGTTCCGGTTCATCGCTTCGGGTTCGGATTCCGTGCTCCTCAACAACGCAGCCCGCGCGCTAGTGCGGTCTCGACGGGAGAAGTTATAGCAATATTCGATGGAGCCCGCAGGCTGATTCGTGCCTTCGAAGGCGAAGCCTACGTGCAAGGCGTTGGTTTCCTTGCCCGGGCGGGCGCCCTCGCCGCCTGCGTTGCGATTCCGTCATTCGGCTAGGCGCGGCGACGGCGCGGCCCAAGGCCGCCACCGGGACGATCAGCGGAACTGCCAGGGATCCGGCGAACTGCCGTCTTGTCGATCCTTTTTGTTCAGCCATGAGTTTATATCAACTCCGATTTCTTCCAACCGCGCGGAGTCCTGATCCACAACGCTGAGGTTGCTCCGTCGTCGACCCACCGCAGTTCGCCCAACTCACCCTGCTCGGGGAGTGGCGCCTTCGATTGCGGTGTGAGGCGAACGCCGTTTCCGGCGAGATTGAGCGGCGGGAGATCGGTCGCGCTGCCCGCGCCAATGCGGTTCTCGAAGCCGCCCTCCACGTTCCAACCGGTATTGCCGAGAATGGAGGCGCCCTCGAGATCACCCTCGAACGCCTTTCCCAGACGGTGATCCTTGTTTGCGAAAAGGGCGTTGCCGATGTAGCTGCCGAACCGTCTTTCTTTCGTGACCAGGAAACCCGCGCCGGCATTATTGTCACCCCACTGGTGCCGCGAAAGCAGCGCAGACTCGCACGGGCTTCCACTGCCGTCCTATCCCATTAAAAACAATTCCCTCAGCCCGGTGCTCGCAGCTAAAGTTGGAACGTAAGAGTTCTACAGTCGTCCATTGTGGGGAGCCAGTACAACGCGCGGGACGCGCTGCCCTTAATAGAATCAACGCATTACGACGCGGAGAGGTAGTTGGATACCGGGATTTGTCGGGAACCAACATTTCTTCTTCCTAAATTCCAGCCTCGTTTCTGTGGACGGCATCGTGCACCGGTGCTCCTCGCATATGCCTCACATTCTTTGACTTCTACGACTTCCAGCCATTCTCCAGTTGGAAAGTCATCGGCTTGGAAACCGGCCTGAACCCCCTTGGTTTGGCTTGGGGCCCCGGATTTCTTGTGCGAATTCTCTGTCTTCTCCAGTTGACGCCTCGCTCATGTTGACGGGTGTTCGGGCCGGGGTCCGGCTCGATTCGATTGCGAACTCAGTAGTTGACGCCCCCATTTCGAACTCGTGGTTGACAGCCCCGTCCGGACTGGCGCGAAGGAAAAAGTGGACAGTTTTCCAACTCGCTGAGTATTGATTGGTAGGGGCAGTTCCTCGGCGCTCGGCAAGAGTGACCCCTTTCTGCTCGGATAGAGTGGCCCACCCGGGGACGTTGCGCCTTCGTCCGTAAGATATCATCCCCGCCGAAGGCGGGTTGCTGGGTCAGGTTTCGTGAGCAAAGTAGGGTCATTTCTCGCGATGACATCGCTGAATCATCCCAACATCGCCGCCATTTACGGGATCGCCGCTTGCCCCGAGACCTCCTGGGAGCGGCAGGCGACCAGGAGGAAATCGGACGTCCAGACGGGGGCGCAATAACCTATTTCGCCGTGTCAAGAACTTGAGTTTGTGGCACACCCCTTGTGCCGAAAACATAAGGTTTTGGCACACCGCGAAGCATTGGCGAATCTTAGACGAAGATCCTCCTGCTCGCCTGCTGCTGCCAGGAGGAGCCTCTCCTCCAATACAGGTCTCGGGTCAGCGGAGCGCGCACTGCGATGCGATTGACGCTCATGGCGGCTCCCTATTATGGTAGTAGCCATGGAACCAAAAGCTTCTCGCCGTACTCTTCTGGCTGGCGGAGCTGTAATGCTCAGCCGGCTGCTCCCGGCTCGCGCCGCTGACGAAAAGCCCGCGCAGCACAAGTTGAAAGTAGCGATCTTCTCCAAACATCTGCAATTCCTTGCCGGAGAAGAACTGGCCAAAGCCGCCGCCGACATTGGATTCGACGGAATCGACATCACGGTGCGCAGGGGCGGGCACGTGGCGCCGGAGCGCGTGGGGCAGGATCTGCCCCCGCTGGTTGGGATCCTCCGGCAACACGGGCTCGAGGTGCCGATGATCACGGCGGACATCGTGGATACCCAGACGCCGTTTACGGAAGACATTCTCAAGACCATGGCGGCGTTGGGGATTCGCAACTACCGCTGGGGCGGCTTCCGGTACGTGGCAGGCCAGCCGTATGCGGAGCAGCTCGAGCAGATGAAGCCGCGTATCGCAAAACTGGCGGCGCTGAATTCGCGCTACCAGGCCTGCGCCATGTATCACACGCATTCGGGCACGGGGGTTGTGGGTGCTTCGATTTGGGATCTCTACATCCTGCTGAAGGATTTCGACCCCAACGCGGTCGGGGTGAATTACGACGTCGGCCACGCCGTGATCGAGGGAGGCGTCGGGGGCTGGATCAACAGCTTCCGGATTACGGGGCCGCACTTGCGCGGCATCGCCGTCAAAGACTTTGTCTGGGCCAAGGACGCCGGCGGCAACTGGCGGCCGCAATGGAAACCTCTGGGGGAAGGCATGGTCCATTTGCCGCAGTTCTTCGCCATGGTCGCCGATTCCGGCTTCTCGGGCCCGCTGCAACTCCACTTCGAATATCCTCTCGGCGGCGCAACCGATGGCAGGGCGACGCTCGGCATCAGCCGGGAAGAGGCTTTCGGCGCTATGAAGCGGGATCTGGCCAAACTCCGAGGGTATCTTGGGCAAGCGAACCTATGACTCTGAGGCGCCGGTTGCCAGCCTAGCTCAACTTCCAAGGAGCACGGTAGGGCCGCGAAAGCATGCCGTTGGCATCCTTGTCCCCCGGAATCTCCTCACGTTGCGCGTCCCAGCGGACGCCGCGGCCGATCCGCGTCGAGATGTTCCCAAGGTGGCACATGGTTGCTGTGAGGTGGCCTTCCTCCGCATCGCCATTGGGGCGTTTGCGGCTCTTGACGCACTGGAGGAAGTTCTGGATGTGGCGCCCTTCGAGGTCGCCACCCGCTACCTGCATCGGCTCCATGGCCGGTTTTCGGGGCTGCCCCGTATTTGCCCAAAGACGACATCCTTTTGCACAAATCTGAATCTGCAATAGAATATGAGGACCGAGATTCGGATTTCGCAATGTTGCTGGAAACGGCCGAGGTTTTGTGGACAGCGCGGTACGATTATGATCCCGGCTGGGTCCTCGAGCGGCACTCTCACGAGTTTTTTCAGGCCGTCTACCTGGTTGCCGGAGCCGGAACGCTCACCCTGGACGGAACGCAGTATCCCATAGAGCCTTCCCACGTATTCGTGGCGCCGCCCGGCGTGACACACGGGCTCAAGGCCCGCACTCGTGTGCGCACTCTGGACATGAAGTTCAACGTGCCCAATCGCGCCCTGGTCTCCGTCCTGCGCGGCATAACGCCGCTTTATTGCGCCGCCGACTCGAGTATCCGCACGCTGTTCGAGCGCATCTGGCAGGAGGGGGACGGTCAAGAGCCGCTGTATCGCGAAATGTGCGCTCTGCACCTGTTGGAGTTTCTTCTGCGGCTGCAGCGAATCAGCCCGGCGCGCAAGACCGCCACGCCTGTGTCCAGAACGGAGACCGAGGTGGCCGGCGCCGATATGCTCTCCGGCGCGGTCATGAGTTTCGTGAGCGAGCACATCGCCGAGCCGCTCACGGTCCGCCGGCTGGCAGGCAAGCTGGGCTGCTCCGAACGCAGCCTCCGGCGGCACTTCCATGACGTTCTGGGCGTCTCCCCGGTGCAATACGTCACGCAGTTTCGAATTGACCGGGCCAAGAGTCTGATCCGCAATTTGGATTGCGCTCTGAAGGAGGTCGCCAGTATCGTCGGTTTCCGCAGTATCCACCATTTCACCCGGGTGTTTCACCGCACCACGGGCATGTCTCCAGGAGCGTGGCGCGAGACGTTTGCGCGCGGCGTTCGCAAGGACATCAACATCAATCCAGAATTCCGCAGCGTGGACCGGATCGTGGAGCGCGGCGCCTGAGGCCGCCAGCGGTGGCCGATTCGTGCAAAAGCTTGTCCGGCAGCGCTAAATCTTGAAAGCATCGAAACGGCGGCTGTGGGGCTATACTCACGTGGGTGTGGTTGCCGTGCTGGGGGGCCAGTTTGCCGTCGCGCAAGCCAATGTCGGCCAAATCGCTGGCCGGGTGACCGATTCCACCGGATCGGTCGTATCCGTCGTTTCCCTTCTCGACAACAACAGCCCGCCGACATATACTCAGCTACCAATATTTCAAATCGCGCGCCTGGGAGGCATAGGGGTATGAGGTTAGATCGAGAGAGTAAATTGGTGACGTTCGCCTCGCTTTTTGCGGCTCTTGTCTGTTTCGCTTCACTGCCGGTCTTCGCCCAGACCATCAGTGGCGTAGTAAGCGGAATTGTCGTCGACGGCACCGGAGCGGCCATCCCCGGCGCATCGGTGACGCTGGTGAACTCCGGCACGGGGCTTCGGCAATCGGCTACCACCGAGGCAACCGGAGGATTCGTATTTCTGTCAGTCCAACCCGCGACGTATTCCGTGATTGTGGAAGCGCTCGGGTTCAAGCGATTAGAGAAGACCCAACTCCAAGTGACGGCGGCGGAGCGCGTCTCCGCCGGCACGATCCAACTCGAGGTCGGCGCCCTCACGGATTCCGTCACCGTGTCCGGACAGGAGACTCCGGTCCAGACCACCAGCAACGAACGCTCCGCAATGATCAACGAGGAGCAAATGAACATGCTGATGGCCCGCGCCCGGGATTTCACGATACTGCTCAAGACGCTCCCCGGAGTAGTTCCCATCACCGATCCTGCCACCCTCCAGCAACAGAGCGGGCCTAACGCTGTCAACGGCGTCCGCGGATGGCTCACCACCCAAACCACCGATGGCATGGTGGGCAACGATCCTTCGAGCACCAACGCATCCTTCACGCCCGTCAGCATGGATGCCGTGGCTGAAGTGAAAGTGCTGCTCACGAACTATCAGGCGGAATATGGACGTAGCGCCGGCGCGATCATCAACGCTATTACCAAGTCCGGGACGTCGGCATTTCACGGGACCCTCTACGACTACCTGCGCAACGAGGATCTGAACGCGAACGAGTTCTTCGCCAACAAAACGGGCAAAGCGCGGCCTCTCTACCGCTACAATGTCGCCGGCTACACGTTCGGCGGCCCCTTCGCGATTCCCGGCAAGTTCACCCGATGGAAGGACAAACTCTTCTTCTTCTTTGGACAGGAGTTCAGCAATTCCACCCAGCCGGGGTCGCTTCAGCAGGTGACGGTGCCAACGGCCTTGGAGCGGCAAGGCGACTTCTCGCAGACGGTGGACGTGAGCGGCAAGCTGGTTCCCATCACCGATCCATTGAGCCACGCGCCCTTCCCGGGAAATATCGTTCCGCAGAACCGGCTCGACCCCAACGGACAGAAGTTACTGCAAGTCTTTCCCTTACCGAACATAACGAACCGGAGCATTACCAACGGAAACTACAACTATAACTTTCTGGAGAGTCTTCCTGGAACACGACGGTTCGATACCTACCGTGGCGACTACAGCCCCACGGACAAACTGCGCCTGTACTATCGGGAAAGCATCTT
>JBEKDV010000281.1:0-11580 GCA_050014175.1 Candidatus Solibacter sp. | reverse complement strand
ACACCAACCAGGGGCTCTGGATCCGGAATTTTGCAAGTCCCTAGCTTTCGCCTGCCAACTCCCAATCGAGCCCCCGGGTTGGCAGGCGAAAGCGCCTGCCCCACCAGGGGCGCCACTGGGACAGCGATTAGTAGGGTGGTTTTTCGAACCTGTCCCGCCGGCATAGTAGATTCCGATTATTGCCCGGCCGCGCGATTCACCGCATAATCGCATCACTTCTCTGGAGGGACGTTTCCGATGCGAAACCTGTGTAACACTCTGTCTGTCGTCGTACTGCCTTTCACGCTGGCATTTCTTTCCACCCTTCCCGCGCGCGGGCAGGGCTGTATCGTGGCGCGGTCCAGCTCGCTGGATATGTCCCCGGAAAGCCAGGGCGGTTATTTGGAGGCGGGAGACTGGGACCTCACCGTAGGCTACCGCCACCAGTTTTCGTACAAGCATTTCGTGGGTGATGTGGAACAGACTTACCGCGTGCAGCAGGGCACCGAGGTAATGAACAAGATCAACCTGGAAGATATCAACCTGACTTATCAGGTTACGCCAAGGATCAGCCTCACACTTACCGTGCCACTGTTGTTCGCCAGCCGGCGCGCCAACAATTCCTACTACACTTCCACCACGGCGGGGCTTGGCGATAGCGCCCTGGTGGCGCAGGGCTGGCTGTGGAATCCACGCCACGCCAAACGTGGCAATATCAGCATTGGCTTCGGCGTGCAGGCGCCCACCGGCAAGGACAACGTGCAGAACAACGTGCTCACCACGGCCACGGCAACCGCGCCGAGCGTGGTCACCGCGGACTACTCCATCCAACCCGGCAGCGGCGGTTGGGGCATGATTTTCCAGTGGCAGGCGTTCCGCGACCTCGTCCACAACACCATCGTCTACACCACCGGCAACTACCTGGCCACGCAGGGCGGCGCCAATAACGTGCTGCGCAGCGCCAGCGCGCTCAGCCAGCCGCTGACCGCCTACAACGCGATTCAGGACCAATACCTGCTCCAGACCGGCGTGTCGCACCCCGTCTCAGCCATCAAGGGCCTCTCGCTGACGTTTGGTCCGCGCATGGAAGGTGTGCCGGCGGCCAACCTGATCGGCAACGACCTCGGTTTCCGCCGCCCCGGGTTCGCCATTTCCGCCGGGCCAGCATCGGAAAAGCAGTGTACCGCGACCGCACGCGCAGCGTTCCCGACAAGATACTCGGTACGCACGGCGACGCCGCCTTCGCCGATTACGTCTGGCTACTGAGTTACACCTACCGCCTGCCGGCCAAGGGCCACACGGAGAAATAATGCGGCTGGTTACTGTGACGGCACTGGCCTCGGCGCTGGCGCTATGCGCTGACGCGCCCAAAGCCGACCTCACGTTGCAGGATGCCAACGGCCGGAAGGTTCGTTTGCGCGATCTGCGCGGCAAACCGGTAGTCCTCAACTTTTGGGCCACCTGGTGCGGCCCTTGCAACGACGAAATGCCGATGCTCGTGGACCTGGAAAAACAGTACTCCGCCCGCGGCGTACTGTTCGTCGGCGCGTCGCTCGACGATGCCGGGACTAAGGCCAAGATCCCGGCCTTTCTGGCGGAACACAAGGTCGCGTTCGCGGTCTGGTACGGCGCCAGCGGGGACGATCTCGACAAGCTCAAACTGGGCGGCGCCGTGCCAGCCACCGCTTTCCTCGATGCCGAGGGACACATCGTGGCCCGAATTCTCGGCCAGGCGCGGCCCGAAGAACTGAAAGAACGCCTGGAGTGGTTGACGGGCAATAAGTCCGCCCCCGCGCCCGAGCCCTTGGTGAAGCACTTGCAGTGACAGCATCTCGCCGCCCTCCCCACCTTCGCGCCTGTGACAGCCACCCGCCAACCATGATAGGCTTCCCTTCGTAAGAGCGGTATGTCCCAACCTGGATCTCCCACAGTCCGTTTGCTGGCGGGGCTGGCCATCACGCTTTCCGCGGTGGCCCTCTATTCGGGCTACATGGTGATGCAGCTCCGCGGCCTGGAACGGCTGCAAGGCGGCATCATCGACCGCAATCGCGCCGATTCGCTCCTCCTCCTGCGCATCCAGAACAACCTAAATTCGCTCGGCCTGGCCATGCGCGATATGCTGGAGGGCAGCGAGCCCTATCCCCTCACCGCCTGGCAGGGACAATTTCGCCGGCTGCGCACCGATCTCGAAGACGCGCTCGCGCGCGAAGCCCAGGCGTCGCCCCTCGACCGCGCCGCCGAACAGAGCAAGTACCTGAGCGACTCGCTGGGCCAATTCTGGGACGCGCTCGACCGCATCTTCGCGCTCGCCCAAAGCGGTCAGGAGGCCGATGCCCGCACCCTCGTCCGCCTGTCGCTCCAGGCGCGCCAGGAAGCGCTCAGTACCGCCGTGGCGCGGCTGCTGGTGCAGAATAACGAAGCCGAGCAGCAAGCCGGCGTGCGCATTCGCGGCGTCTACGCCGGGGTGGAGCGCAACGTCTACCTGTTCGTGGCGGCCATGCTGGTGTTGATTCTGCTCACCAGCCTCTACATGGTGCACTACAACCGCCGCCTGTTCCAGGAAGTGGCGGCGCTTTCGGCGCGGCGCAGCGAACTGGCGCAACAACTGATTTCCATGCAGGAAAACACTTTCCGCTCCCTTTCCCGCGACCTGCACGACGATTTCGGCCAGATCCTCACCGCCATCGGAACCATGCTCCAGCGCTCCGGCCGGCGCCTTGCCGATTCCGACCCGCTTCGCACCGACCTGCGCGAGGTGCAGGAAATCGTGCAGTCGACTCTCGAAAAGGTGCGCACCCTGTCTCGCGCCCTGCACCCCGTCATCCTGGACGAAATCGGTTTCGAAGGCGCGCTCGATCAATACCTCCCGGGTTTTCAGAAGCAGACGGGCATTGAAGTGCGCTACGAAAAGTCCGGTGCGGCGCGCGTGCTCGACCGCGCCGTCGCCATACACCTCTATCGCGTGATGCAGGAGGCCCTGAACAACATCGCCAAGCACTCCAAGTCCAACCGGGCGGCCGTGCGCCTGCGGTATCTGCCGGAATCCGTGGTGCTCGAAGTGGAAGACTACGGCGTCGGCTTCGCCAGCTCGTATGCTTACGGAATGGGCCTGGTCTCGATGCGCGAGCGTGCCGGTTTGGTGAACGGCCTGCTGGATTTGGAAAACCGCGGTTCCGGCGGTGCGCTGGTCCGGCTCACCGTACCCGAGTCGATACAGGAGACCCATGACTGAACCGAGCATATCCGTGCTCCTCGTGGACGACCACAGCCTGGTGCGGCGCGGCTTCCGCCGTATGCTGGAGGACGACCCCTCGATTACCGTGGTCGGCGAAGCCGAAGACGGCCACCAGGCCGTACAACTTGCCGCGGAGCTCAAGCCGCGCGTAGTGGTCATGGATTTCGCCATGCCCAGCATGAACGGCGCCGTGGCCGCGCGCCACATCTTGAAGGCGGCGCCGGAGACCGCCATCCTGATCCTCAGCATGCACGCGGAGGCTTCGTACGTTCGCACCTGCCTGGAGGCCGGCGTGCGCGGGTATCTTCTCAAAAACGCCATGGATCTGGAAATGGTGGCCGCCGTGAAGCAGGTGGCCGCCGGCAAGCAGGTGCTCGACCAGCGCCTGGGCTCGCTCGACCAACCGGCCGGCCCACCGCCGGGATTGACCACGCGCGAGCTCGAAGTGCTGCAGTTGATCGTCTACGGTAAATCCAACAAAGAGATCGCCACCGTGCTCTCTCTCAGCGCCAACACGGTGAACGTGCACCGCGCCAACATCATGCAGACCCTGGGCATCCACAACACCGCCGAACTGGTGGTCTACGCCATTCGCCAGGGCCTGGTGAGCATCGCGTGACTCGCCGCACCTTCCTGGCCGGCGGCGCCGCGCTTCCGATCGCCGCCGCGCCCGGCCTGGATTTCCGCCTCACCGACGTCACCGCCGCCGCCGGTATCCAGTTCCGCCATAACAGCGGCGCATTCGGCGCCAAGTACCTGCCCGAGACCATGGGCCCCGGCTGCGCCTTCTTCGATTACGATGCCGATGGCTGGCTGGACATTCTCCTGGTCAACGGCACCGACTGGGCCACCGACAACACCGGGCGCCGCCGCGAGCGCACCACCATGCACCTCTACCGCAACAACCGCAACGGCACCTTCACCGACGTCACCGAGCGCGCCGGCCTGGCGGTGGAAATGTACGGCATGGGCGTGGCCATCGGCGACTACAACAACGATGGCTTTCCCGATCTGCTGGTGACCGCCGTCGGCCAGAACCGCCTCTTCCGCAACAATGGCCGCGGCGCCTTCATCGACGTCACCGAAAAAGCCGGCCTGGGAGGCCGCGCCGCCTTCAGCACCTCCGCCATCTGGTTCGATTTCGACCGCGACGGCCTCCTCGACCTCCTGGTCTGCAACTACGTCAAGTGGTCCGCGGCGCACGACGTTTTCTGTAGCGTGGATGGCAAGCGCAAGTCGTATTGCACCCCCGAGGCTTATCACGGCGAAACCTGCTGGCTCTTCCGCAACCGCGGCAACGGCACGTTTGAAGATGTCACGGCGAAAAGCGGCATCTTCGACAGCACCTCGAAATCGCTGGGCGTAGCTCTGCTCGATTATGACCGCGATGGCTGGCCCGACCTCCTGATTGCCAACGACACGCAGCCCAACAAGCTCTATCGCAACCTGCGGAACGGCACCTTCGAAGACGTGGCCGTGCGCGCCGGCGTGGCCTTCAGCGACGATGGCAAAGCTCGTGCCGGCATGGGCGTGGATGCCGCCGACTTCGACAACTCCGGCGCCGAGAGCATCGCCATCACCAACTTCGACAACGAAATGATGGCCATCTACCGCCCCGCCCGCGACGGCACCTACAAGGATGCGGCGCAGGCTGCCGGCGTCGGCCAGGCTTCGCGCGCCAGCCTCGGGTTCGGCTGCGCGTTTCTGGATATCGACCTGGATGGCCGCCTCGACCTCGTGGCCGTGAACGGGCACATCGATGAAACCGTCCGCCGCATTCACGGCAACGTGGGGTACGCACAGCCCCCGCACCTCTTCCTCAATAATGGTAAGGGGGGCTTTCGCGACGTGGCCGCGCAGGCCGGCGCCGCTTTCGCCTCGCCCAAGGTGGCCCGCGGCCTGGCGTACGGCGATTTCGACCGCGACGGCTCGGTGGATCTTCTCATCACCACCAACCAGGGCCCGGCGTACCTCTATCGCAACGAACAATTATCCGGCAACCGGGGGCTGCGCCTGCGCCTGACCGGCAGCAAATCGAATCGCGACGCTATCGGCGCGGTGGTACACGTCTTCGCTCCCGATGGCGCGCAGTCCCGCCGGGTCAAGTCCGGTTCCAGCTACCTGTCGCAATCCGAACTGACGCTGACCTTCGGGCTCGGCAAACGCGACGCTGCGGGCCGCCTGGTCATCGAGTGGCCCAGCGGCGCCGTGCAGGAATTCAAAAACGTGCGCGCCGGTTCGTATCAGTGCACCGAAGGCCAAAAGCTGACCGCGGCGTGAGCGATCCGGAGTCTTGTTACGGCTTTGACACGGTCACGACAGGTGGCAATTGCGGTAGCGAAGAAAGTGGTTTAAAATCAAAGGCGTAGAATGTCGGGGCGTAGCGCAGCCTGGTAGCGCACCTGCCTTGGGCGCGGGGGGTCGGGCGTTCAAATCGCCCCGCCCCGACCAATAGAATCAGTAGTTTACGGACATCTAGGTCGGCAGTGAAAAACCCGCTGTAGATGAATTTGTAGCTGTGGCTTTCCCCAAGATTCAACAACAAGGTACAACCAAAAACGGCACCTTGATTGGGGTGCAAGAGGTCCCGAGTTCAAATCTCGGCAGCCCGACCAATGTTTTCAATGATTTACGGGCGGCTTCCCATCTTCTCCCAGAACTGATTGTAGATGATTTTGTAGCTGTGTCCTTCGATCCGGTCTTCCCTTCACGGATCAAACTCCATTCATCGCCCGATACCTTGCCGTAGAGCATCAGCCATTTGCTTGGCCCGCCTTTCTGTGAGTAATCCTGGGTTGGGCACACTGTTGATGGACTTGGATCGACTACGGCGACTGGAGGTTCTGGGATACGGCAGTCTCAGGAGCCTCACGGTGGCAGCTATACCTCCTCGACTTGATTTGATAAACTGTGATCGCTCGTACATGGCGCAACTCTACTGCCCGGCCCAAGACGCACCGCTCTCGGAAGATCCTTACAGAGAAGGCCTCGTCGAGTGCGTTCGTTGTGGATGCAAGTACCACGCTCCTTGCGCGGCAATTTTCACAGTCCGAGGTTGCGCAAAATGCGGGCTAGCGCCGCTGCAGACGCGCGGCGGAAACGGGACCGGAGCGACTAGAGTTGTCCCACAATCCACAGTATTCCGACCGCCGCGGATCGTCCACGGTACCAGCGAGGATACTGGGCATAGAGAGGTCGAACGGCGAGGTCAATCAGATTCGCCGACAGGGTCCGGAGTGATCGTATTCGTCGTGCTGGCACTACTCTTGGCAATCGGCGGATTTATTGCTTTCACATCACGCGGTAACAGCGTGCCCAGCCCGATCTCTTCCTCCGCCCCCCCACCGACACCGATACCGATACCGACACCGATACCGACACTGGAGTGGCCAGTTGATTCTCCGACTATGAATCCAACAGGCTATGTACAGGCATTGAACGCCCAAGTCAGCACGTTCAACTTTTTTGTGGCCGGAGCGGTCGCTCCAGCAAAGAATGAGCGTGTTTACGGGACGCGATTTCGGACTGAGGCCGGACGCTTTATTCTCTGGGAGCTCAATCTGCAGCATGGGCAAAGGGGCTCCCGGCAGGCATTCACGATAGTGACCTATCTGTATGGTCCAGATGATGCGCTGAAGGACCAAGCCAAATCGTCGTCATTCGTCGAGGCGGATTGGGTCAACTCATCTTATTTCAATAGGTTGACCGCTCTCGACAGTACCCTTAGCCCAGGCAATTATAGTGTGAGTATTTTTATTGATGGTGTGAAGGTTGCGGCGAATGGTTTTGTCATAGAGCGAGACGAGGCCGACATTCAGCGCATGGTCACGACCGAGCTTGAAGCGGCACAACAATTGTACACGCAGCGCGAATACAAAGCTGCGGTCGCCGCGTGTGATCGCGCCCTCCATACCGACCCAGGCAACGTCGAAGCCGGCGTGTTACGCACTCGCATATTGAAAACAATTGAGATTTTGGGCATCCAGTAGGAAGAGCCAATGCACAGTCCTGTTCAGGATCAAGCTAAGAAACGGCTTCAAGGACTGCTATACTTGTACAAATTCGAGATTTGAATGGAAACTGCCACGGATCGTCAGGAGCGAATCGCCTGGTGGCGACAGGACCGCTTAAACCGAGCCAACGTGGCAGTGATCGGCGCGGGCGCACTCGGCAACGAGGTTCTCAAGAACTTGGCCTTGATGGGTGTGGGCCATCTCCACGCTTTCGACCTAGACAAAGTCGAATTGTCCAATCTCAGTCGTACCATCTTGTTTGGACCAGAATCGCTTGGCAAACCGAAGGCGATTGTGGCAGCGGAGAGAACGAAGGTTTTGAACGTGAACCCAATCGCGACTGTAAAAGGTCACGAACTCGATGTCGTTTGGGACCTTGGCGGGGGGTATCTTCGCCGGATGGACGTTGTTCTTGGGTGCCTAGATAATCTGGAGGCGAGAGTTGCAATCGGGAAATGGTGCTATCAACTAGGCGTCCCGTTTATTGATGGGGGCATCCGTGAGCTTGGCGGACGGGTTCAGCTCCACCGTACTGGGTTTGGTGCCTGCATGGACTGTGCTGTGGGTGCGGGGGAAAGGCGGTCTCTCCGTAGGCGGTACGCCTGCCTTGACGTTCTCCGGTCCTATTCGCCGGAGGAGATTGTGCCCACCGTGCAGGTTAGTTCCGCTTTCGTGGGTGCCCTGATCTGTCAGGAGGCGATTAAATTCTTGCAGGGCAAGACGGTTCCGTTTGGGCATGTCATCTCGTGGTTTGGTGAGACTAATGATTTTGATGTTCTCGAACTGATTAGGAATCCGGCCTGTCTCACCTGCTCCTTGCCTCCGCCTGCCTTGTTTGAGCTGCCTGTTGGCGCGTCTGATTCTGCGGGTGCCTTGCTGTCTGCCCTCGGCCCTTCTTGGTCTGTTCGGTTGCCGTCTCCGTTCATCACCCGCCTCCGGTGTCCGCGTTGCGGCCTCGGTCGCTCGGTGCTGCGGCCGTCTCACAAGTGTCGCGATACCGACCTGTTTTGCGCCTCGTGTGATAGCGCGGACTCAATCGGGATCGAAACCCAGGACACACTCGCCGTGTCCGCCGACAACCAGATTTTAACTATGCGCCTCGTGGATCTTGGTGTGCCCCGTCTCGCTGCGCTGTACGCCGATAACGGCGTCGAGACCCGACTTGTCGAATTGTCGGATGACGCCGCCATCGTGGGTGCAACTGAAGAGGAGAAAGCTGAAACATGCCCATCGTGACGATTACGTTTCGGAACCCAGTTACTGGCGACACAATGCCAAATACGCAGGTGGACGACACTATGACTGTTCGGGAGGCGATCGATAACCTCCAGCAACATAATTTTGTCCCGCCGCCGAAGGCCGGACAACATTATGTACTGGAAATTAAGGGTAAGGCCGAATTGGCCAACGACGAGGCTACGCTCGCGTCGGGCGGTGTCGCCAACAATGATATCGTCAATGTTGTTCTAGCCCAGCGAGGGGGCTTGCGATGGTTGATCCCCGAGTGAGGCGAAGGGTCCTGCAAGAGGGATACCAAGAACTCTGCCGTCTGCGTGGCGGTGTATTTGATTTTGAGGCTTTTACGCCGTCCACACCAGAACGTTTCATCTTCAAGTTTCGGCTCAAGAGTGTCATGACCTTGCGCGGTGGAGCGCCAGTCTACTCTAGTCCGAACCATATCCATACGGTCGAGTTTGCGCCTCCTTCTGCATACCCGGAAATCGTCACGGCTAACGATATCCACTTCACGAGTGTTTCTATCTTTCACCCTAATGTCTATACCGATGGCCGAATCTGTATCGGGGACTATGTCCCATCTGAATCGTTGGGGCGATTTGTCTTGAGGATAGCGCGGATGATCAAGTTTGAACCGGCATTTATCAACGAAAACAGTGCAGCCAACCGCGCCGCGGTTCCCTGGTACTCCGCAAACCTCCGATCATTCCCCGTTGATCGGACGGCTCTTCCTTCACTCGACAAGTTTCTTCCTGGCCAAATTAAGAAAGCTTTCGTTCCGGGGTCAATCGTCCGCTAAAGAGGATGTTGCTAATGCACGACATGGGAAAACTATTCGTACCAGGAACAATTGCAGAACCGCCAGTTCGGACAGTAGGTTCTGAATTGGACAACCACGCCTCTGCATTCGCGGTTCATTGTTCATCTGACATTTTGGGCCGCATCATGGAATATGCTGTCAGGCACAAACTTACCGAGGTCTTTGGCCTCCTTCTGGGCGAAGTGTTCCGCACGCCGAACGGAAAACTTCGCACGGTCGTGCGTGAATTCATTCCTGCTCAAAGACTTCAGGCATCTACTGCGACATTCGTCGAGGTTTCTGCGGAAGAACTCATTCGAATGGACCACGCTTTTGAAGAAACCTCTGGCACGAAAGGCTTCCTCAAGATTGGCTGGTTTCACACACATCCTGGGCACGGTATCTTTATGTCCAGCACGGACAAAGAGAACCATCAAATGTACCAAAAGCCGTGGCAGGTTGCCCTGGTCGTTGATCCGACACGGTGCACTTCCGGTTTCTTTGCTGGCACGCGGTGTGAACCCATACCGGTGATCAGCCCGCCAGTGAGTGACGATACGGGCGTTGCCTCTAATAATGCATCCGTCGTGTCACGTCGAAATGTAACTCTGCTACTTGCAGTTGTGGCTCTTACGCTGGCCGACATAGTCGCGGCAGCGGCCAGCGTTGTTGCATATAGGAAAGCAGACCGTGCTCAACACCGTCTTAGTGACATCGAGAAACATCTCAGACTGATGCAGTCTGAGATGGAAATGATGAAGACGCAGATCGGGAGGGAACGTGGAGGCGCAGAGTCGAAGCGGGAATGACCGTCCCATTAGTTTTCCAATTCATCGAGGATCATCGCGACTTTTTGGCGGAATTCCTGACGGCGAGATGCTTCGGTACCCAGTTGCTGGCTCAAGTGAGATGCGGCCGACAATAGAGCTCGTAGAGTGTTGCGGTTCGGCAAACCGATTGGGGCCGCCGTTAGTTGATTCTGGATCTCGTGCAATGCTGTCCGGATTTGAAGTTGTGCATCGAGGATCTCATTCCGCTCGCGGTCCGGTTGATGACGTTCGCCCATTAGTGTTGAGAGTTAATGTTTATGCAGTAAGCATAACAGTACTAGGTTATCTGTCAAGGCGCATAAAGTGATGATAAGAAAACTGTTTAGTCCCGGGCGCCGCCGCGCCCCGCTAAGAGAACGGCTGTTCCGAAATCGCTGCGATCCTACGTCGAGACGAGTATCCTTCGTCGACCTTTGGCTAAACGTAAAGGAAGAAATATACTGTTGGTGGAATCGAGTTCCTCCGGGTTCAATCGTCAGGTGGAGGTCGGGTCGGATCGTTTCGCACGAAACTCGGCGCGATTAGCGTTTGTAAGTGGAGGTGTATGCGACGCCTTTTCGTCTTACTGGGTGTTTGTGTAGCGTGTTGTCCACTCTTGACTCTGGCTGTCCAAGAGCTTCCTGCACTTTCGCAGGCCCAAATCGAGGCCCTGATCGATCTCAAAGGAATGCCCGATGATGCACTGGCTGGCGAGATACAGGCTAGGCATCTGGCGTTTTATATAACGAGGAGTCTCGTTGATGCATTACGAAGTCGCGGCGCCGGTCCGAAGACGGTGGCCGCCCTCGAGACGTTTCTGCCACCACCGCCGACTATCGACGGCTTCTATGCGGATCGCGTGAGTGTTCCCGTCGGTGGTTCAGCTATACTTCGGTGGTCTGTGAGCGGTGCTGAACGAGTCAGTCTTGATCCAGGATTTGGTGCGGTGGGATTTACTGGGCAGAAGGTGCTCCAGCCGGCCCAGGACATTCAGTTGACATTGATCGCGGAGGGGCCAGGAGGTTCCACCTCTCGAACACTTACAATCGCGGTCACTACGCCCTTGCCGCGGGCCGTGGTGCCGGACAGCAGAAAACCTACGGTACGGGACGAGTTCGGTAATAAGGTTGAACGACTTGTGCGTACGGCGATGGTCGCCGATCACAAGCACACGTTCGGCTCCTGTCGTGGGCAATTTCAATTTGGAGATGATACGCTGACGTTCACGTCTCGTACTCACACGTTGAGCTTTTCACGAGCTACGGTTAGGAGCATATTTAACGGTGTCCGTGGGCAGCTTAACGAAAACAGATCGGGCAAAGTCAGGGGCGTATTACCGTCGGGATGGGTCACAATTATTAGTACGAATGGAAAACAATCGGACTTCCTGATCACAGGAAAGACACCGAACGAGACTCGGGAGGTTTTGGGCAGGTGGCTAGTCGGTGCACGTTAAGTGTTTAGGTTACAACTCGTCACGGGTCGCGCTGTTCGTTTCAACGATTATTG
>JBEKDV010000280.1:0-10487 GCA_050014175.1 Candidatus Solibacter sp. | reverse complement strand
CGGACGCCCCATCGCCTCCGCCAGTCCCTTCACGCAGGCCAGCCCCACCCGCACGCCGGTGAACGTGCCCGGACCCGACGCCGCCGCGAAGCACGCCACCTCCGCCAGTTTCACGCCGTGCCGCTCCAGCAGGCGCTGCAACTCCCCGTAGAGCACCGAGCTGAAGCCGCCGGGCGCGTGCAGCAGCGCTTCCTCCAGGAGTTCGCCATCGCGCACCAGGGCCAGGCTGCCATACTCGCTCGTCGTATCCACCGCCAGAATCAGCGGCATCACGGCTCGAGTCCCAACGCCCGGTCCACCGCGTACACCTTCCCGTTGGCGTTCATGCCATACGCGCGCAGATGCATCACCGCCGGAAAATTCCTGGCGATGCCGTCCAGCGGCCGCATCACGCCCTTCTGCCCGGTGGCCAGCACGCGATATCCCTGCCCGTCGGCCGAAACCTCGCCCGTCCACAGCCACATCATGCTGCGCGTGGCGCGCGTTTCCTTGGTCATTTTGGCGGCGAACGGCGGCGACACCCGAACATGCAGATCCTCTACCGGGTGCTCGATGGTGAACGGCACCTTGGGACTGTTCGACTCCACCTCCTGCATGACAATGTCGCGCGATTCGAACTTGTACGATTTGTTCATGCCTTCGACGCGCCCCTCGCGCACCACGTGCAGCACCCAATCGTGCGACGTGTTGGGCGGCGCGCCGGTAAAATGGTCGCCCTTGAATTTGGCCTTAGTGAACTGGCCATCGATGGGGTTGACCCAGTAGATATCGTACCCATGCTTCTCCACCACCAGCTCGAGCGGCCCCGGCTTCTCCACATAGACCACGTACTCGGTGTCCTCCAGCGCCAGCGCCCTCCCGCCGTCCACGTCGAAGTACGGCTCCAGTTCCCAGTAGCGCGTGTCGTTGAAGAAGAAGTCGTACCACACGGTCATCTGCTTCGCCCCCGGCGAGTTGGCGTACTGGGCGCCGGCTCCCGTGTTGGCATAGGTGACCGATTGCCCGTTCATGGTGGCGTTCCACAGCCGCTTGCGGAAGGCCGCGGTATCCAGGTCGCCGGGAGCGCTTTTGCCCGCGCCAGAGTCCTCGCGCCCGCAATCCAGATTGACGAACGGCACGCCGTAAAGCTGGTGCTCGATGGCGCCGATTTGGTCGTCCGTGTTGCCGTAGGCGGCGAAGTCCATCCAACCGTCGTCGAGCAGCGGCGCCGAGGTCACGCGCGCACCCGACGTGCGCGGATGCTGGTAGCCGTCCATTTCCTTCAGCACCTTGCCGGCCTCTTTGAGGAGCGCCCGCGTGTCCAGGGAATCTTCGAAATACTCGACGCCCTGCCAGGTGATATTCATGGCCGCATAGCGGCCCACCAGGTAGCGTAGGAAGCGGCGGCGCTGCTCCCACGAAGGAAAGGCCTTGATGAGTGCCGCGCCGTCCACGGCCAGAATCAGATCGGCCGTGATGCCCTTGGCGTTGAGGTAGCGTATGCGCTGGTCGAGGCGCCGGAAGTGCTCCAGATTCGGCGCGTCCGGGCCTTGGAACGCGCTATCGGCAGCGTCGCCGCCGATGAATCCGCGCAGGTGGTTGAACTTCTGCGCCGCGCGCGCATCGGCCACCGCGCGAAATGTGGCGTCGTCTTCGAAGGCGAAGCCCATCTCGGTCGCGCCCATCCACAGGTGGGCCTGATACAGCCCGCGCGCGTCGCGCTCGGAGTAAGCCCAATGGTGCACGTTCTCCGGATGCATGAATCCCGGCGATCCCGATGCCGCCGCCGTGAATTTCCCCGTCTTGCCGTCGTACTCCGGGAGGTTGCTGGCGAGCCGGTAATCCCAATCGCCCGCCTCGGTCGGCGCGAAGCGCACCACCAACCGCCGCCCGCCGTCCCAGTACGCCGGCAGCGCCAGCGTGCGGTGGCGCGGGGAACGGAATTCCGCCCTCAAATCGACCGTCTTATAGGGCTCGGGATGCTTCGCCGCCGCCGCCTCGCTCAGCTCGAAGACCAGTTCGCATGTGGCATAGGCGGGCGTGTTTTGGCACGGCGAAACCTCCTGTGCCCGCAGTACCGCCACCGCCAGCGCCGCCAAAGCAGCTATCCTCATACCCTCTAGGATAACTCGCGCATCTACTTCTTCTCGCCCACCGCCATCTCCACCGGCAGCTCCGGATGCTTGCTCCACTCATCCCAAGAGCCGTCGTAGAGCCGCGTGTCGTAGCCCAGATAGCGCGACACCAGGTATAACTCGCTCGCCTGCTGGCCGATGAAGCAGTAAGTCACCACTCGATCCCCCGGCTTCACCCCCGCATCGCGGAACTTGGCCTCCAGTTCCTCCACCGGCTTCAGCTTGCCGGTCCGGGCATCCAGCAGCCCCGCGTAATACACGTTGCCCGCGCCCTGTATGTGGCCCGGCGGCATCCCGGCGCGCGTAGTTTCGCCGCTATAGACCTTCGGGTCGCGCGCATCCAGAATGCGTACTCCCCCCTGATGCAGGTTGGCTTTCACGAAGTCCAGGTCCGCGATCACGTCGCTCTGCGGGCACGGCGTCAGTTTCCCCGGCCCGACCACCGGTGCATCCTGCGAGGTCGCCCGCCCTTCCTCCTTCCACGTGGCCAGACTGCCGTCCAGCAGGGCCGCATTCTTGCCGAGCCCCATCGCGTCCAGCGTCAAAACAACGCGCGCCGCCTGCGTCACCCAGTCCTTGAGCCGGTAGACCACCACGCGCGAATCGTTGCTCACGCCGAGCTTGGAAAAAACTTCGGTCAGCTTGTCCATGGGCGGCAGTTCGAGGGTGAGACCGGTAGGTCCCTTCACCCCCACCGAACTGAATTCGATCCACTGCGACCGCGCGATATGCCCGGCGTCGTAGTCGGCCTTCTCCCCCACCGCCAGCACCACCAGGTTGGCGTCCTTGATGTGGTCGGCCAGCCACCCGGTCGAAACCAACAGGCTCTCTCGCGTCCCGTGCCCCCCGCAAGTCGCGCCCGCCGCCGCGCCCGCCCCTATGCTCGCCACGACGAGCGCCAGCACGCCCACTCTCCGTATGCTCATGTGAAACTCCCTTCCGATAGTAACCCTCGGACTCCGTATTCTAACGCCGCCCCCCGCGCTGCAACGCATACCGCCGCCCGCGCCATTCGATACTGCGCGCGAAGGCCGACGCCGCCAGCGCGATCAGCCACACCCACGTTCCCAGCGGCACCCAGAAGGCATGCACCCAGATGTGGCGCTTGAACCACGGCTCGTACTCCGGCAGCGCGGCCTTGGCCAGCGTGGCGCGATTCAGCCCCTTCAACATCCCCGGCGAGAGCTGGACGACCAGCGCCCACTCCGCCAGGCGATTGCCCCGGATCGACGCCACGATGGACGCCGCCATGGCCCCGCAGTAGAAGATGTGCGCCACCAGGGCGGGCCACCACAACCGCGGGGCGTAAGCCCGCGTGATCGCCATCTGGCGGTGGATCCAGCCGAAGAAACGGCCGGCGGTGGTGTGCTCCAGGCACGGGGTGAGCGCACCCGGCGCGTATGCGATGGCCAGCCCCGCGGCATGCACCGCGTCGCTGAGCGCGTAATCGTCGCTCAGCGCGCCCTGCCAGTACTCGGGGACGCGTGCTTGGAAGAACATCTCCTTGCGCATGGCCATGGCGCCGCCCCACGCGAAACGATTATCGCCCGCGCCCATCGTCCCCGCCGCCACCGCATCCCAAACTGCGCGCATCAGCGACCAGAAATCGGGCGGATCGGGCAGGAACCATCGATAGCCCGTGGAAGCCCCGACGCCCGGTTCGGCGAGCGGGGCCACCAGGGCGCGCAGCCAACCTCTGGTCACGCGGCCGTCGGAGTCGGCGAAGGCCAGCACCTCGGTGCGTTTGCCCGCGGCGCGTACGGCGGCCAGCAGGTTTTGAATCTTCTCGGAGCCCCCGGAATCCGCGCCGTTCGCCAGCACCACCTTCACCCGCGCGGGCAGCACGCCCACCGGGATATCGCCGGCCGAGTGCGCCGTTACGATCAACTCGTAATCGGGATAATCCAGCGCGGCCAGCGCGGCCAGGTTTTCCCGCAAGCCTTCGTCGTCACCCTTCACCGGCACGATCACCGTGGCGGGCGGCAGATTCTCGGGTTTCTCTGCCAGCCTTTGGGCTACGTATCGCGCGCGTTTGAGCTCGCCGCGCAACGAAAGCGCCGCCAGCAGCAGCGCCGGGCCGGCGAAGAACCAGTAGAGGAAAAGCAGGGGCAAGGCGATCAACCCGGAGCGGCTTCCGAGAACACGGCGAACTCGCGGAGCGCGGGGCTCGCCGAGGCCTGCGCGATGCGCAAGCGCAGGCGGGTGGCGATGATGGGCGCGTCGAGGCGAATCAATCGCCGCGGCCCGATGCTAGTGGACGACGCGACCGGCTCCCAGGAATCGGATTGCCAGCGCTCCACCGTGAACGCGTCGATCCGCTGCCCCAAGCCGATGGCTTCCTTCAGGCGGATCACCTGGAACTTCACCGGGCGCCCCAGATCGATGGTCACATCGGCGCTGGTGACGCGGTCGTCCGTTGCCCAATACGTGTCGGCCCGCCCGTCCAGCAGGTGCGCGGGACCGAATTGCTTGTCGTTGCCGCGCACGTGGGTGGCATCGGCTTTGGCGCGCGCCGCCAGGTTCTGCGCAAAGGTCCCCTTGAGGTACGCGCCGAAGCCCTGGAGCGAGGCGATATCCTCCGCCGAGAGCAGGCCATCGCGGTTGGGCGGGACGTTGAGCAGCAGGGTGGCGCCGCGCCCTACCGATTGATAGTAGAGGCTGGTCAGTTGCGCGGGCTTCTTTACGCGCGCGTTTTCCGCCTCGTGCCAGAACCAGCCCGGACGAATCGATACGTCGCACTCGGCGGGCAGCCACTTCGATGCATGGCGCTGACCGCTGCCGGATTCGGTGGTGCGCACGTTGCCCGGCGAAGCCGGTCCCCCATCTTCGCCCACCGGATCGAAAGTGGCCCAGCATGGGTCGCCGGCGACGCCGCGTTCGTTGCCCACCCATCGCACGTCCGGTCCCACGTCGCTGAATATCACCGCGTCGGGCTGCATGGCGCGGATGGCTTCCCAGGTGCGCGGCCAATCGTAGTAAGTGTTCTTATCGATGGTGCGAGTGGCGCGCGCCCCGCCGTAGAAGCCATCGCCGCCGTTAGCGCCATCGTGCCAGACCTCGAAGATGGGTCCGTATCCGGTGAGCAGTTCGCTGAGCTGCGCGCGGTAAGTCTTGATGTACTCGGGCGCGCCGTATTGCGCGTTGTTGCGGTCCCACGGCGAAAGGTAGACGCCGAACTTCATCTTGTGGCCCGCCGCGGCTTGCGAGATTTCGCGCACCACGTCGCCCTTGCCGCCGCGCCACGCGCTGTTCGCCACCGAGTGATCCGTGGTCCTGGTGGGCCACAGGCAGAAGCCATCGTGATGTTTGCAGGTGAGAATCACGCCGCGCATGCCGGCACTGGAGAGCGCGCTCACAATGGCGTCGGCATCGAATTTTTCGGGGTTGAAGAGGTTGGGGTCTTCGTCGCCGTAACCCCATTCCTTATTGGTGAACGTGTTCACCGTGAAGTGCAGGAAGGCGGTGAACTCCAGCTCGTGCCAGGCCAGTTGCCGCGGGCTGGGGATGGCGCCGTAGGGAGACGGAGGCGCCGCCGTGCGTGCGGCGGCGAGTGCGGCCGGGAAGCCGGCGAGTAAAGTGCGTCTGGCGATCATGCCGGTAGCTACTTTTTAGGACGGCCGCGGCCTTTTTTCGGCTTGGGCGCCGGTTTCACTGTGGGCAGGGGTACGGGCGCTTCGGCTTCCACTTCCGAGGCCGCATCGGCATCGGTTTCGACATCCGCATCGCCATCCAGTTCCGGGATAATCTCCAGTTCGGCTTCGTCCACTACGGCGGGGACCTCGCCGGGAGCCACCTTTTTCAGCACCTCGTTGAACAGCGCCGCCTTGCGCGCATCCACCTTCGGCGGTGGCGCCTGCTCGTGGCGGAAATCGTGGTCGCTGTGGCAGGTGCGGCAGCGCACCTTGGCCGCTTGCCCGTTCAACACCGATACCACATTGTGGTTCATCACGCGCTTGCAGCGCACGCAAAAATCGTCGATATCGTCGCCCAGACGGATGTCGCGCATCATTCGGGCCTCCTACGTGGTGACGGACGGGCTGGCGGACTCGGCCTCGACCGGAATGTGTAGCTTGGGTTCGGGAAGTACCCACTGCGCCGGTTCGAATCCCACGTACTTGCAGATGCGCAACTGGCCATCCGCCGATTCCAACAGGTCGCCCACGGCCAGCGGCGTGCCGGCTTCGCGCAGAATGCGCCACGCGTCATACTCGTGCAGCGCTTCCACTTCGCCCGCAGATTCGAAGTCCTTCGGCTTGGCGTTGGCAGGTCCGGAAACGTGGGGCGCCCAACGGAACTGTTGCCGCGGCGAATCCTTCATGCGGAAGACTCGATAGTTCGGCATAGCCTTACATTGTAATCGAACTCGCGATGCATTTCGCAGCTTCCTCGCCCCGGCGTCCCCCGTGACGATCCGCAAACCTGATACAAATAGGATCCAGGCCCAACATGGAAGTGGATTGGCTGCGCCGATATTGCATGACCCTGCCGCACACCACCGAAACGGTGCAGTGGGAAAGCCTGGTCTTCAAGATCGGCGGCAAAATATACGCTATCGCGGCGCTGGAGCCCGCCGCCACCTGGCTTTCCTTCAAATGCTCGCCCGAGGATTTCGCGGAACTCTGCGAGCGCGAAGGGATCATTCCCGCGCCGTACCTGGCGCGCGCCCAATGGGTGGCGCTGGAAACCGAAGACGCCATCCCGAGGCCCGAGTTGAAGCGCCTTCTGCGGCACGCCTACGACCTGATTTTCGCCAAACTTCCCAAGAAGACGCAGGCCGGGCTGAGGTAGGGGCCAGCTCCCTCAGACGCCGTAGTTGGCAGGCGAAAGCGCCTGCCCCACCAAGGCAAGTCGCGTGCCTACTCCGCGCCGGCGTCCCGGCCGCCACTTCGCGAGAGTATCCTGCCGGCGACGATCACGACAATCACCAGCACCGCCTCCACCGTCCAGCGGACTGCATCCCCCGGGTGCCAGAGACGCACCACGAAGGGGTCGGTGAGAATCATCTCGCCGCCCACCTGGCCCAGGATGCCCGCGCCCAGGTAAATCAGCGCCGGGAAGCGATCCATCAGTTTCGACAGCAGATTGCTGGAGAACACGATGAACGGAATGCTCAACGCGAGGCCGAACGCGATCAGCCAGAAGTTGCCCTTGGACGCGCCCGCGATAGCCAGCACGTTGTCCGTCGACATGGTGAGGTCGGCCACCACGATGTACCAGATGGCTTGCAGGAAGCGGCTCGGCGCGGGCGCCGCGTCCGGCGGTGTGCTGGCGTCGATCAGCACCTTGACCGCGATCCACAGGATCAGCAGTCCGCCCGCGATCTGCAGATACGGAATGGTCAGCAGGCGCGCCGCCACCGCGGTCAGCGCCACCCGCAACACCACCGCGGCGCCGGCGCCGCCGATCAGGCCGATGCGCCGTTCATGCCGCGGCAGGGAACGCACCGCCATGGCGATCACCAGCGCGTTATCCCCCGCGAGCAGCAGATCCATCAGGACGATCTTGAACCCGCTCAGCAGGAAGTGCATGCCCGTCCTGTCCACGCTTGGGCGCGCCGGAACCAGGCCTGCGCAACGCGCACGTCCCTGAGTATTTGCTCCCGCAGAGCCTCCGGACTATCGAACTTGCGCTCCTCGCGGATGCGCCGCAGAAACTTCACGCGGATGCGCTGCGGCGTCTCGCCCCCTGGCGCGTCCAGCAGAAAAGTTTCGATGGTGAGCTCGCCGCTCGCGCCGAAGGTGGGACGGGTGCCGATATTGGTGACGGAATTCCACACGCGGCCGTCGGCGCAGTCCCGCGTGCGCGTGATGTAGACGCCGCTCGCCGGAATCACTTCCGCCCGCGTCGCCAGATTCAGCGTCGGCACCGTGTGGCGGGATCCCACGCCGCGCCCCTTCACCACCTCGCCTTCCAGGCTGTACGCGTGTTGCAGAAAGCGCGCCGCCAGCGAGACATTTCCCGCGCGGAGCAATTCCCGGATGCCGCTGCTCGACACCACGCGCCCGCGCCAGGCGACCGCGGGAACGATCTCGGTGGCGAAGCCGAACCTGCGTCCCAGTTCCGCCAGCACCGCCACGTTGCCCGCCTGCCCGTGTCCGAAGCGGAAGCTATCGCCCACCAGCACCGCGCGCGCTCCCAGCGCATTCACCAGCAGCCGCTCGACGAACTGCTCCGGCGTGAGGTCCGCCAGTTCGCGCGTGAACGGCAGGATCAGCACCTGCTCGATCGCTTCCTCGCGCATCAGCGCGGCGCGCCGCTCCGGTGAAGTCAACAGAGGCGGCGTGCGGCCCGGCGCCACCACGCGCGTAGGGTGCGGATCGAACGTCAGCACCGATGCTTTCCAGCCCCGTTCCGCGGCGATCTCTTTCACCCGGCGCAGGATTCGCCGGTGGCCGGAATGCACGCCGTCGAAGTTGCCGATGGAGAGCGCGCTGGGTCCGAAATCGCGCGGGAGCCCGGCCAGGCTGCGATAGACCTGCATGCCTACCGCACCCCCGCCACTTGGATTTCCAGGCCGTCGTAGGCCAGCCGAATGTGCGGCGGCAACATACTTTCGGCGCGCTCGTGCGCCAGGTCGTGGCAGATGTGCGTGAAATAGGCCCGCCGCGGTCCCAGGCATTCCACCGTGCGAGTGGAGCGCTCCACGGTGGAATGGGTGGGGTGCGGCTTGTAGCGCAGCGCATCCAGGAAGAGCACGTCGAGCCCACGCAGCATGGCCAGCGAGGATTCCGGGATGTCGCTGTGGTCGGTCAGATAGGCCGCCCCGCCGAAGCGAAAGCCATAAATCGTCTGGCTGCCGTGCAGAATCGGCACCGGTTGAAACTCCATGCCGTAAAGATCGAACGGCGCGCCGTCCATCACCCGCGCCTCCAGTTTCGGGATGTTCGACTCCTTCTTGCCGCCGTCGAAAATATACTGGAAGCAGCGCTGGATCGCCGCCATGGTCGCTGGCGCCGCGAAGATCGGGATCCGCTCCTTCTGCCCGAAGTTGAACGGACGCACGTCGTCCAGGCCCATCAGATGATCCGCGTGGGCGTGCGTGAACAGCACCGCATCCAGGCGGTCGATGCGCGCGCGCAGCGCCTGCGTGCGCAGATCCGGCGTGGTGTCGATGAGCACGTTGCGCCCTTCGTAGCTCACCAGGATCGAGGGCCGCAGCCGGTTATCCCGCGGATCGGACGATGTGCATACGGCGCAATGACACCCGATGGTAGGAATGCCCACGCTCGTCCCCGAGCCCAGTACCGTGATTTTGCAGGGCGGCGATGGCATTCAGGCTTTCGGGGCCGCGGCCTTCGCCACCTCGTCGGACACCTGCACGTAGCGGAAACGCAGTTCGGTGAGGGAATTCTCCAGCATGCGGTGTTCTTCCATGCCGAGATTGCCCTTGGTCTTCTCCAGCAGCACGGCCAGAAGGTCGATGGTATGCCGCGCCAGTTCCAGATCGGGCTCCGGCTTTTCTTCTTCGCCGTAGTGCATCAGGCCAAGCTGGATCTCGCACTGCGCCCGCAAAGAGAGCACCAGGAACAGGAAGGATGCCGGGGGCAGGGGCATGCGGGGCTCTTCCCGCGGCGCTTCGTTGTCAGCTTCGTTGATCGCTTCGTCGCTCATCGAATCCATTTTATACCGGGCAGGCGCCTAATACGCCTTGGCGATCACCGCTCGCCGGTCCACCGTCTCCCCGGTGACGATGCACTTGCCCGGCCCGTCGAAAGCGTCCACCAGCGGAATGTTGCGCACCGTGGCCTTGAATTCCTTCAGGCGCGCGTCGCAAATGGGGTCGTCTTTGATGTGCGCCATGACGAACTTGCCGCCGCCCTTTTCCGCCGTGGCGTCCTGCAGGATGGCTTCCACTTCCGCGATGGAATTGGCCAGCACGGTGTTGGCCTTCATGCGCTCTTTGGCGCGCGTGAACAGGCTGGTCTGGATATCGGCCAGCGCCGCGGTGAGCTTGCCGGCGAGCGCCGTCTGGTCGATGGGCTCTTTCGTGCCGGTATCGCGCCGCTTGAGCACGATCTTGCCGCCGGCCAGATCGCGCGGCCCTAGTTCCAGGACGGTCGGAACCCCGCGCCGCTCCCAGTGAAAGAACTTGGCGCCCGGCGATTGCCCGTCGCGGTCGTCCACCTTCGCGCCCACTTCTTTGGCGATGCGGTGCGCGGCTTCCAGCACTTGGGCGCGCTCTTCGTCTTTGCGGTAAATCGGCACCAACACCGTTGGAATGGGCGCCAGTTTCGGCGGCAGCACCAGCCCCTTATCGTCGGAATGCGTCATGATCAGCCCGCCGATCAGCCGCGTGCTCACGCCCCAACTGGTCTGCCAGACGTAATCCAGCTTGCCTTCGTTCGATTGGAACTGCACGTTGAAAGCCTTGCC
>JBEKDV010000279.1:0-10514 GCA_050014175.1 Candidatus Solibacter sp. | reverse complement strand
GCGGGTCCTTCTGCCCGTAGGCCCGATTGCCGATGCCCTGCTTCAACTCGTCCATCGACAATAAGTGGTCCTTCCACTGGTTGTCGATCACCTGTAACATCACGATGCGCTCCGTCTGGCGCATCACGTCCGGCCCCACTAAGTCTTCCTTCTCCAGGTACTTACTCTGTAACTGGTCGGCGATCGCATCCACGATCTCCTGGCGGTTGAGACTGCCCAGTTGCTTGTTATCGATCTTATAGCCGAACTGCGTCAGGATGTCGTTGCGCAGCGTCGCCAGGTCCCACGTGTCGGGGTGTTTGTCGTTGGCGCAATGGCGGTCGATGTACTCTTCGATGATGCCCTGCATCATCTCCATCACGTGCTGTTTCTGATCGACGCCTTCCAGCAGTTGCCGCCGCTGCCCGTACACCGTCTGGCGCTGCTTGTTGTTGACATCGTCGTATTCCAGCAGGTGTTTGCGGGCTTCGAAGTTCTGCGCTTCCACCGCCTCCTGCGCCCTGCGAATCCGGTTGGTGATCATTTTGGATTCGATCGGCACATCTTCTTCCATGCCCAGCCGCAGCATCAGGTTCTGCATTTTCTCGCCGCCGAAAATGCGCAGCAGATCGTCCTGCAGGGAAAGAAAGAAACGCGAGCTGCCGGGATCGCCCTGGCGGCCCGAGCGTCCGCGAAGCTGGTTGTCGATGCGCCGCGATTCGTGCCGCTCCGTGGCCACGATGTGCAGGCCGCCCAGCCCCACCACTTCGTCGTGTTCCTTGTCGGTGAACGCCTTGTTGACCGCGAAGAGCTCGTCCCACTTGTCGCGGCGCACGCGGTAGAACTGCTCGTTGTGCGTGAAGTAGTAAAAGTGCTCGTCGGCCACGTACTGCGCTTCTTCCTCGCTCAGCCGCTCCGCCACCTTCTTCTTCAGGCACTCGTCCTTGGTCATGAACTCGGGGTTGCCGCCCAGCAGAATGTCGGTGCCGCGGCCGGCCATGTTGGTGGAAACCGTTACCGCGTTCTTGCGCCCCGCCTGCGACACAATGCCCGCTTCCTTTTCGTGATTCTTGGCGTTCAAAACCTCGTGCTTCACCCCCATCTTCTTGAGGATGCCGGCCAGGTGTTCGCTCTTCTCCACCGAGATCGTGCCCACCAGCACGGGTTGGCCCGTGGCGTTGTACTCCTTGATTTCCTTGGCCGCGTTGCGGAACTTCTCCACCTCGGTGCGGTACACCATGTCCGTGTTTTCCTTGCGGATCATGGTCTTGTTGGTGGGGATCACCACCACTTCGAGCTTGTAAATCTTATAAAATTCCGCCGCTTCGGTTTCCGCCGTTCCGGTCATGCCGGCCAGCTTCTTGTACATGCGGAAATAGTTCTGGAAGGTGATGGTGGCCAGCGTCTGGTTCTCCCGCTGGATCTTCACGCCTTCCTTGGCTTCCACCGCCTGGTGCAATCCATCGCTCCAGCGCCGCCCCGGCATCAGGCGTCCGGTGAACTCGTCGACGATCACCACCTCGGGCCCTTCGTCGCCATCCCGCACCACGTATTCGCGGTCGCGCTGGTAGAGCACGTGGGCGTGCAGCGCCTGCTGCACGTGGTGGTTCCACTCGATGTTCTGCGGGTCGTACAGATTGCCGATGTTGAGCAGTTTCTCCAGGCGCAGCACGCCCTCTTCGGTCAGCGCCGCGCTCTTGTGCTTCTCGTCGATCGTGTAATCGCCGGTGGTGTACTTCTCGCCCGGCTCCTTACCCTCGATCACTTCGCCGCGCGTCAGCTTCGGAATGATGCGGTTGATCTTGTAATACTTGTCGGTGGATTCCTCGCTGGGACCGGAAATGATCAGCGGGGTGCGCGCTTCGTCGATCAGGATGGAGTCCACTTCGTCGACGATGGCGTAGTTGTGCACGCGCTGCACGCAGTCCTCCAGCCGGAACTTCATGTTGTCGCGCAAGTAGTCGAAACCGAACTCGTTGTTGGTGCCGTAGGTGATGTCGGCGTTGTACGCGTCCTTGCGCTCCTGGTCGTCCAGGTCGTGCACAATCACGCCGACTTTGAGGCCGAGGAATTTGTAGAGACGGCCCATCCACTCCGAGTCGCGCCGGGCCAGATAGTCGTTGACCGTGACCACGTGCACGCCGTTGCCGCCCAGCGCGTTCAGGTAGCAGGGCAGCGTCGCCACCAGCGTTTTGCCTTCACCGGTCTTCATTTCGGCGATTTTGCCCTTGTGCAGCACCATGCCGCCGATCAACTGCACGTCGAAATGGCGCATGTTGAGCACCCGGCGGCCCGCCTCGCGGACCACCGCGAAGGCTGGAATCAACAGGTCGTCGAGCGTCGCACCCTGAGCGATTTGTTCTTTAAATTCAATAGTCTTGGCGGCCAGGTCGATATCGGAAAGTTCGCGCATCTGCGCTTCCAACTCGCCGATTGCCGCCACCGTGGGCAGCATCGCCTTCACTTCGCGTTCGGTCTTGGTTCCGAAGACTTTGGCCAGAACGCCATCAATCATTGACATGTAGAGGTCTCGTTACAGGAAGAATCTGCAAATACCATTTTACTCTGTAACGAGAGACGCCCGCTGAACCAGCGTCTTAGTGGGGCAGGCGCTTCCGCCTGCCAACCTCGTCCGCCTGGCAACCTGCCAACCTCTTCCGCCGGACTTGCTACCATCGAAGGTATGGGGCCCCCCGGGAGCGGTTTCACGCGCCGATCGTTAATTCTTGCCGCGCTGGCCACCCGCTTGCCTGCCGAGATCCGCAAGGGCAAGGGAGAGGTCTTTCCCTCCGACGCCGAGCGTTACCCCGATCCGCTGACCGAAATCGAAGTCTACCGCCTCACCAAACCCGATTACTCCACCACCCTGACGGCGTATTACAACCGCGGCATCGCCCGCAACAGCGGCTGGATGCTCTGCGGTTGCGACCGCACCGGCTCGCCGCAGGGCTTCCACCTCGATTTGAAATCCGGCGAGATGAAGCAGATGACGCAGACCGACGGGCTCGACCCCTCCACGCTCACGCTGCTGCCCGACAACCGCGGCTTCTGCTACCTGGCCGGACGCGGGCTGTACCTGGCCAACGTTTCCAACCTGAAGGAGCGCCAACTCTACGAGGCGGAGGAGGGCTGGGAATTCGCCGGCGGGATGAGCGTGGGGCCGGACGGCACCCACGCCACCCTCGTGGAACGGCGCGGCGACACCTCGCGCCTGCGCATGGTGACCCTGGTGCAGGGTGTAGCCCGCACCGTGATTGAATCCCCGTTCGCCATGTCCGCCCCCATGGCGCGCCCCATGCGCGCCCAGTTCCTCTACCGCCAGGGCGGCGACGCCCTGTGGATGGTCAACTTCGACGGCACCCAGAACCGCAAGCTGAAAGTGGCCCTCGGAGGCATCGGCACCCCGAACTGGTCCAGCGACGGCAAGACCGTCCTCTATCTGAACTTTCCGGAAGATCGCACCCAGTTGAACAACCTGCGCGAATTCACGCCCGATACCGGCGTCGACAAAATGATCGCCAAGACCAGCCAGTTCGCTTCCTTCGGGGCCAACCGCGATGCCACCGTGTTCGTCGGAGCCAGCCGCAATACTTCGCCCGTGGTGCTGCTGCTTTTGCGCGCCGGCCAAAGCGAGCGCACCATGGCCGAGCACAAGGCGAGCCATCCGGAAGCGGTAGCTCCGCTCTTTTCACCCGACAGCCAGCGAATCTACTTCCAGAGCGACCGCCACGGCAAACCGGCCATCTACAGCATGCACGTCGAAAAACTGGTCGAAAAGACGGACGAATAGGGAGGCCTCCTGCCCCAAAATCACCCCCGTACGAAAACCCGCCCCGCGCCGCGCCACCATCTCTCTCCGCTTCCTCCGCGCTCTCTTTGCCTTTGACTTTCTCTCCTGGTCTTCTCCGCGTTTTCCTCCGCGCCTCCGCGTCTCCGCGTCAAAAAGCATCCCTCGAACTCTCACCCACCCCACCCTATCGGTCACACCAACAAAAAATAATCTCTAATCCCCTGACCCACCTCTACTTAACCCCCACTCCACACCCCTCTCCAAGCCCGTTTTCGCCCCCCCGCGTGCCATCCTGGAAGAGGGACCCGCTTTGCGCTCATCTCCCCGCTTCGGAACCCCGAAGACACAAGCGGGACTTTTTTGCCCGCTTTTTATCGACTTATTCCGATAAGTGACTTATTATCAATCCAGCTTTTCCGCGACGCGGGACAATTTTGTCCCGCTTTGTTGAATTATGCCGACGCCAGCCTTATCCCACGTGCCCCCGTGCCTGCTCGCGATGTTACTCGCCGGCTGTGCCACTTACCATATCTCCATCCCCGCCTATCCCCTCCACCCTTCGGAGCCCGCGCCCAGCCACTTCGCCGCCGGCGCCGCCAAAACCGAAATCACCCCGCCGCCCGGCATCCCCATGGGCGGCCACGGCCCCGGAGGACGCATCGCCCGCGGCTACTGGACCCGCCTCTACGCGCGTTCCTTCTACTTCGACGACGCCCGCGGCCATCGCCTCGCCCTCGTCTCCGCGGAGTTATTCGCCATCCCAGCCGGCTTGCACGCCAAAGTGCTCGCGGCCGTCAATCGCCGCCGGCGCCTACGCCCCGAGGAACTCGTCCTCGCCGCCACCCACACCCACCACGGCCCCGCTAACTTCGCTTCCGCCGAAATCTATAACGGGTTCGCCGGACCCCTGCCGCATTTCGACCCCGTGCTCCTCGATTTCCTCGCCGCCCAAATCGCCGACGCCATCGTCGACTCGATCGCCGACGCCCAAGCCCATGCCGCCCTCCCCCACCAATTGCGCTTCTATCAGGGCAGCGCTCCCGGCATCCAGCGCAACCGCGCCATCGCGCCCTTCTTCGCCAACCCCGAAGCCCTGCGCAACAGCGTCCTCGACCGCAGCCGCAGCCTCGGCGCAACCTGCCCCGACGGCACCACTCAGGGCTGCCCGCGGTATCTCGCCGTCGATCCCGCCCTGCGGCTCATCCAGGTCCTCCGCGACGGCCAGCCGCGCGCCCTTCTGCTCTTCTACGCCGTCCATCCCACCTCCATTACCCACGATGCCGACCTCTACTCCAGCGACCTCGCCGGCATCGCCTGCGTCGCGCTCGAAAAAGACCGCGCGCCGGTCGCCGGCTTCTTCAACGGCGCCGAAGGCGATATTTCGCCCGATTGGATGGCGCAAGATCGCGACGACGCCCTCCGCCTCGCCGGCCGCCTCACCGCCAGCGCCGCTGCCCTTCTGGACGGCGGCAAGTTCCAGGCCGACCCCAATCCCGAAATCGAAGTGCGCCGCAAAACCGTCGCCAACAACTGGCGCGACACCGATGGCGTTGGCTTCGCCTCCAAACCCATGGCCGGCGCGGCCGAGCCAGGCGGCGCCGAGGATGGACGCACCATCTTCTACAACTACGGCTGGCGCGCCGAAGCCCGCAAGCCCGCGCCCACGGGCGAGCAGGGCGCCAAGGAACCTGCGTTGGATGGCCCCGTCTCCGGCACCGTGGAATCGTTGGACGGCAGCGCGCTGGCCAAGGCGGTGAAGGCGGTCAAGCCGGCGCGCTTTCTGTCGCCCCGCATCTACCCCGCCCTGGTCCCCGTCACCTGGACACGGCTGGGCGCCTTCACCCTGGCCGCCATTCCCGTGGAAGCCACCACCGCCGCCGGTTGGACCATCCGGCAGGCGGCCCGTGCCGACGTCGTCGTGGGCCTGGCCAATGAATACCTCGGCTACACCACCTCCGCGCCGGAATACCAGGCGCAACAGTACGAGGGCGCCTCTACCCTGCTCGGCCCTGGTCAGGCCGAAGGACTCGGGCGTCTGCTCTTCCTGGCCGCCGCCGGCCAAGGCGATCCGGCATCCGGCGATACCGTGCCCGCGCGCAACTTCCTCGCCGGCCCGCCGCGTGCCATCGCCTTCGGTCCCGAAACTCTGCTGGTGCGCCGCCGTCGCAACATGGTGGACGAAGACCTCGAGCCGCTGCTGCCGCGCCGGCTCCGCCGCCTCGAACCCCGCATCCCGCGCTTCGAGTGGGACGAAGATCCCGCCGGCGATTGGCACGCCGACGCCCGCCAGGTTGCCATCTACGCCAATGAGAACGGCGTCTGGCGGGAGAAGGATACCGACCGCGGCCTCAATTTCCTGACCGTGCTGGCCGAGGCCAGCCACACCGCACGACGCTACACCGCCCTCTGGATTCCCCCCGATTCATCGCCCGGAGCCTTTCTCTTCCGCGTGCGCACCGCCACTGGCAGTCAACTCTGCTCCCAGCCCTTCACCCTCGCCGAAATCCGCCCCGAGGCCCCCGTCCCCCCCGTGCCGCCATCCACCTGCCCAACTGAATTGCACTAATGCCAACCGCCTGGGGCAGGCGCGCAATACACTGGAATGACGAGACCATGCTGCGCCGCCACGCCATCGCGAGCCTGCTTGCCACTGGAGCCTGGACGAAAGCGGTCGCGCGAACCAAGGATATCGGCCGCTTCTTCGACGGCGCGCACGGCGCCAGTGTGCTGGTGGACCGCAAGACGCGGCGCCCGATCGCCGCCCATGCGCCGGAACTGGCAGGCGGATCGGCGGCGCCCCCGGGTTCCACGATGAAGCCGCTGGTGCTGAACGCGCTGCTGGAGCGCGGCCTGCTGCGCCCCGGCGAGGCCTTTCCCTGCCCCCACGGTCTGCGCCTGGCAGGCCGATCTTTCGATTGCTCGCATCCGCCGCTATCCGTGCCCCTCACCGCGCGCACAGCCATTGCCTATTCGTGCAATTGCTTTGTGGCCCACTTCGCGCCGCGATTTCGCGCCGGCGAACTGGCGTCCGAAATGGAGCGCTGGGGCCTGGCCTCGCGCACCAACTGGTTCGGCGAAAGCGAAGGCGCGGGCCGGGTGTGGAACGCCCTTCCGGAGTTGCAGTCGCTCGGCGAGGACGGCGTGCTGGTGACGCCGGCGTCGCTCGCCATGGCCTACTGCCGCCTGGCGTCGCGCGCCGCTCCCGCCGTGCTGGCGGGGATGGAGGACGCGGTCTCATTCGGCACCGCCCAGCGCGCGCAAGTGACCGGGCTGAAAGTCGCGGGTAAGACGGGCTCCGTGCGGACGCCGGCAGGCGTCTATCTGGCGTGGTTCGCGGGTTTCACGGACGACGCGGTGGTGACCGTGATGCTACAGGCGAAATCGGGCGGCGCCGATGCCGCCCCCGTCGCCGCCCGCATCCTGGAAGCCCACTGGAAAGGCCGGTTGTGAGCGGCGCGACCTTTTGGTGGGGCAGGCGCTTCCGCCTGCCGCGCCCGCTTGCGGGCGTTTTTTTCTCACCCTCTAAGGGAGCGGTCGTCTTCCTGGCGCTCGTCTTCTGCGCCACGCTCACCGCCGCGCCCGCGACTTTGAAAGTGCGTATCCAATCGGCCACCATCGAGATGCCGCTCGAACAGTACGTGGCGGCGGTCCTGGCGGGAGAATGCAGCACCTTCCGCTCCGAGGAAGCCATCAAGGCGATGGCGGTGGCAGCGCGATCCTACGCGCTGAACCTGCGCGGGCGGCATGCGGCGCAAGGCTACGATCTCTGCGCCACCACGCATTGCCAGCGCGTGGATCCCGGCGCGGTGACGCCGCGCCTCGCCTCGCTCGCCGCGCAGACGGCCGGCGAATTGCTCTGGTACGAAGGCAGGCCGGCGTTCGCCTGCTACTCGCGCAGTTGCGGCGGCACGACGGAGGACGCCCGGGCGGTGTGGCCCGATCTGCGCGCCCCGTTCCTGCGCGCGCATGCGGACCCGTATTGCCCGCGCCAGGGCGGCGAGCAGTGGCGCTGGAGCGCGCCGGCGGTGGACATCGTGGCGGCTCTCGGGAAATCGCAACTGCGCACGCCGGCGGAGATCACGGGCATCGCCATCGCCCAACGAACGGCCTCGGGGCGCGCCCGGGTGCTGACGCTCGTGGGCACTTCCGCGCAGGTGCGCGTGTCGGCAAGTTCGTTCCGCTTCGCCATCGGCCGCGCGCTCGGCTTCAACACCCTGCGTAGCGATCAATGGAGCGCGGTGAGAGAGGGCGCGCAACTGAGTTTCGTGGGCACTGGCGATGGCCACGGAGTCGGCCTGTGCCAGCTCGGCGCAGACCAGATGGGCCTGGAAGGTCACGGCTATCGCGAGATCCTGGCGTTCTACTATCCGGGCGCGACGCTCGGCCTGACGGCGCGCGGGCTCGCGTGGCGGCGCATCGGCGGCGAGACGGTGGCGCTGATGACCACACAGCCGGATCGCGACGGCACATTGCTCGGGACGGCGGAACGGCAGGTGAAAGAGATCGCGGCCCGGTACGATTGGACGCCGCCCAACGGGATCGAAATCCGCGTGTACCCCGATGTGGATACTTTTCGCAATGCGACGGGCGAGCCCGGATGGGTCGCCGCGCGCACCTCAGGCCGCCGCATTCACATGCAGCCGGCGGCCGCCCTGCGCGCGCGCGGCGCGCTCGATTCCACCATCCATCACGAGCTGCTGCACGTCTTCGTGGAAGCGCAGGCGGCTCCCGGAATTCCGGTATGGTTTCGCGAAGGCCTGGTGGGATATCTGGAGCATCCCGTGCGAACCGCCGCGCCCGATGTCCCGGCCGCCGATCTGCGGCAGACCGAGGACGCCGCCCGCGCGCGCCGCGCCTATACCGCCGCGGCGCAAAGGGTGGCCGCCCTGGTGCAACGCCATGGCACCGCGGCGGTATTGGCGTGGCTCAAGAGCGGCCTCCCCGCATCCATAACAGAGCCGCGGCCGTAAGTGGGCGGTTACGGCCCCGGAGACTCGACTACTGGTCATTGGTCAACTGGTACCCGGTGTGATCGCTGAACACAATGCGGTTGAGGTGGAGGTCGTTACCGCGACGGTCGAGGATCACGCTGGTACCGTCGGCCGTATCCGTGTCGGCCTCCGATAGACGGAGTGCCACCGCCTCAATAGAGGGAGCGCCTGCCGAGCGGAGGACGAGGATACGGTATGAGGAGCCGCGCATCACCTGGATATCGCAGTCGCCGGCCGGAAGTTTGGTTTCGCCGACCATTACGGGTGTACTGAAGTGCACCACCATGTGGTCGTCGGGGGATTGAGCGTAGATAGCGCTGCAAAGAGCAAACGCAGCGCAGCAAAGTGTCGTCAAGAGTTTCATTTTAAATCTCCTTGTAAGTTCAACTGCGCAACCGGTATGCTGCAGCCTTCACATGGAGATACGATTCTCGGCACGGTATTGTTACCGCGCCGGGCGAGCCTTAACAAAACTTGACGTTGGTAAATCTTACGCTGACGGCGCGTCTTTTCGCGCCGCTGTCCGCCATTCCAGCATCCAAAGCGCGCTCACGAAGAGCAGATACGCCACCAGCATCCTCACCGCGAAGCTGACCATCTCCAGCGTGAAGCCGCTCACCGCGGGCACCCAACCGAGCACGACGAAGGGCAGCAGCAATCCCGCCACCAACAGCAGCGGGACCTCCAGCCAGTAGCGCCATCCGCCGCGCCAACTGAACTCGCCGTAGCCACGCCAGCCGCGCGCCGCGATGCCCGACGCCATCGGCAGCAGCGCGACCGGCACGACCACCCACCGGACAATCCAGAACGCGGCAAGGAAAATGCGCGCCACTGTCGCCGGCTTTACCGGCGTGCGCAGTTTCAGCGTCAGCCAGGAGGCCAGCCGGAACGCCGGCGGTTCGCTGGCGGCGGCAGCCCACGCCAACAGAGCGTAGAGCACGAGCACCAGAATCGCCGCCACGAGCAGTGCCGGAACGCTGCGCAGCACCGTGCGGAACGCGCCACCGATTTTCGGCTCGCTCGCACGGAAGAAGACCAGCGTGGCGCCGTGGAGCCAGCAGGCCAGCGCCAGGATCGCCAGCGCCGCAAGGGCGCTCCACACCAGCCGCAGCCGGGTGGATTCGCCCACCCCGAGCCACTCATACGCCAGCCAGAGCAGCAGCGCGTTGGCCACCAGATGAAGCAGGAATAACTTGCGGGATGCGGTGATCATTTCACCTCCAGGCGGCGCGCTTCCGTAGTGGCCATCACGCCGGAGTTATACATCGGCTGCACACGAGCCGGACTCACCTGGAAGACTCCAGGATTGACCACCTTCAGCAGATAGAAATACTGCTGCTGGCCCTGCGGGAAGTAAGTCTGGAAAATGGCCATGCGATCGTCGTGTAACTCGCGCCGCGTGAAATAGTATTGCCACCAGGGCGGGCGCGACCGCAACTCGTAGCCGCTATCGCGTTCGATGAACTCCGTGCCCGATGGAATGGGGTCTTCCACCATCATGTATTTCCATTCGGAGCCGGTCACCGTGAGCCGCACAGCGAGCGTGTCGCCGGACGACACCGGCCCGGTGAGCGGCACCAGATCGTAGACAATCTTCCCGCCGTCCCTGGCCGGCGCCAGTTTGAAATACTCGCGCAGGATGTTGAGCGATGTATTGCCCGTCTTCTGGAACTTATCCTCGGCGGAGTAATATTCCACGCGGGCGGAGTAATAGAGCCTTCCCTGCCCCGTGGTTTGGATGCGTATGTGGTTGA
>JBEKDV010000278.1:0-10543 GCA_050014175.1 Candidatus Solibacter sp. | reverse complement strand
GCCAGCCGAATTCTTCGCTGGAATAGAGTATCCAGTCCTCTGCCAGTCGGCTCAAGTGAATCATGGCGACGCTCGCGGCGTAGAGGAAATCCAGGGCGAAATCGCGGTCGCCCGAAACGTCCATGCTGTTAAAGGTGACGGCGGCGAAACCGAGATCCCGCGCCATGGCTTCACGATCGAAAGGAAATCCGCTGCCAGCCAGCGCGCCCGAGCCCAGCGGCAGGAAATCGGCGCGGCGGCGAGCTTCGCCGAAACGCTCCCAATCGCGCGCCAACATCTCGAAATAGGCGAGCAGATAGTGCGGCCACAGCACCGCCTGCGCGCGCCGCATATGCGTGTAACCGGGAACCACCGCATCCGGATACCGCTCGGCCAGTTCGACGAGCGCGCCCATCACGCCCGTCAACAGGCCGCGCACGCGATCGCATTCCTCCCGCAGCCACAGCCGCGTGTCCAGCGATACCTGTTCGTTGCGGCTGCGGCCCGTGTGGATCTTGTCGGCCACCTTGCCGGCCCGCTCCTTGAGTTTGCGGATCACCAGCGTGTGCACGTCTTCGTCGGTGGCGCCTTCGTAAAAGGCGGGCGAAGCCGACTCGGCGCCAATGTGATCGAACGCCCCGACGATCTCCGCCCGCTCCTCCGAACTCAAAATGCCGACTCGCTCCAGGGCTCGCGCGAATGCCTGCGAGCCGCGAATGTCGGCGTCGATCAGCCGCCGGTCGAAATCGAGCGATCCGCTGAAGCGCTCGAACACTTCGCTTGGCCCGGTCTCAAACCGCCCGCCCCAGAGCTTCATCTCGATTGCCCGCCCGCCCCGTCAGCCACGATTTTCTTCCCTTCGTTCATCAATCCCTTCGCTCCCAAATTCGTCCTCGGACTCTTCTTCCTCTGCCTTCTCTCCACCTCTTCCGCCGCCTCAAACTGTCTTCTCTCCGGAAACGTCGCCCCTGTGGAGTAGCCTTTCAGGCGGGGTGCCCTTTGGGCCGCCCCCATTCGTGGGGGCATTCTTCCGAGGTTTCCCATCTCATTCCACCACGGTCCGTCCGTGGCATTGAACTCTGCGCTTTCCTCTGCGGGGTACCCGCTTGCGGGTCCTGCGCCTCTCCGTCGAACCGCCCTCTTCCCTCTCCGACACTCCCTCATGAACGCTTCTAAGTCAGCATCATCAGCAGCAGCGCCTTTTGCGCGTGCAGCCGGTTTTCCGCCTGGTCAAAAACCACCGAGCGCGCGTGTTCCATGACGGAGTCGGTAACTTCTTCGTCGCGTTTGGCCGGCAGGCAGTGCATGAACACGGCGTCGGGCCGCGCCAGCGCGAAGAGTGCCCCGTTCACCTGATAGTCGCGAAAGGCCCGCTTGCGTTCCACGGCCTCCTGCTCCTGGCCCATGCTGGCCCAGACGTCGGTATACACCGCGTGCGCCCCGGCCACCGCCTCAGCGGTATCGTGCGTAATCGTCAGCCGCGCGCCCGTGACCGCGGCCAGCCCTTCGGCCTGGGTGACCATCTCCGGATCGGGCAGGTACCCCTCCGGGCACCCCAGCGAAAAATCCATCCCCAGCCGCAGCCCGGTCAACATCAGCGACTGCGCCACATTGTTGCCGTCCCCGATAAACGTCAGCTTCAGCCCGTGGAGCTGCGAAACTCCAAAGTGCTCGCGGATAGTCTGAAAATCGGCCAGCGCCTGGCACGGGTGGTAAAGGTCGCTCAGCGCGTTGATCACCGGCACTCGCGACCATTGCGCCAGGCCATCCACCGTGCTCTGCAGGAAAACGCGCGCCACCAGGCCGTTCACCCAGCGGTCCAGATTGCGCGCCACGTCTTTCAGCGGCTCGCGGATGCCGATGGGGCCCTCCATGAAGATGCTTCCGCCGCCCATCTGCTTCATCGCCAGCTCGAAGGTGAGCTTCGTCCGCAGCGAGGGCTTTTCGAAAAGCATGCCGATGTTCTTGCCGTCCAGCGCATGGGCGTAATCGCCCGGCGCGGCTTTCACTTCGGCGGCGAGGTCCAGCAGGTACAGCAGTTCGTCGTCGCTGAGGTCGAGATCCTTCAGGAAGTCGGGTGCGGCGGTTTTCAGGATTTGGTTCGGAGCAAACATGGGGGCCACGGAAAACGCCTCGATTGAATGTTTATTCACCTAAATGAATAATCACACATTTGGGAGGCGCCGTCAAGCCGGCGTATAAATACGAACTGCATTTTCGGCTCTGCCGGAATCGCCGTTTCAGCCAACTCGCCTGAGCGGCGGCGAGTTTTCGATGACGATGCGGGGCGGTCCGCTGGGGAGCGGGACAGGCAGATTTTGTTCCTCCAGCAGGCGCACATGATCAGTCATGCCCCATTTGGCCTGATAGAGGCAGTCTTCGACCGAATGACCCACCCCAGTGAAGCCTTCCAGGTCGGGAGAGTAGAAAGAGAAAAAGTCCGGCTCGAGCGTTGCCTCGATTACGAGCGAGTACCGCAATTCAATCATCGTTCCCTCCCCATCCGCTGTCTACCGCCGCTCCCGCTCACCGCGGCGGCGGCGCACTGGATGGCGTCGTCGCTTTGCCGTCGATCGTTTGCGGCTCCATCAGCTCCACCCGCGTGCCGTCGGGGTCGTAAAGGTTGCATTGCCGCTTCCGGTTGATCCCCGTCTTGATTTCCAGCGTGCCCTTGTAATCCTGGCGCGCCGGACGGGCTTCCAGCCAGGCCACGGCCTTCTCCATGTCCGGCACGAAAAGGCAAATGTGGTGTGCGGTGCCGCGCTTGTCGGCCGCCGGCAGGTCCTCATACAGCATGAATTCCAGGTAGTCGTCGCTCTCCGGCGCGGCGGCGTTCACCCAGCTTAGAATCTTCCCGTCCTTGCTGCCGCGCCACGTTTCTCTGAAGCCGAGCACCTCGCCGTAGAACTTCATGGCCGCGTCCAGCGACCCCACCAGGATGCCCAGATGCGCCATGTGAACGGAAATCCGGTCGCGACCCAGGTACTTGCCCTTTTCTCGCGCGGTCCAACTCGTGGGCAGGTACTGCACGATCTCTAGCTGATGGCCATCCGCATCCTTCACGTTGAAATTGGCGTTGCCGATCCGGCCAGTGGGCGTCGTGTCCGGAACTTGGATGCCGCGCGAGCCCAGGTACCGCCGCATCGCGTCCGCGTCGCTGGTTTCCACCGAGATGTGCCCCAACCGGTCGCCTCCCGGCTGCGTTTCCGGCACCAGTTCGATGTACTGGCGGTCGTTGATCTTGATGAACGTCACCGACAGTCCGCCGTCCGGCTTGTCCAGGTGGTAAGGCTCTTCGTATCCCAACAGGTCCTTATAGAAATGGCGCGACTGCTCGATGTCGTGAACGAAGAGCGAGATGTGGGCAACTCCGGTGATGGGCGGCCGTTTGGCATCCTGCGCCCAACAGGCTGCCGCCAGTAGCGGCAGCATCAGGCTGATGGTTTTCTTCATGACGCGTTCTCCTGGAAGCTTCAGGATGACCGATTGAGCGGTACCATGCAAGGCGCGATCGCCGAAGACTGAAACGCTTCCACCTTCGTTTTCATCTATCAAGGTGAGCTACCATGAAGATCAAGCACGGTGACCGGGTGAAACGCCTCATCTCGATTTTCGCTTTCCTAGCGCTGGCATGGGCCGCCGGGCCGGATCTTGATCGCGCGCATAAGCTCTACAATCTCACGGAGTTTCAGCAATCTCTTGAAGTGTTACAGGCAGTTCCGAACAAGGACGCTGCGGTCTACGAGTTGATGGGGCGCGACTACTATGGGCAGGGCGAGTTCCACAAGGCGACCGAGGCTTTGGAGAAGGCGGTAGCTCTCCAACCGGGCAATTCCGAGATGAACCTGTGGCTGGGCCGCGCCTACGGACGGCGCGCCGAAACTTCCAGCCTGATCACGGCCCCTGGATTCGCCAACAAGGCACGCCAGTTTTTCGAGAAGGCCGCGCAGCTAAACCCTTCCAATATCGAGGCTCAGAGCGATCTCTTCGAGTATTACCTGGAGGCTCCCGGCTTCCTCGGCGGGGGGTTCGACAAGGCTTCCGCCACCGCCCTCCAGATTGCGCGCATCAGCCCCGCCGAGGGGCACTGGGCACAAGCCAAGCTTGCCGAAAAGCGCAAGGAGTACTCCAGTGCCGAAACTCAACTGCGGCGCGCCGCGGAGATTGCCCCCCAGCAGATCGGCCGCCTCATCGACCTCGCCCGCCTGTTCACCGAACAGGGCCGCTACCAGGATGCCGATCTCAGCCTGGCGAAGGCCGAGCAGATCGCGCCGCACAGTGCGAAGCTCATGTTTGCGAAAGCGGATCTGTACATCAAAAGCAAACGGAATCTTGCTGTTGCCAGGGAACTCCTAAAGCAATACTTGAGTAGTGCGTTGACGCCGGATGACCCGCCGCGGGCCGACGCCGAGAAGCTCCTGAAGCAGGTGCAGGGCAGTTAAGCCCAGCCCATGTTCCTTGGCGAAGCGGTCCGCTTTAGCTGGCAGGCGCTTCGCGCCAGCCCCATCCGCTCCGTTCTCACCGGGCTCGGCATGGCCATCGGCACCGCCTCCGTGATCCTAGTAGTCACCATCTCGCTCACCAGCCGCGACTACATTCTCGAGCAGGTCCAGGGCATCGGCTCCAACATCATCTTCGCCTACTACGCCGCCGCCGGCGGCAGCACCGTCTCCGACGCCGACTACATCAAGATGCCCGACGTGCAGGCCATCCGCCAGGAATTGACCTCCGATATCGTGGCCGCCACCGGTGTGATGTCCAATTTCGACCGCATCCTCATCGCCGGCAAAGAGCAGGACGTCAAGGTGATCGGCACCGATCAGGATTACCAGCCGGTGCGCAATATCGTCATCTCCAGCGGACGGTTTCTGGACCAGGGCGACATCACCCTCCGCACCAAGGCGGCCCTCCTCACCGACCAGCTCGCCGCCCGCATGTTCGGCGGCCGCGCCGCGGCCCTCAGCCAGGTCGTCAAACTGTACGGCCTGGAGTTCACCGTCATCGGCACCTTCCACGAAAAAGTGGAGACCTTCGGCCAGTCGGAAGTCGAGCGCGATACGATACTTATCCCCATAACCGTGTTGCGTTACTTTACCCCCGTGGAGCGCATCGATCCCCTCTACGTGCAGGTGCGTTCCCCTCGCGAAGTGGAGCGCGTGGCCGCGCGCTTGCAAGAGATCCTGGAGGCGCGCCATCGCCCCGGCGCGCGCTACCGTGTCGACACCCTCACCGCCATCCTCAACGCCGCCAAGAACATCTCGCTGATCCTGTCGCTCGTGCTGGTCCTGGTTTCGGCCATCACGCTGGTGATTTCCGGCATCGGCATCATGAACATCATGCTGGTCACGGTGACCGAACGCACGCGGGAAATCGGCGTGCGCCTGGCCGTCGGCGCGGCGCCCAGGGAGATCCTCCTGCAATTCCTCACCGAGGCCATCCTGGTGAGCCTCTCCGGCGGCCTGCTCGGCATCCTCGTGGGCGTGGCCATCCCCCTGAGCGTGCAGTTGTTCGCCGATATCCGTATCCCCATCTCGCCCGTCGCCATCGCCGTGGCTTTCGGCGTCTCCTGCCTGGTGGGCCTCGTGTTCGGCATGCTCCCCGCCAACCGCGCCGCCCACCTCCACCCCACCGAAGCCCTCCGCTACGAATAATTTGCTTTGTAGCGTAGCCTTTCAGGCCGGGTGCCCTTTGGGCGGCCGCCTTTCGAGGCGGCATTCTTCCTCTAACTTTTCTCCATGCAAGAATAAAATCGTGCACCCGGTCCTCGCTCTCTCCGCCACCCAACAAGCAGCTTGCATTCGCCAGGGCAAGCTCTCCTCCGCCGAGTTGGTCCAATTCCATCTGGACCGCATCGCGCACGTGAACCCCAAGCTCAACGCCGTGGTGGAACTGCTTGCCACCCGCGCCCTGGCCGACGCCCGCGCCGCCGATGCCGCCCTCGCCCGCGGCGCCGCCACCGGCCCCTTGCACGGAGTCCCCTTCACCATAAAGGACTCCCTCGAACTCGCCGGCACCGTCTGCACCGCCGGCACGCTGGGCCGCCGCACGGCCACGGCCTCGGCTGCAGACGCCACCCTCGTCTCCCGTCTGCGCGCCGCCGGCGCCATCCCCATCGCCAAAACCAACCTCCCCGACCTGCTCTTTGCCTTTGAAACCGACAACCTCCTCTTCGGTCGCACCAACAACCCCTACGACCTCACCCGTACTCCCGGCGGCAGCAGCGGCGGCGAGGCGGCGCTCATCGCGGCCTGCGGCTCGCCCATGGGCCTCGGCAGCGATTGCGCCGGCAGTGTGCGCCTGCCCGCCGCCTTCTGTGGAATCGCCGCCATCAAGCCCACCACCCACCGCTTGCCGCGCACCGGACATTTCCCTCCCTCCGGAGGCTGGATCGAAGCGCTCTGGCAGATCGGCCCCATGAGCCGCCGCGTCGAGGATCTGGTCCTCATGATGCGCCTCCTCGCCGGCGGCGATGGCGCCGATCCGACCGCATCCGATCTGCCCTTCGCTCCTCTGCCCGAAGCCGGCGTGCGTGCCCTGCGGATCGCGTTCTACACCGGCAATGGCCTGGTGAACACCAGCCAGGACGTCGCCGCCGTAGTCCGCGCCGCCGCGGAGTCGCTCGACAGTCAGGTCGCCGCCGTGCACGAAGACCGGCCGGCCTGTCTCGCGGACGCCTACGATCTGGAGATGAAACTCCTCGGGGCCGACGGCGGCGATGCCCTGCGCGCCTACCTGTCGGAACTCGGTTCCACGCACGCGCATCCCCTGCTCACCGCCTGGTTGGACAAGTTGGAGCCCTACCGGACGGGTTTCGCCGGTTTTCAAAATTACTGGGCCGAGTGGGACCGCTACCGCGCCGAAATCCAATCGTTTTTCGCCAGGTACGATGCCGTCGTCTGCCCGGTCTACCCGCAAGCGGCCCTGCCCCACGGGGTCTCCACGGAAGAGGAAAACTTCCGCGGCTTCAGTCACACTATGGCGTACAACCTGGCCGGCTTGCCCGGCGCCGTCGTGCGCTGCGGAGAAACGCCCGCCGGATTGCCGCTCGCCGTGCAAGTGGTGGCCCCCGCCTGGCGCGAGGACATCGCATTAGCGGTCGCCGGACGCCTCGAACAGGCCTTCGGCGGCTGGAAACCCGCGCCGCGCTAAGCCGCGCGCGATCGCCACGCCCCCACCGACGCCTGCGCGAAATGCAGTTAGAATGAGGCTGAAATAAATAACCGTAGTTCCGGAGTGATCGATGAGACAACTCATAGTGCGCGGAATTGTCTTTCTGGGAATCGTTTTTCCTTCGTGCGGGGCATCGTTTTACCCTGCGCGGCTCGACGATCCCAACGCCATTTACCTGACGCCGGATCAGTTCTCCGTTCGCGGCGACGGCCTTGCCGACGATAGCGCCGCCATTCAGGCCGCCATTGATAAGGTCCAGGATAAAACCGGCGAAGGGATCCTCTTTATTCCGCAGGGCCGCTATCGCCTCACCCGGACCATTTATGTCTGGCCCGGCGTACGCCTCATCGGTTATGGCGAAAAACGCCCCGTATTCCTCCTCGCGGATAAGACCCCCGGCTTCCAGCAGGGCGTCGGTTGCATGTTCTTTTTCGCCGGCTTCCGGCCCAATCGCGGCGCCCCCGGCAGGGGCGGCGCGGGTGCCGCGGCCGGCGCGGCGCTCCCCGGACGGGCTTTCCGCCTGCCGCCGCCGCCCCCCGGAACCGTCCCTCCCAACCCTTCCATCGCCGATGCCGGCCCCGGCACCTTCTATTCCGCCATGAGCAATATCGATTTCGAACTCGGCGCCGATAATGCCGCCGCCGTCGGCGTTCGCTTCCACGTGGCCCAGCACGGATACCTCGCCCACATGGATTTCCGGATCGCTTCCGGCCTCGCCGGTCTCCAGGATATCGGCAACGAGGCCGAAGACCTGCACTTTCACGGCGGCCGCTATGGCATCCTCACCCGCAAAACATCGCCCGCCTGGCAATTCACCCTCATCGATTCCACCTTCGACGGCCAGCGCGAAGCCGCCATCCGCGAAAATGAAGCCGGCCTGACCCTGGTCCACGACGAGTTCCGCAATGTCCCCACCGCCATCTCCATTGACCCTCGCTATTCCGACCAGCTTTGGGTAAAAGACGCCCGCTTCGAGAACATCACCGGCCCCGCCATCCTCATCGCCAATGAGAACAGCCGCATGACCGAGATCAATCTCGAAACCATCGTCTGCCGCCAGGTCCCCGTCTTCGCGCGCTTCCGCGAAAGCGGCCGCCAGCTTGCCGGCGCCGGCCCCATTTACCAGGTGAAAGTCCTTTCCCACGGACTTACTCTCCCCGCCCTGGGCGCCGCCGGAGAAATCAAGACCACTTACGATGCCGCGCCGCTCAATAGCCTGCCGCCGTCCACGCCCAACGCCATCCGCGGCCTGCCTCCCATCGCCACCTGGATCAATCTCCGCACCCTCGGCGCCAAAGGCGACGGAACCACCGATGACACCGCCGTCATTCAGAAGGCCATCGCCGAACATCCCGTGCTTTACGTTCCTTCCGGCCGCTACGTCGTCCGCGACACCCTCAAACTTCGTCCCGACAGCGTCCTCATCGGCCTCCATCCCGACCAGACCCAGTTCGATATTCTCGATTCCACTCCCGGCTTTCAAGGACCGGGCGCGCCCCGGCCGCTGCTCGAAGCCCCCCGCGGCGGCGACAATATCGTGACCGGCATCGGCCTCTACACCGGCGGCATCAACAACCGCGCCGTGGGAGCCCTGTGGATGGCCGGCAAAGATTCCCTCATGGATGACGTGCGTTTTCTCGGCGGCCACGGAACCCTCGGCCCCGACGGCAGGCGCGTCAGCCCGTATGCCCCCAATCTGGCCTCCGATCCCGATCCGCATCGCCGTTGGGACGCGCAGTATCCCAGCCTTTGGATCACCCATGGCGGCGGTGGCACCTTCGCCAATATCTGGACGCCCTCCACCTTCGCCCAGGCCGGCCTCTATATCTCCGATACATCCACCCCCGGCCATGTCTACGAACTGTCGGCCGAGCATCATGTTCGCACCGAGATCAAGCTCGACCAGGCCGCCAACTGGGAGCTTTATGCCTTGCAGACCGAGGGGGAAAGAGAGGAAAGCGCGGACGCCATTTCCCTCGACATCAGCCGGTCGAAGAACATTACCATCGCCAACTATCACGGCTACCGCGTGGTCCGAAGTTATCACCCCGTTCCCCACGCCGTTCGCATCTACGATTCGAGTAACATCCGCTTCCGTAATGTCCACGTGGATAATAACAGCGCCGCCTCGCAATGCGACGAATCGGGTTGCCGCCAGTACACCAGATCCAGCAAAGTACCCTTTGAAACCTCTATCTTCGATGCCACCCTTCACGCCGAAGTGAGAGACAGCGAATTCGCCTGGTTGGACGTCTCCGGCAAGCCCGCTCCGCCCGCGCCCCGCCGGCCATCCCCCGTCCTCGAACCCGGAGCCGACGTGCAGAAGCTCTCTTCCGGTTTCTACAACATCTCCGGAGCGGCTGTGGACCCCTCCGGCCAGTTGTATTTCGTGGATGCTCACCCGCAGCGCATTTACCGCTGGGCGCCGGATACGAAAGACCTGAGCATCGTTCGCGACAATCCGCTCGAACCGGTGAATCTCGCTTTCGACAAGGCCGGCAATCTCATCGTGGTTTCCTCCGGCGGGAAAGGCCTGACCGTCTATTCCTTCCGCCCGGACGGGCCGGAAGATCAGGTCACCGTTCTCGAACCCGAGCCTGCGGCGGAGCGTCCGGGTATGACCGCCATCCTGCCCGTGAACTACTTCGTCAACGGCGATTTCACTAACACGCTTTCCACCGAGACTTACGAATATGTCTCGCTGGACCAGATGTTCACCAAGGTGGTATCCGCACGCAAGCCCTACCAATACGTTTCTCCGGACCGCACCCTGTTCATTCCGGCCGAAGACGCCTTTGTTCAGGGGCAGCCCTACTTCGGGTATAAGTTCGCCTATATTCTTCAGGCGTTCGGTTTGGTGAAAGCCGTCCCCGGCAAGCCGTTCTACGTCACCAACGAATCGGAACAAAGGACTTACACCGGCACCGTGAATGCGGATGGATCTCTTTCCGGCTTGCGGCTGTTCGCCGAGCAAGGCGGCGAGAATCTCGCCCAGGATAATCAGGGCAACGTCTACCTTGCCGCCGGCCAGGTGTTCGTCTACAACTCTTCCGGTAAGCTGATCGATACCATCCCGGTGCCCGACCGTCCGCTCAACCTGGTCTTCGGCGGGAAAGATCGCCGCACCCTCTTCATTCTCACCCAGTCCTCTTTGTACGCCGTGCGCACCCGCTCCGCCGGCCTATAGCCGGAGGGCATGCCTTTGGTGGGCAGGCTTCAGCCTGTCAATCCGGACTCCGTCCGTGACAAGGAGTCTCTCCGGAGCATTCTTTGGTGGGGCAGGCTTCAGCAGGGGCCTCTGCCGGAGGCAGATTGAACAGGGGAGAGACCCGGCGACATTTGGGGCTTCAGGCTATTCTGAGAGAAGAACCGACGCCGCAGCTACGGTCCCACG
>JBEKDV010000277.1:0-10588 GCA_050014175.1 Candidatus Solibacter sp. | reverse complement strand
AGATCGACTGCCCCGCCAAGGTTTAGTTCACCGCGCGGTTTCATCAGTTCCGCGGCTGCCAACTTCCCCCCCGCTCTCCAGCTTTTTTCGGCCGCGAAACTGAAGAAACCTTTAACATTCACTCCAACATTTTTCCTCCATTCCCTAATCCCCTCAGTCACTTACAAGCAAGCCGCCCCAAAAGCCCGAAGCCCATACGTTATAAGTAAGGTATGGAAGCACAGACGCTCAACCACACTCGGCCTGCCGGCGCCGTAATCGAAGCCGGCCCGCGCACACCCCGCGCGTACCAAACGAACCCAGTCCCATTTCCGGACACATGCCCATTCCTTCGCCCTCCCGCCCCGGAATTGCGCCGTACCACAAGCAGAAGCCTATCGACTCGCCACGCACCTGGCCTCAGGCGGCCTCCGAACTCGCGGCCACATCCGGACCAGGAAAACCGGCGGGCGTTGCTGTGGCCCAGACAGATTGATCGGCTCCGCACGCCGGGAGAGCGAACTCTTCTGCATCGTGCAACCGAGATCCGTTCCGCTTCGCCCGGATCGATTAGAATGGCCATCCCGCCGGTTCTCCTTGCTACAATCGTCACTTGCCGCATGCGTATCCAAATCGAATCCGAACACTTGAACGGCCTCGTCGTGCTGTCTCATCCCGACGTTTTCGAGGATGAACGCGGTTTCTTCATGGAAGTTTTCCGCGCCGACCAGTTCGCGGAGTTAGGCCTGCCCACGAACTTTGTGCAGGATAACCATTCCCGCTCCGGAAAAGGCGTGCTCCGCGGGTTGCACTTTCAGTGGGATCCACCCATGGGTAAGCTCATGCGTGTCACGGTTGGCAGCGCCTACCTGGTTGCTGTGGATATCCGCAAAGGCTCGCCGACCCTGGGAAAGTGGTTCGGGATGGAGGTCTCGGCGCGGAACAAAAAGCAAATATGGGCTCCGGCCGGGTTTGCGCGGGGCTTTTACGTGACTTCCGACTGCGCCGAGATACAGTACAAAGTCACCGGAATTTACAACCCGAAGGCCGAATCGGGAATTCGATGGGACGATCCGGCAGTCGGCATCCAGTGGCCGCTGCGGGAAGGCTCAGTCCTTTCCGAAAAGGACAGAAATGCGCAGACCTTGCAGCAATGGCTGGAATCTCCCTTTTCGGAGCAATTTCCGTATCCGTGATGTCACCGTGGCGCGCGTGCCGGCCGAGTCCCCACCTCTACCCACCCCTAATCGGTGGTGTTGAGTTATCGAGCCCTTTCGACCCGGCAAAAATACTCCCCATAATTGCCGAGTCGCGAACCACGCAACTGGTGTTAGACTCGGCTAGTGGCATCGACGCGCGTTACCATTGACGCCGTTCCGCTTTTGGTCAGGAGTGCCGGTGTTAAGACGTATCTCTACTACTGGATACAGCACCTGCGGAAGGCATCACTCGGGTTGGACATCAGCCTGTTCCCTTTTCTTAAAGGTGAACCGTCCTCGCTGAATCATGAAGGCTCCGTTGCAGGACCCTTGGGTACCAGTGCGCGCCTGGGACTGCTCTATCTGCTCAACCTTTTTCCCAACGATATCAGCGGATGGCTGGATCCACGTGTCGATATTTTCCACACCTGCAAGCTGCTGAATCCGCCGCGCCGGGCCAAGCTCACTGCCACCATGCACGATTTCACCTGCTGGCTGGTGCCGGAGACGCATACGCCGGCCAACGTGGCCGCCGATAAGCATTTTGCCGAGCGCATTCTCAAGCGCGCCGACGCTCTGATCGCGGTGTCCGAAGCCACGCGTTGCGACGCCGTGCGTATCTTGAATCTGTCGCCGGAGAAGATTCGTGTGATTCACCACGGCGTAGCCGACATCTTTTTCAGCGTAACGCCCGAGGATGCGGACGCTGTCCGAACCCGGCATGGCCTGCACCACCCCTATTTTTTGTTTGTGGGCACCATTGAGCCGCGGAAAAACCTGGATCTCTTGCTTAACGCCTACGGGGCCCTTCCATCGTCGATCCGGGATGAATTCGATCTGGTTTTGGCCGGCTCGCCCGGTTGGGCACAAAGCGATATTATGGCTCGTCTTCGGGAGCCGGCCCCTGGCCTGCGGTATCTGGGTTATATCTCCGAGGAGGATTTGCCCGGCCTGGTTGCCGGTGCGACGGCGTTCGTCTATCCCTCCTTATATGAGGGGTTCGGTCTTCCAGTCATCCAGGCAATGGCGGCGGGGACCCCGGTCATTACTTCATCGGTATCGGCGCTGCGGGAAACCGCTGGCGGAGCCGCCCTTCTCATCGACCCGCGGAGCGAAGTGGATCTCCGTTGCGCATTGCAGGACCTCGTAACTTCGTCCTCCCGGCGTGCGGAGCTGATCAATCTAGGCCGAAGCAACGCCCGCCGGTTTTCCTGGTCCGAATGCGCCAGACAGTCCTTGCAGTTTTTTGAAGATGTCTTGGGAGGTGCTGTTCGATGACGTCTGCCGACGGTTCTTCAGCTCCCGCCATGCTTCCCCAAAAGCCCTGTTTTCACAAACCGCGATCCAATACATCGTTTCACGGCCTCTTGGCTGAACCTGTTGCGAATCGTTGCCTGGCCGATCGCCGCCCTTCGCCTTGCCTCTCCAGGTGACGCCACGACTCCCTGCATCAGCACGGTCAAATGATCGACGGAAGGTTGTGCCCATCCATATCCTTTGCTGTAATGACCTACATCGTAGGAGAGTGTCACCAGATCGTACTCGATCAAAAAGCTGTTCTCTTCGTTCGTAAACTCCAGATTCCCCGAATAGCCCGTCGCGATTACGGGCTTTCCGTAGTACATGGCAATGGCAATGTTCAGCCCGAACCCTTCGCTCCGGTGGGGAGAGACAAAGCAATCGCAGAGTTGAAATAGGGAGCACAGCCGTTCTTCACTGAGCGTTCCGGATATCGTCCTGATGTTTGGTCCAGCCGCGGCCAATCGCTCGATCAGCTCCACCGCGTGCCGGTCATTGTCCCCATGATGGTACTTCAGCACCAGCAGAACGTCGCGACGGTCGCCGAAAGCGTTCCGAAACGCCCTGATCAGCGCTAACGGATTCTTTCGCTCGATCATGCTGGCGGCATCAAAGACATACAGGAATATGAATGCGTCGTGGGGAAATCCAAACCCTTCGCGCGATTCGCAAACCGCCGCGGGGAACCCATCCACTACATGAGGAACCGTGATCAGGGGCGCCGTGGATACCGGCCGCAGGGCCGAAGCCACGAACTCGCTCGGTACCCAGATCTCATGAAACAGCCGGCTGTACCGGTGCCATGCCGGATACGCCGAGTACAGTTCCCAAACCCAATACCCTATGTTGTACCGGTTCACAAGCAGTCCTGCGCCGTACCGGTGAAGAAAGGTCGGCAGCACATCGGGATTGATATGAACGATGTTGGCCGCGTACAGAGATCCCGCGGCGACTTCTGCCCCCCTCCCTGCCGCGGGAAGATCCCAGGGGACATCGATCGCGGTCAGGTTGGGGCTCAATTCTCTCAAGAGTTGCGTGTATGCGCGAGCCGCAGAACCTAACCCGATGGCGGTCGAGTGAAATCCGAAGTAATTAATGCCCGGAGCGTTCTGGCTGAGTATGGCGCCGATCGGGGCCTTCTGAAATACCGTGTCTCCACCAGTTCGCGCTTCGTTCGCTCCGTGCTTCATCCAATGGTCGTACCCTGAAGAAAAGGTGCCCGCGCGAACCGCTCCTGCTACATCGGGGTTCTGGCTCAGGTAGCGTAACTCATCCCACTGAGGTGGAAATAGTGTGACATCTAAGGCGCTCTTGGCGAAGACCCGGCCCTCGGCGCGGCCGTGCTCAAGCCAATGCCGCTGACCCGAAGAAACCGCGCCCTGCAGCACAGCGGCGCGTACATCGGGGTTGCATTCCAGGTAGGCTAACTCGTCGAAATCTGCGAGAGGATTGTCGGCGGAGCTTCCGGCAGCATCGTGTGACGCGGAATTCCGTTCAGGTGTCATCTGCGGACTTCAACCTCCGGCAATGGAACATCCTGTATTCTAACCCAGGGGCGCCCCATCCGACTACGCCCGCCCCGCGGCCTTTCGCCCGTGGATATAGTCTGCCAGCGCCTCACGCCAGTGGCGCATGTCCGCCAATCCCGTGGCGCGCAGATTGGCGTTGTCCAGCACCGAGTAATCCGGCCGCTTCGCCTTCATAGGAAATGCATCCGAAGTTACCGGGCATACCTCCGGATGTAACTGCGCCAACTCAAAGATCGCCTTCGCGAATTCGTACCAACTACATTCTCCGCCGGCGGTGAGATGATATAACCCATATCGTTCTGTGGCGATCACCTGCTCCACCGCGCGCGCCAGGTCCAGTGTCGCCGTCGGTGTACACACCTGGTCGTGGACGATTTTTAACGGATTTCCGGAAGCCCCGAGCTTCAGCATCGTCTCCACGAAGTTGGTCCCTTTTCCGCGGCTCCCGGCATAGCCATATAGGCCGCAACTGCGCACGATGAAGTGTTTCGGCCAGATCGACTGCAGCATGAACTCGCCCGCCAGCTTCGAGACGGCATATACGCATTTTGGCGACGGCAGGTCAGTCTCCGGATGCGGGCGCCTCTGGGGCCCGTCGAATACGTAATCCGTGCTGAAGTGCACGAGGGGGATGTTCACCCGGCGCGCCGCCAAAGCCAGGTGCCTGACGGCATATACATTCACGCCGAAAGTTGGGGAGATCTGGTCTTCGCATTCGTCCACGCGATGAAACGCCGTGCAGTTGATGACGAGGTCCGGATGCAGGCCGTCCACCGCCGCGTCCACCTGCCCGGCTACCTGGACGTCGATCTCTTCGCGATCGAGGGGCACGATTTCATGCCCAGCCAACACCTTTTGCAGATCCTGCCCTAGCTGTCCCAGCGCTCCCAATAGCAGGATTTTCATCGTTCGACCCGGTTGCCCGCCGCTATTGCCTTGGCGGACTGGCTGGCAGGCATGTCGAAGATCGTATCTGTCAGATTAATGATCTCGCGCGCCTTTTCCAAAAACTTCATCCACCGGATGTTGTAATAATATTCGCTGTCGAAATTCGTGTACCTGAACTTGCGGATCTGCTCGCACATGTACTTCACGGACTCTTCGACTGTAATCAAGGGCTTGAAGTTCAGCACGCTGAACAACTTCTTTCCCGAAACCCGGTAGTTCCGAACTCCCGCATAACCGAAGTCGGCATCGATATCCACCTTCACGCCCATCCCGGCGAGCGTGGCTTGCACGCGCAACGCCAGTTCCGAGATGCGGATATTGTCGTAGACGATGTTGAAGATCTGCCCTTCCACGTGAGTCCGGTCCGCCTCCAGCAAGGCGATATACGCTCGGGCGGCGTCCCGCACCTCGCACAACGGCCTCCACATCTGTCCACCGTAGTGCAGGGTCAGTTTTCCCTTCGACAAGGCATCCTTCACGAACGTGTTCACGACCAGGTCGTAGCGCATGCGCGGCGAAAAACCGAACAGCGTCCCCATGCGCAGGATCACCGGGCAGAAGCGATCGTCGGCCAGGCGAAGCAAGGCGCGTTCGCCTTCCAATTTCGAACGGGAATACGCCGCGTGCGGATCGACCGGCGACTCCTCCGTGAGGAGCACGTCACGCTCCTCGTCGGTCACGCCGAAATCGTAAATCGAGCAGCTCGACGCGAAGAGATATCGCTGAATTCCGCGCTCTTTCGCCATCTTCGCCAGAATTTCGGTCGCGACTGTGTTCATCTGGTAATTGGCTTCGGGATTGTACTCCGCCGTCGGATCGTTGGACAGCCCGCCGAGATTAATAATGGCCCGCGCCCCTTCCAGCACCGACGGATCCATGCGCCGCATATCGCCGGCAAACAGCCGGATCCGGTCCCGCACGTTCCGCAAACCGGTGTCATCGAAAAACAAACGATCGAACACCGTCACGGCATAGCCACGGGCCACCAACTCTTCCACCAGCACGGAACCCAAATAACCGGCGCCACCCACTACCAGCACAGCTCTGCTATCGTTCATGCGTTGCCTTTCTGCCCGGACTGTCAATTGTACCAAACGCTCACTTGAACTCCACAGGTGCAGGTGCGCGGCAGCCCGCAGTAATTCGAGGCTCGGTTGCCGGCGGCATCGAGCGGATATACTAACGTAGTTGGAGGGCTTGAGCCCCTCTCAAAATCCAACGGTCATGCCTACACCTGAGCGAGATCAACCGATAGCCGTTTCCATTGGCGGCCATATCGACAGTCCGGCGGAGGAAGCGGTTTTTTCGGCTTGGATTCATCTTGCCGGCTGGACTTTTTCCACCGACGGTGAATCCGTGACCGTACGAGCGCACGTGGAAGGCAATACGGTTGCGGAAATACCCGCCAGGCAACCACGTCCGGATGTTGCGGCAGCCTTCCCGTCTAATCCCGGCGCGGCAACTTCCGGATTTGAAACATGGCTGCCGAAGCGCAAATTGCCGGACGAAAGCCAGTTTATCCTCACTGTCGAGGTGTCGACTTCGCAAGCTCGTCAGACGCTGGGAACCCGGCGGCTGACCTGGATTCCCCAAACCGACTTGCCCCAGGCGAGGGGCGATTACCGGCAGGTGTGGGATCGGGTCTCGGGAAGCTACGAGACGGCTCGCATCGCCGTGTGCGCCACCGCGGACCTGGCGGAGTATGAGCGCTCCGGCATCGATACAACCATCACTATCGCCGACGCGGCCTCGATCTCCCCCGCGGACACAGTCCTCGAGATTGGATGCGGGACCGGCCGAATCGGCTTGCATATGGCCGCGCGCTGCGGACGTTGGATGGGGGCGGACGTCTCGCGCAATATGCTGGAACACGCGCGGCAAGCCCTCGGTCACCTCCCCAACGTTTCCTTCCATTCGTTGAATGGCTCCGATCTGCAAGGCTTTTCGGATGACTCCGTCGACGTGGTCTATTGCAGCGGGGTCTTCATGCATCTTGACGAGTGGGACCGCTACCGTTACGTCAGCGAGATGTTTCGCGTGCTCAAGCCGGGGGGACGCGCATATTACGACAACTTCAATTTGCTGTCCGATGAGGGCTGGAACTTCTTCCTGGCGCAGTGCCGCTGCGACCCAACAGACCGCCCGCCGAATATCAGCAAGTCCTCGACTCCGCAGGAACTCCAGCAATACGCCGTACGAGCGGGATTTGAAGCCATTACGCTTTACACCTCACGCCAGTGGGTTTCGCTTTGGGGAAGGAAACCGGCTTGAGCGGGGCCGGCGAATTCAATGTCGCCATGGGCATCCGACTTCCCCCTGAGGCCCCTTCTCATACCTTACGCTTTGCGAGTCGAACGGTACCCTAACTCACCCAAACAGCGTGCAAACGTCCCGAAATGGGCGTATTATAAACCCGATCGGACGATTCCTTTCTATGACACGCCTCGGTTTAATTGCATCGGCAACGATTTTCGTGTTCTCCAGCGTGATCCTGGCGAACGCCGCCACGACTACTAATGTACCCCCTGGCGGCACTCTGCAGTCCTTCATGGACAACGCCGGCAACGGCGATACGATCCAATTGTCGGCAGGGCTGTACACCACCGTAGCCCCCAATTTCTTCGTCATCAACAAGGCTATAACGCTGGCCGGTGTGGGCAGCGCAACGATTTTGCAGGTAGGCACCAACGTCTCCACCGGGCTAGCGATCAACACCTCAAACGTTACAGTCCAGAATCTAACAATCTATGCCGGTCCGGCCATGCTCCAGGTGCAGAACGTTTCGAATATCACGCTCACCGGCCTGACTCTCGACCCCAACCGCTCTACGGTCGGTATCGGTTTCGTTTCGGGAAATCCGATCTCGATTGCCGGCTCGACTAACGTCTCCCTGAGTAACGTCACACTTTTGGCCAATTCTACAAATACAGACAATAATGGCCTTGATATCGAGAACAGCACTTCGGTCACCGTGACCGGAGCCACCATCGGATCGTCGCCGCGCGGCGCGTACGTACTTAACGGACAGAGCGTCACCATTCAGAATTCCAATATCACCGGCTACCCATTTGAAGGCATTCTGACCACTGGCGGGACAAACCTCACAATCGATACGGTAACCGTCTCCAATGCGGGCTCCGACGGGATTCACCTCGGTACGGGCAGCGCCACCAACAACGCCATCGTCCGCAACAGCACGGTTACGCTGGCCGCTTTCAACGGCATCATCGTCGAGGGCAGCAACTCCGCTCTCGTCACCGGCAACACCATCACGCGAGCGACTGGCCAGAATGGAATCTGGCTCAAGACGGCGGGCAGCAGCGTGGTCGAGAAGAATACCATCGTCCGCGCCGGGCTCGCCGGCATCAACGTGGATACGGGCAGCACCAGCAACATCGTGATGGCCAACACGGTGCAGCTTACCGATACGCAGAATTGCCTGAACGTCGCCAATAGCGATTTAAATACCGTGGTCGCTAATACGCTCGCCAACTGTGGCACTCCCGGCCTGGCGGGCTCTACAACGCGTGCCGATGGCATTCTGGTGCTCGGGGGACAACAGAACCGGATCGAGAGGAATACCGTCACCAACTACTCCAACGATGGGCTTGTGCTGACCCAGAATCCGAACAATGCGCCGCCTACCGACGCCAATTATCGCGGCAGCGTCGGCAATTACGTCGCGAAGAACAGCATTACCGGATATCCGACGTCGAGCTCGGACCCAACCATCGCTCAAACCTCGCGCACGGGAATCTGGATGAACGACGGTTCCAATGGCACATACCTGTTCGGCAACACCGAATCTGTCGCCAACGAAGGCGGCATCACGATTTTCAATGCCAGCTCGAATATCATTAAGGGCAATGTCGCCAGCGCGAACCTGCAGGCCGGCCTTCTCATCACCGACCCCAACAGCCCCACCTTCCCCAGACCGGCCAACAATGTAATCCAGAATAACTACGTATTCAATAACCCTGCCAACGGGGAGATCCTGGTTCGTGGCGCCGATTTTACGGATATCGGGTTCAATTTCTTCTCGCAGAATACGCCAGGCACTTCGGCCGGCATCAACATCAGCTCCGCCACGGGTACGGGAGGGGCCGCCAACCACCAGGTCTACCGGAATATCGTGCGGGGCGCACAGTTCCCCACCATCACCGATGCCGGCACCACGGTGACAGCCTTCTTCCAAAACCGTTTTTTCTTTCCCTCCGGAACGGGAGCATTTAACCAGGCCATCGCCGGCGGAGACATCAAATACGATGCCAACGTTTATCTTGGCGGCAACTTCTGGTCGACTTTCAGTACGACGCCGTTCGGTGGCGGTCCCAGCCGCGGCACTCCGTATTCCTTCTTCACAAACCCGGGTACCGGTCTGCCTGCCGGCTACGTGGACCGTTTCCCCTATGCCCATGAGGACCTCGAGCTGGATCATTCCGTGACCGTGCTGGCCCCCACCGCGAGCATCGTGGCAGCGCCAGCCAGCATGAAGACCATCGCCTGGCGGACCAAAGGCTGCGTCCTGGTCGATCTCGCCTACACGTCGTCCGCGGGCAACGCAACGATCGTGTCGGGTTATCCCGATGTTGGCATTTATAACTGGACCGTGCCCGTCAATCAGGGAGCCGCCTCAAACTTCACCATCACGGTGACCTGCAGGAATTCCGCCGGCACGTCGTTGGGCACCACCGGATCGAGCCCCGCCATCACCGTTCCCACCGCGGGCCTGCTTCTGATGACACCCGGCCCCGACTTGATGGCCAACGCCGGATCGACCCTCCGCGTCGCCTGGCAACGAACCGCCACCGTGGGCAATGTGAATGTCTACCTGCAGACCTCCGAGGGCGGCGCGCTCACCCTCATGAGTTCGAATCAGTCCGGCGATTTCGTAGATATCACCCTGCCATCCGTCGTCACCAGCCGAGCCAAGGTCGTCATCAAGGCCACATCCAACAACGCCATTTCGGATAGCAACGACGGCTATTTCTCTATCCGCGGCACCACGCCGGCGTTTACGAATCCCATCGCGGGCGCCACACTTCTTGTCGGAGACATCGTGGATCTGGAGTGGGTCTCGCCACAAGGCTCGCAGTTTGTCGACGTGGAACTGTTTACCCCCGCCGGTCAGCTATCCACCGACCCCAACGCGACCGGTATCGATCTCGTCTACGGCGATCTGCGGGACTATGTGCTGAACATCGCCGACCGCGGCCGGTTAACCTACCTCGTTCCCGAACGCTGGATGGTCGGGGCCCATTTCCGGCTCACGTTCAAAGACATCAATGGGAATGTCATCGCGCGGCTTGACGACGCCACCGGTTGCGCAGGCGCCACCGTGCTCTGCACCGCGTCCAGTCCCGTGTTCGACGTCCGGTACACGCTGGCAACCGCTACCCTGATTCCCCTATACCGGATGTACCTCCCTCTGACCTTCGAGCATCTGTATACCACGGACCTGAACGAGTACAACGTGCTCGGAACGGAAGGCTGGACCCGCGAAAGCGACACTCTTCCACCCTCGCAAATCCTGAACGGGAATTACCACATCACCGGTATACCAGCCATTCCCTTCTACCGCGTCTATTGGGGTCAGTACCTGCAGCACCTATGGACGACGGACCGCAACGAGTA
>JBEKDV010000276.1:0-10660 GCA_050014175.1 Candidatus Solibacter sp. | reverse complement strand
GAATCCGGAAGCAGTACCGGCAAACAGCTGGGGGAGGCAGCCATTCGCCCACTGAGCGTAAAACATTTCCTGCCTAACCTGTTTTATGCCGAATCATCGCCACCAAAAGCGCGGGAGAGCCTCTTTTAAACCGGCGCTAACACGAACGTGGCAGCGGCACTCGGACGGATAACGCCCAAACCGTGGATTTGGTCTGGCTGGTAGCGGGGCTACCGATATTTGCCGATAACGCTCCTCTGCGGGCCAAGCGTTCGCCCACCGTCTGGTTTGGGTCATTCGACGGGTTGGCGACAAACCAGCCAAGTGGATGCGCAAACGTTCCGGCGTTACCTGGGGCCTGCTGCGTCTCGTTGGGCGAAAGCTGTATGGTTTAGCGGGGGCGGCCGTACGGGGCGTCGCTCAAGACCTCGGGCACATGCTTGCCTTGGAGGTCCTCCCAGCCGAACAGGATCGGCGGCGCGATGAACGGCGCGTACTCCAGCGTGCGGCCGCCGCAGCTCGGCGCCCAATCGTGTTCCCACCCCCATTGGTGGGCCACTTCATGATGGTATGCGGTCTGGGCGATCCACTTCCATCCCTGTGCGTCGGGCGGGGTTTTCCAGGGCATGTAGTTCCCAACGTACACCGACCGTTCCAACAGGAACGACCGGCCACCCGCGGTTTCCCGTGGATTGATGTCGATGGCCGTAACGATCTGGTAGTTGGCCGTCGAAACACCGCGGCGCTCGGCCGCAGCGCGAACCGAGGAGGGACCGTGCAGGTTGCCAACCTCAGGGGGGTCGATCATGATGTTGGTATTGTCGAAGACGACAATCGGCGCGCCGTAACCTCGACTCTTCGCAAAGGCCGCGTGATCCTGGTTGATCTGCTTTTGCGCAGCTTCCCAGAGAGGGAGTGCGTCCTCCGAAACGGTCTCGGGATATCGCACGAGGAGTACGAGTACCCGAATAGTGCCGGCTGGCGCCAATAGAACCTGTGACCGGGTCTTCCGGATGACGGTTTCCCCATCTCGAGACATGTACATCGAAAGCAAGGTGGTGGTGGTGCCCGTTCTCAGATAGGCAGTCGTGGTGAGGCGCCCTTCGCCTTTGCAGTCGACCGCCTGGGGATTGTTATAGATCGCCGGGTGTCCAATGGTCTCTCCGAATTCGCGCTGATACGCCGCCCTCACGGCAGCTTCGATCGAACCAGGTGGCAGAGGGGGTATCGAAGGAACTTGCCCGAGCAAAGCACTCGACGACATCAGCAACGCCACGAAAACAGAGCCTAGTCTCATGCCGTCAGTTATTCTAAATCATTTCATGAACGTCCACCCTGGGCTTGAACCGTTTCCGCGGGCCGTGCGAAGGGCGGAACAGGCTGGCAATCGTCCGAGAGGTCAAGCTAGACCGCGTAGCGCAAGGCGATCAGCGGCCACCAGCACGAAAAACGCCCAAACCGCGGATGTGCCTAGGCCGGAACCGAGACCAGCCGTGGAGCTACCGATATTGCGACTCAACAACACGCTACCTATACCGTTGCATAGGCTTCGCAGGCTTTATGGGCGCCCATCGACCACGGTTAGACCCGCTCGGTCCTTCAGTCGTGAAACCGTTCAACTATCCTATTTATTATGAAAATTGGTTTCATCGGACTGGGCCGTATGGGTTCCGGCATGGCGCGCAACCTTCTTCGCGCCGGCCATGAGGTCGTCGTTTTCAACCGGAGTCGGGAAAAAGCGGAGGCCCTGGCCGCCGATGGCGCCCGCGTAGCCGATACGCCAGCCGGTGTCTGTAGCGTGTCTGAGGCGATCATGACCATGCTCGCCGACGACCGTGCGGTCGAACAAGTAGTCTTCGGCGAAAACGCCATCGCCTCCGCGCTCCCGGTGGGCGCGATTCACATCTCGTGCAGCACCATCAGCATCGCGCTGGCCGAGCGTCTCGCGGCCGAACACCGCCGGCGCGGGCAGAGGTACTTGAGTGTCCCCGTTTTCGGCCGCCCGGAAGCCGCCGAAAGCAAGAATCTACTCGTGGTTGCCGCGGGTCCGCTGGAACTCGTCGAGCACTGCCGGCCCCTGTTCGACGCCATCGGACGCCAGACGTTTGTCGTTGGGTCCAATCCTTCTCAGGCCAATGCCGTCAAGCTGTGTGGAAATTTCATGATCGCCGCCATGCTTGAAGCCTTCGGCGAGGCTTACGCCACGCTTCGCAAGGCGGACGTGTTGCCCCACACCTTCCTGGAAGTGATGAGCATGCTCTTTGGGTCACCGGTCTATGCGAACTACGGACGCTTGATTGCCGACGAGAAGTTTGAGCCGGCCGGATTTGCCTTGCGATTGGGGCTCAAGGATGTCCGCCTAGTGCTCGAAGCGGCAGAGGAGTTCGCCGCCCCGATGCCGCTTGCCAGCCTGATCCGCGATAACTTCCTATCGGCCATGGCGCACGGACAAGCCGATCAGGACTGGTCGAGCGTCGTCCGTGTTGCTGCGCGCAACGCCGGCGTCGAATAGGGCAGTGATGGCTTCCGATACTGCCGGATATCGCAGCGGGGGAGGCTTGTGTTCGCGGGCAGTGTCACGCCAGCACGCCGTCGTCGCTTACCCGGGCGGAGGCAGTTCAAACCCGTCGAGCGAAATCCCGACGAGCCTGACGGCGGGCGTGCTGCGTCTCGTCGACGCCGCAACAGGCAAGCAGCTTTACCTCGGCAAGATGCACGCCCGGCATGTATTCCGCCAGAACAGCCCAACGATATGGGCGTCCGCGCAATTGCGACCAGCATCGATGTCGCGCAGGCACAAAATCCGGCGAACCATAAAAGGGGTGGAATACGCCATCCTGGCGGCGGTACCACGAGCCCGGTTCGGTTCCTCTCACCGAACATGAGGATACATTCGTCGCACTCCCCAATCGCCAAAATGGCGTCAACTGCTTCCTGACCTGGTCCGAAATTCCCTACCCATGCGACACGGTCGCCCGCCCTGAGACGCCAAATGTCAGGGCAGGGTCAGACTGTCAACAGCTCCTGCCGGCTGTCCGTGGTGTCGCTTTCGAAGCCGTGCCGGTCGCCTTCCTCCTGACAGCGAACACAATATGCGGCCCACGGTACGGCACCGAGACGCTTCGGGTTGATCGGGGTGTCGCAGCGTGGGCACACACCGTAGTTGCCATCCTCAATGCGCGCAAGGGCGCTGCGAACACTCTGGAGGAGTGTCGATTCCCGTTCCAGATTACTGATTGCCAGTTCCCGTTCGCCGGCAAACTGCACTTCGTCCATCGTATCAGCCGTCTTCTCGATGGCAATGTCTTCCCGGCTCCTGAGGCCAAAGGAGAGTTCCGTCTTCTTGGCTTCCAGCATCGCGCGGTAACGCTTGATTTCGGAATGGCTCATCATCCTCCTCCTGTCCCGTGCCCTTCATTTGCCCGGATAGCGAGACCTGCTAGCCAGCGAGGATTCGCTCTGCGGATTTCCCGCGAAAGCAATTCTGCATGATTCTGTTGGGAAGTGCAAGGGTTATCGGAGGTTATGGTGTCGAATAGCTCGGAATGGAATCACCCGCTCGCGAGGTTCAATTGGCCTGTTTCAAGCAGAAATACACCGCCAGGCGGGGCGCCGGTGATGTGGGCGACAGGCACACCCCGTCAGCGGACAATGAGAGATGACGAACACACGGCGATCCGGTTCAGAGCCGTCAAAGCGTCGTCTCGCCGTGCGCCAGAGCCGTGGTACGGTCACGGTCCCGCATCCGGCACGAGTCCGGTGCGCAGCCGTCCGCGTACGTCTGATACCAGGGCCCACACGCTCGTCTGCGCCGCGATCGGCAGCGCGTGGATGGTCGGGACATGCTCCTTCGGCACGACGACGATATGGCCCTCGGCGGCGGGCTCGTCGGCCCCCAAACGCAAGAGCGTGCTCGGTGTCAATCCAGATGCGATCGCTCGCACCTCTCGGATGGCTTTGGCATCACTGGTACCGACCCGGTACTTCTGGGCCTATCCGTCGAGGCCGTAATTGACGAAACTCCTCAGTGGATGACGGCAACAGGAGGAAAATCCGTTTCTGGCGCTGGTGGCCCGGCGTCTTCCTCAACCAACCTCAATTAGCCTCAGACGCAGAGGCGCGCCCTCCACGCGCCTCTGCTGTCAGCCCGCTCGCCGAACCCCGAATGACTCGGACGAGCACGTGTCGAAGTTGAGGGCGAGAACCTCCGTCGCGGGCGCCATGGGAATCGATACGGGAGCATAGGCCGCGCCGGCCATCCGCGGGTCTGCCGGCAGCTTGAAATAGCTACCGATAATGCGAAATAACGCTCTCGTGCCCCGCCCGGGTTCGAGCGCGACTCGCCTTCCGTGTAGGCGACGATCTGGGAGTTGGCCGACCCTCGATCTACACTACGGCGTCAGGGAGGAGGAATCCGGTTCCACCGCTCGGGCCCTTGTTTCTTGGAAGCTTTCGGCAAAGGCTGGGTGAGGCCCGCCGCAGAGTGTTTCTTTCGGAAAAATAGCCGGACTCAGCCGATGAGGATCATAGGAGAAACTATAAGGCGATGCAGGAGCCGGCCAGCGTTTCGTGTCAGACTCTTTGGGTCATCATCGAAATCCGCAAACAGGAGTTCGCAGTGCCGGCGACATTTGTGCGTGAGATTGTGGCGATGCCCGACGTAACAGCCGTTCCCCAGTGCAGTCCGCAACACCGTGGCGTGATCAATCTCCGTGGCCGCCTCCTGTCACTCACCGACCTGCGTAAGCAGTTCGGCTGGCAGTCGATACAGGAGGAGCTGGAGGGTTTTTACAGCTTAATGGGCCAACGGGAGCAAGATCATCGGAACTGGCTCAGGGAGCTGGAGAGGTCCGTAGCGGACGGCTCTGAGTTCCGCCTCGCGCGGGACCCCCACAAGTGCGCGTTTGGACGGTGGTACGACTCGTATCGGTCGGAATCACCATGGATTATGGCGTTGTTGCGGAAGTTCGAACCACCGCACGGCAAGATCCACGCCCTCGCCTTTTCCATCGACGAACTGGTAAAGAGTGGGAAGAACGAAGAGGCGCTGCGCCTGATCGAGAGTGCGCGACATGGTGTATTGCAGGAGATGATCTTACTCTTTCAGCAGCTCAGACAACTCATGCGGGAAAACGTGAAGGAACTCGCACTGGTGATCACTGTAGCCCAGCGAACCTTCGCGGTTTCAATTGACCAGGCACTGGCAGTAGAGAAGATAGCGCCCGACCTGATCCAAGAGGTTCAGCCGGATGTCATCTCGCCCGGATGTGGGTTGGTGTACAGAACGGTGCAACGAAGATCCGGTACGCTTGCTATGATTCTGGAGCCCGACCGGTTGTTGTGCGGGCGACGCCAGGCTGAACGAGAGCCGGTGACACCTGCAAATTGATTGTCCGGCTCCGGGTGGTGGCGCAGCAGGTCGAGGCGAACAGAGTCCCCAGGATCGGCGAGGTTCGGTTGCATTTCGCTGATCAGCCTCCCAATGGCCGTCTGGTCAGGCACTCGGAAACGGGCTCGTAATGGCATCTGGGAGGTAGCTCCTAGCTGGTCGCCAAGTGGCGGGTGATCCGTTCGGTACTGCGTTTCCGGTCGCCGTTGATTGCCTACTCGCCCCTTCGGCGTCTCGCGGGTGAGCGGGCGGGAGCGCGCCGGAACCGGGCTTGCCGCACGTGCGCGAGCGAAACTTCCGGACATTACCACAATCCGCTGTCAGAGGTTAGATGGCTCTCGACAGATGGGCCCCCGCAGCACACCGGAGTGTCACCCGGAGTGTCTCCTGTTGACATCCGACCCAAGATGATCTATTCTTATGTCGGATGCCTTCCCAAAGAGACGACAACGCGAGAGCGGCCTTGCTACAGGGCACTCTGGATTTATTGATTCTGCGGACGCTGGTCCTGGGATCGCGCCATGGCCAGGGAATCGCCCGCTCGATCCAACAACAATCCGAGGACGTTTTTCTCGTGGATCATGGGTCCCTCTATCTGGCGCTGCAACGGCTGGAAAGCAACGAATGGGTCAAAGCGGAGTGGGGTGTCTCCGAGAACAATCGCAGGGCACGCTTCTATGTGTTGACCGCTAAAGGTCGCAAACAGCTTACACAAAAGACGGACCAGTGGCGCCGCGTCGCGAACGCGGTATCGCGGATTCTCGCCACCGGTGAAGCGGAGGGTTAGGCCATGTTCTGGCGCAGAAAACGATCGTTGAGAGACCTCGCCGCAGAGATCGAGTCGCACGTGGCGCACGAAGCTGACCAGTTTCAGGTAGGCGGCAAGACGCGCGCAGATGCCGAAGCCGCGGCGCGCCAGGCGTTCGGAAATGTGACTTCACTACAGGAAGCGTTCTATCAGCACGGCCGGTGGCTGTTATGGGATCAAGTTTCGCTGGACCTCCGTCACGCTTTACGCCTGTTCTGGCGGCGGCCCGGATTCAGCGCCGTCGTCGTCCTGACCCTGGCCCTGGGCATCGGCGCAAACACGGCAATCTTCAGCGTGATTAACGCCGTGCTTCTCCGGCCGTTACCCTACAGGGATCCCAGCCGCCTGGCGATGCTGTGGTCGAAGGATTCTGCGCACGACGTTCAGGAGGGCCGCGTCTCGCTTCTCAACTTCGCGGACTGGAAAAACCGCAGCCATACGTTCGAGGGCATGACGCTTTTCATTGGGCAAACGTTTCTCTTGGGCAGCAAGGACGGCCCGCCTGAGCGAATGCGATCCGCGCGCGTGTCTTGGAACTTCTTCCCGCTCCTGGGAGTCGAGCCGATCCTTGGGCGGGTTTTCACCGCCGAGGAGGAGCGGCGGGGCGAATCCGTCGTGGTGCTGAGCTATGGCCTGTGGCAGGACCGGTTCGGAGGCTCTGGGCAGGTCCTTGGATCCGACCTGATCATGGACAAGCGCAAGGCGCGCATCATCGGCGTCATGCCGGCGTCCTTTCAATATCCTTTCACCGATACGCAGGTCTGGGAGCCTGTAACCGCGCACCCGTACTGGGCGGCTCGCGATCGTACCAGCCCGCGCTCGTCTTCGAACTGGTACGCGTTGGGGCGAATCCGACCGGGCGCGGCCTGGGCAGAGGTGCAATCGGAAATGAGCGGTATCGCGCGCCAGCTTGCGTTAGAGTATCCCGAGAGCAGGAATCTGCCGGACATAGGCGTGATTCCGCTTCAAGCGCAGACCACCGGACGGGTGCAGCGACCACTGACCGTGCTGTTCGGCTCCGTATTGCTGATGCTGCTGATCGCATGCATGAATGTTGCGAATCTCCTACTGGCCCGCGGATCGGCGCGAGAGCGCGAGTTCTCGCTGCGCAGGGCTTTGGGCGCCGGCCGGAGCAGACTTGCCGCGCAACTGCTGACGGAGAGCCTGGTGCTGTCAGCCGCCGGTGGATCGCTGGGGCTGGCACTGGCTGCCGCCGCATTGAGAGCCCTGATCGCATTTGGGCCGCGAGAGATTCCCCGTCTGGACGAAGCTCGCATCGATCCGCACGTGCTACTGTTCACGCTGTCGCTCTCCCTGTTGGCCGCGATTGTCTCTGGTCTGTGGCCGGCGATGCGAAGCGGTGCGACGCCCGCGCGCAGCAGGCAATGGAGCACGGTTGCGGATCGCAGCGTCCGCAATCTGCTGGTGGTCGGCGAATTCTCCATCGCCCTCATCCTGTTGGCGGGGGCCGGCCTGATGGTCCGAAGCTTCGTCCGACTGCACAGCGTCGAGCCAGGCTTCCGGCCGGAGAAGTTGCTGGTGATGCGGATCGATCTCCACATCGGCAGGACCGCGGCGCAATATGTCGCCTATTTCCGCGACGCCATCGAACAGGTGCAGGCTCTTCCGGGGGTGCGTTCGGCGGCGGCCATCGAGGGCTTCCTCCGGTCGGATCCGGAGGACGCCGTGGAGATCGAAGGGCGAGCGCCGCAACAACCAGGTCCTTGCGAAGACGCGATTGAGGGCCCGCTCTTCGAGACCGCCGGGATTCCGCTCAAGCGGGGCCGAGTGTTTTCCGATGAGGATCGCGCGGGCTCGCCTCCGGTGGCCATTGTCAATGAAGCCATGGCGCGGGCCTACTGGCCGAACGAAGAAGCGATAGGCAAACGATTCCGCTTCCCCGGCGCGGGATCGCAGCCCTGGATGACGGTGGTGGGCGTGACCGGCGACATGCACCGCCAGGGCCTGGAGAAGCGCGTGGTGCCACAGATCTTCCGTCCTCTGGCACAGGATCCGGGCGACATGCTGGAGGTGATCGTGCGCACGTCGGCCGATGCCGGGGCGATGGCGGCGGCGGTGCGCAACGAAATCCAGTCGCTGGATAAAAGCGTCGCGAAGTTCGACGTGACCACTGTTGAGCAGCAGCTTGGGGAGCAGACGGCGGAGCGGCGCTTTCAAACATCCCTGATCGCCCTGTTTTCGCTGGTCGCTCTGCTTTTGTCCGCGATAGGCATCTATGGTCTGATGCACTATTTCGTGGCGCAGCGCACCAATGAAATTGGTGTGCGAATGGCGTTAGGGGCGCACTACGGCAGCGTGCTGGCCTTGGTCTTGCGGCAAGGCCTGACGTTGGCGGGGCTAGGCATCGTGGTGGGAATTGCCGGGGCGCTTGGCCTCACGCGCCTGCTTTCCAGTTTGCTCTATGGAACCACGCCCACGGACGCGCTCACCTTCGCGGCAGCGCCCACGATCTTGCTAGGAGTGGCTGGCTTGGCCTGCTGGATACCGGCACGCCGCGCGGCTCGAATTGACCCCATGCTTGCGCTGCGTCAGGAGTAAAGGCATCAAGACTGGTGTACCAGCAAAGGTGGTCACCGGATCCGGAACGTGGACGATAGTAGGTCGAGATGAGCGTGCAGCAACTCCTGCCTTGTCGCCAACGGTTTACTGATGATCCGGCGGGCCGTCAGTGCTCGTTCTGGTCGAGCGACGGCGTAACCGGAAACAGGCCCGTACCGCCACCAGCGCTACCGATATCACCAGATATCGCCCGCGAGATGGACGACGCGTTCGGCCACCGCCCATTGTACGAGAAGTCCATTTTCCTGGCATCGAGAAGACACTGACGATTCGAGCGCAGCGCCGGGAGTCAAATTTAGCCGGAAAGTAAGGCTTAGCGCCGCCTGACCTCAAACCTTGCGGTATTGACGATGGCCGTGACGGCGATCCAAGGTGGCTGGTCCACGCACGGCGTTCTCAGCTACTGGTTCCACTCGCCCGCTCCGCCAAGCGCGACCCATATGGCGGGTGATAGCGGTTTAGATCCTGGGATGGCTGTTGGTCTGCCTGTTCCTCGCGGACCTGTCGTGCGGGCTCAAGCGTGCGCCTACTTCACCACAATAGTGGCCCGATCTAGTTCTGCACGCCATAATAGCTGTTCCGGTCCCTCAGATCGCACCACGGCAGCACCTCGAAAATGCCGGATAGCGTCTGGCTGGGAACTACCATGTTAATCTGCGTCACCCCGCACAATAAGGTCGGCGCGCCGCCCGCGTACGCTGCCTGCGGACTTCCTGGTCCGCCACCGTTGAGCGTTACAGTTATGCCAGGCGCGACGTTCGCCGCCACCGGCGGGTTCAGCGCGCCCGCGACGCACAGGTTCGCAGCATCGAGACAGTCAGCGAAACCTGCGCGCCAACACCCCAATCGGACAAGAAACAGAACTAGATGGAGGATACGAAATGGCAACCAGCCCCACGGTATTTGCGCCTCAGAAGTCACTGGAAGATCCCCTGGCGCATCTGCCCTGCTCCAGCATCGTGGAGTACAAGAAAGGCCAGATAATTGTCGGTGGCGGCGAAAAAGGGCACCAAAAGGCGAAGTGGTCCCCTGCCTGAGGAGCCGCTCGGGGTGAGCCTTTCCCTCTTCTCAGGAGTGTTGTCCAGAACGGCCCGGAGCGGTCAAGGGCGCGCCGTTGTTGGGCGCGGCGAAGCGAACTCTTGACGGCGAGGACCGTTCTGAGATGTTCGCTGAAGAGGGAAAGGCGGGGCGAAAGATCGGCGAAAAGTGGTCCGCCATTTTGGTACCTTCGCCCGCCGCCTCTAACAGATAATCTACAATCAGGACCAACCTTTCACCAACATCTACCTGATTATCGCCGGTAAGATCAAAGTATCCCGTCTGGCCGACGACGGCCACCAGGTGGTTCTCGACATCTACCAGCCCGACGAGTTTTTTGGCGAGTCCGCATTCCTCAATTTGCCGCATCGCTGCGAACAGAACAGGCCACGGCTTTGGAAAACACCAAAGTAATGGCCTGGACCACCGCCGACATCGAGGACCTCATCCTGAAGCGTCCGCGCCTGTCCGTGGCGCTGCTGCAAATCCTGGCGCAACGCACCATCGATTTCACGCACCGCATCGAAAGCTTCAGTGTGGATAACATCGCGCGCCGCCTGGCCCGCTCGCTCATCCGTTTCTCCGAAAGGCTGGGCACGGCGGAGGAGGATGGCTCCGTGCGGATGACGCCATTCACGCACAAATTGCTCTCCCAGTATGTGGGCACCTCGCGCGAGATCGTCACTCACTACATGAATCAGTTCCGGCGCCAGGGATACCTGAAGTACTCGCGCAAGGAAATCATCCTCCACCGCGGCGCCTTCCGCGAGTGGCTGCGCCAGAACATGTAAACCTTACTGCCCTGCAAATATGCGCGGGCTCCCTACCGGGCCGTGCAGCCCTCCGCCCGCATCCTCCATCTGGAA
>JBEKDV010000275.1:0-10662 GCA_050014175.1 Candidatus Solibacter sp. | reverse complement strand
TGGTGGTGAGCGGGGATTTCCGCGACTACATCACGGTGTTTCCAGACCGGCTGTTTTCACCGGTGTCCGGCGCCTCGCGTCAGGGCATGCTCCACCAGTTCACCCCCATGTTCAGCGTAGGCTACAACTTTTAGCTCTGCGTTGCGCCCTCTGCCAGGACACCTCTGCCAGGATCCCCACTGACGAGTAACTCAGGCGGCGAAACGGTAGCCTACGCCGCGGACGGTGTGAATATGGCGTGGGTTCTGCGGGTTGTCTTCGAGCTTTTGGCGCAGCCAGGCGACATGCACATCGATGGTGCGGGAGGACACGCCGGGCTGATATTCCCAGACGGCCTCGAGCAGTTCGTCGCGCGACACCACGTTGCCGCGGCGATCGATGAGGTAGCGCAGCAAATCGAGTTCCTTGGCCGCCAGGTTTAACTCCACGCCATCTTTGTGGACTTCGCCTCTTTCGAAATCGATGTCCACGTTGCCGAACTGAAAGCGCGTCACGGGAGAGAGCTTATCGTGCTTCAGGCGGCGCAACAGGGCCTCAATGCGCGCCAGCAGTTCGGGCGGCTCGAAGGGTTTGGTGAGGTAATCGTCGGCCCCCAGCTTCAAGCCTACGACGCGGTCGTAAAGCTGGGTCTTGGCGGTGAGCATGAGGACGGCCACGTCGTTACCGCGCTGGCGCAATTCGCGGCAGACCTCGAGGCCGCTTTTGCCGGGCAGCATCACATCGAGGACGATGAGGTCGAACTTTTCTTTGAGGGCCTTGGACAATCCGGCGGGTCCATCGGTGGCGCTTTCGACTTCGTAGCCCTCCGCGCCCAGGAGGTCGGACAGGGTCATCACCAGCCCGGGTTCGTCCTCCACCAGCAGGATGCGCGCACTCATGTGGCCTCTCCGGCAGGCACGGCGGGCAGGCGGACGATAAACTCGGCTCCCTTCATGGTGGCGCTCTTCACCTGTATGCTACCGCCGTGCGCCTCGACGATTTTCCTGGCCAGGTTTAAGCCGAGGCCGGTGCCGTGTATCTGGTCCTGAAGGGCGCGGCGGCCGCGAAAGAAGGGTTCGAAGATGTGGGCCTGCTCATCGGCCGGGATTCCCGGTCCGCGATCGGCCACGCGGATTTCCACCGCTGGATGGGCCCCGTCGCCGGCCCTGGATGCCGAGACGCCGACCCAATGGCTGTCGCCGGCGCCATACTTAGCCGCGTTGTGGAGCAGATTTTGCAGGGCTTGCTTCAGTGCCATGGGATCTCCCATGACGAGGGGAAGGTCCGGGTCGATGTGCTTCTCGACGACGCATCCGGCGCCCTGGAAGACCGCCTTGGCCGATTCCAGGGTGTCTTCGAGCAGGCCGGGAACGGATAACGGTTCGGGATCCTGAATGACGCGGCCGGCGGTGGCGCCGGAAAAGCGGAGCACCTGTTCGACGAGGTCTTTGAGCCGGCCGCTCTCCTGCTGGATGAGGACGCCGTACTTCTCCACCTGGGACGGATTGGCGGCGAGTTTGCCGCGCAGATTGTAGGCCGCCGTGTGGATGACGGCGAGCGGGGTGCGCAACTCATGCGAGATGCCGGCGACGAAGTCCATCTGCAGGTCGGCCAGTTTCTGGGCGCGGCGGGTGTAGGTGATGAGGGCGGCGACAGAGGCCATCATCAACAGCAGGACGCCGGCGGTGACCGCCAGGTTGAGCCAGCGCGCCCGCGCGACGACGGCTTCGAGCGACCCGGCGCGATGGCGCACAAACATCTGCCAGCGTCCCGAATCGCTTCCCGGGCCGCCGCGTCCGGGCCCGCGGCCGCGGCCGCCCGGTCCGGGAGGACGGCGGAAGATCTGATCGTATGGGGAATCGAACAGGCCCACCGAGGCATCGGCGGTGGCGGCCACCTGGGCTCCGGGATCGGATTGATAAATGACCAGCGGAGGATGCTGCCGGCTCAGGACTTCCACCTGATAATCCAGGGTTCCGGCGGTTTCGAGATGGCGCTGGAGCAACTCCGGCAACAGGACATCGCGGGCATACTCGGGGTTTAAATCGAAGATGAGGGAAGGCGACTCGCCGCGTTCGAATTGGCCGTTGGGGCGGTCCGGCGCGGGAATTCCGAAGGCGGGAAGATCGAAGACCATTCCCTGCTCCTCGGGCGGAGGTCCGGGAAAGCCGCGGCGTTGCCGCAGTTCGGGAAACAGCATGGTTTCCATTCGCGCCTTGACGGGCGCCCAATCCGCCGGCCACTCCGCGGTTTCGAAGACCGCTTTATCCGGATCGAGGTTGCGCAATACCATGGTCTTGTTGCGCGGTTCGGCGATGGCGATGCGGCGAAACATCTGGCCGCGGCGCGCGGTCTTCTTCCATTGCGCGTAGCGCGCCGCCACGTCGGCTTCCGCGGCTGTGCCGCCCGGCCCGGAATCTGCCGGCAGCAGAGCGCGGCAGGCAGTGGCGATCTCCGTGTTGAAATCCACACTGAGGCGGTAGAGACTGGCCTGGAGGCTGCCGCGGAGGCGGTCGCGCGCGGCCACGCTGACCTCGCCAATCCAGCGGTATTGCAGCGCGCCCAGCACGCCGCAAAGCACGAAGAGCCCGGCTACGAACAGCCAGGACAGTGCCGTGCGCCGATTCTTGCCAGTGCGCATATCGCCGTGTCTTCACATTACGCTTATCGAGGCTTAACGCGCCAGCCCGCGAGGGTAAAGAAAGTATTAAGGACGTTAAGCTTTGATCCCCGGCCGCAACCTTGCCCGGCCTTCCGGCACCTTCTCATCAGGACAATATGACTGCCACAAGAAGTTACCTATTTTTGATGCGCCTGGCGGTGGCCTGCATCGCCGCGTGCGGCGCGATGGCTTCGGAATACCACGGCACGGTGAAGACTGGCGGACTGCCCGTTCCGGGAGTCACGGTCACCGCCATACAGGGTGACAAGAAAGTGGTGACCACCACGGACGAGCGCGGCGCATTCTCCTTTGCGGACCTGGCCGACGGCACTTGGACCATCGAGACGGAGATGCTGGGATTCGCGAAACTCACGCGGGAAGTCGGCGTGGCGCACGACGCTCCGGCTGCCGAGCTGGCGTTGAAGATCCAGTCGGAGGAAGCGCTGCTTGCGGTTCTGGAGCCCTCGCAACCGGGGCCCGCGACGGTGCCGGCCGCTGCCGAGCCGCCAGCGCCGAAGGCTGCGACGGTGGCGAGTGCGGCGGCCCGCGCTGCCGCGCCGAAGAATCCAGCGGCCGGCGCGCGCCCGGCGGCGCAGCAGAAAGCCGCGTTTCAACCGGTGAGCGTGAATCAATCGGCCGCCACGAGCACGATCGCTACGGAAGGGACGATCAAGACGGAGGAGATCGCCGACCTCACCCAAAGCGCCGCCAATTCGTTCATCGTGCAAGGCAGCATGAGCTCCGCTGCCGGGCTGCCGCAGCAGAACGATTGGGGAATGGGAGGGCGCGGCATGGGGCCGGACGGCATGGGTGGACCGGGAATGGGCGGCCCTGGTGGTGACGGCGCGGGTGGGACTCCAGCGGTGGCGACCGGCGGACGCGGCGGTGGTCCGGGCGGCGGCGGACCCGGCGGTGGCGGACCGGGTGGTGGCGGTCCTGGAGGCGGTGGCGGTCCTGGAGGCGGTGGCGGCCCTGGCGGCGGGCCGGGGGGCCCCCCAATGGGCGGCGGGCCCGAAATGGGCGGTCGCGGCGGCGGACGAGGAGGCCCGGACTGGCAAGGGCGCCCCAACGCCATGGCTTTCGGCAACGGACGGCGCGACCCACGCTTGATGTACAACGGCAATGCGTCGTTCAGCCTGGATAACTCGGCCTGGGATGCGCGCACGTTCTCGGTTACCGGCGCCAATGTCAACAAACCGGTTTACGCCAATGGCCGCGGCTCCGTGATGTTGGGCGGCCCGCTGCGTATTCCGAAACTGGTAAGCGCCAGCAGGCGCATCATGTTCACGTTCGACTACCAGGCGCAGCGCAATCGGACGGGCACCATTTCGGATCCGGTCAATATGCCGACCGCGCTGGAGCGCAGCGGCGACTTTTCGCAGAGTACCGTGTCCGGGGCGGCGGTGACCATTTACGACCCGGCGGCCGGCTCGCCCTTCCCCGGCAATAAGATTCCGGCGAACCGCATCAGCGCCACCTCGACGGCGTTGTTGAAATACTTCCCGAATCCTAACCTTCCATCCGCGGCGCAGAATTATCAGACCTCTCTGACTGGCCGGAATAACTCGCAGAACATCAATTCACGGATCTCCAACATCAAAATCGGCAGTAAGGACACAATCAACGGCGGCGTGGGATATCAGGGCACGAGCAGCATTTCGCCGAACCTCTTCCAGTTCATCGACACCGGCTCCGGCAGCGGGATCAACGCCAACCTGGCGTGGTCGCACGTGCTTACGACCAGGGTGATCAGCAACCTGCGCTACACCTTCAGCCGCAACCGCCAGCTCTCTTCGCCGTATTTCGCCAACCGCACGAATGTGGCGGCGGAGTTGGGCATCGCCGGCACCTCGCAAAGCACATCGGACTGGGGGCCGCCCAACCTGAGTTTCACCAACTATGCTGGCCTGAGCGATGGCAACTACTCGCTCAGCCGCAACCAGACGAGCGCTATGGCCGCGAGCCTCACCTGGGTCCACGGTCTGCATAACTTCTCGTTCGGCGCCGATTACCGCCGCCAGCAGAATAATCAGTTGGCGGATAACAACGGGCGCGGCACTTACACCTTCAACGGCTCGGTGACGAGTTACCTGGTGAACGGCGTAGCGCAGGCGAATACGGGGTACGAGCTGGCCGACTTCCTGTTGGGTTCCCCCACCACCAGTTCCATACGCTACGGCAATCCCGACAAGTACTTCCGGGGCGCGGGCTACGATTTCTTCGTCAACGACGACTGGCGCATCACTTCGAAATTCAGTTTGAACTTCGGGATTCGCTGGGACTACGCGACGCCCGTCACGGAATTGTACAACCGCCTGGTCAACCTGGATATCGCACCGGGCTACACGGCCACGGTGGCGGTGCAACCCGGCCAGAGCGGCGCCTGGTCCGGACAGTTGCCGAACTCCTTGATCCGTCCGGACCGCACCAATTTTTCTCCCAGGGTAGGGTTTGCGTGGCGGCCGCTCAACAAAGGATCGTTGGTGGTGCGCGGTGGATATGGCGCTTACTACAACACGTCGGTGTACAACATTATCGCCGGCAACATGGCGCAACAGCCGCCGTTCGCCCAGGCACTCAGCGTGTCCGCCTCGGAGGCGAATCCGTTGAACATCAACAGCGGGTTCCTGGCGGCATCCAACCAATCGTTGAGCAGCACCTATGCCGTCGATCCCAACTACCGCATCGGGTACGCGCAGACGTGGACGCTTTCCGTGCAGCACGATCTGCCGCTGGGCATGTTCGCGACGGCGGGCTACCTGGGCACCAAAGGCACGCGGTTGGACCAACAGTTCATTCCCAACTCGGTGGCTCCGGGAGCGGCGGTATCGCTGCTGCCGCACAACTTCACTTACGAAACATCCAATGGGAACTCGATTTATCACGCGGCGCAGTTTCAGTTGAACCGGCGCTTCCGCAGCGGCATTATGGCCAACGCCGGCTATCAGTTCTCGAAATCGATCGACGACGCGGGCACCGGCGGGCGCGGGCAGGGCAATACGCCGGTGGCACAGAACTGGTTGGACCTTTCGGCGGAACGCGGGCTCTCCAGTTTCGATGCCCGGCACAATTTGACCCTGCAATTCCAGTACAGCACCGGCATGGGCCAAAGTGGGGGCACGCTGGTAAACGGTTCGAAGGGCGCCATGATGAAGGATTGGACGTTCAGCGGTAACGTGAGTGTCCGCTCGGGAAACCCGTTCACGGCGACGGTGGGCGGCAACCGTTCGCAGGTGAGCGGAACGGCGGTGAGCAATACGCTGCGGGCCGACGCTACGGGCCTGCCGGTGGAAGCATCCGGGATGCTATTCAATACCGCGGCTTTTTCCGAGCCGCTGTCCGGTTTGTGGGGCAATGCGGGACGGGACACTATCCCGGGACCAACCACGTTCTCGCTGAATGGGTCGCTGGGGCGCATCTTCCGCATCGGCGAACGGCGCAGCGCAGACTTACAGTTTCAGGCGCAGAACCTGCTCAACCACGTCACGATTACCAATTGGGGCACGGTGCTGGGCTCCACGAATTACGGTCTGGCGGCGTCCGCCGCATCCATGCGCAAAATGACCATCAATCTGAGGTTCAGGTTCTAAACTTATGCGAGCACTAATTACGATCCTACTCATCGCGCAGGTTGCCGCCCACGGGCAGCAGACGAGCGCCCCCAGCGTGCCGAAGGGGACCTATAAGTTCGAGGTCAACAGCCAGCTAGTGGTGGTGAACGTGTCCGCCAAGGACAAGAACGGAGCGCCGCTGGACGGGCTCAAGGCCGCCGACTTCACGATTACCGAAGATGGCAAGGCACAACAGATCAAAGTGTTCGAATACCAGAGGCTGGAAGAGACGGCTCTGGCGGCGGCCGCGGTGAAACCGGATGCGACGCCGGCCGCCGCGCCGGTGAACGTGGCGGCCAACGCCATCGCCCCGGCCAAACCCGGCGAGGTGAAATACAAAGACCGCCGCCTGATGGTGATGTTCTTCGACCAGGCGGGTATGCCCGTGGCCGACCAGATTCGGGCGCAGCAAGCGGCGTTGAAGTTTGTCAAGAGCCAGATCACGCCATCGGACCTGGTGGCCGTTATGAGCTACGTCACCAGCCTGAATGTGCTGCAGGATTTTACGGCGGACCGCGACGTCCTCACTAAGGTGATCCGTGGTTTGACCGCGTCCGACACCGGCATGGCGAACGGCAGCACGGGCGACGACAGCGAGGCCGACACCGGCGCCGCGTACACAGCGGACGACAGCGAGTTTAACATCTTCAACACGGACCGCCAGCTGGCGGCGTTGGAATCGGCGGTGAGGATGCTGGGCAGCCTGCCGGAGAAGAAGGCCCTGGTCTACTTCGCCAGCGGCATGACGCGCACCGGAATCGACAATCAGGCGCAGATGCGCGCCACCATCAACGCGGCGATCCGCAACAACGTGACGTTCTATCCGGTGGATGCGCGCGGGTTGGTGGCCACGGCGCCGCTGGGCGACGCCACACAGGGATCGCCGGGCGGCCAGGGCATGTACTCCGGCAGTTCGCAGCGGACGGCGCAAAGCAACTTCCAGGCGCAGCAGGAAACGCTGTACACGCTGGCCACCGACACGGGCGGCAAGGCGCTGCTGGATAACAACGATCTCTCGTTGGGCATGGTGCAGGCGCAGAAAGATATCTCCAGTTACTACATACTCGGCTACTACAGCGGTAACATCGCCACCGACGGCCACTACCGCCGCATCAAGGTACAGGTCAACAAGAATCTGAGCGCCAGGCTGGACTACCGCAGCGGCTATTTTGCCTCCAAGGAGTTCAAGCAGTTCACGTCGAGCGACCGCGAGCGTCAACTGCAGGAGGCGCTGCTGCTGGGCGACCCGGTGACGGATCTTACAGTGGCCATGGAAGTCAATTACTTCCGCCTGGGGCGCGACCGCTACTTCGTACCGGTGTCGGTGAAAATACCGGGCAGCGACATCGAACTGGCTAGAAAGGGCGGAGCGGAAAGCACGCGGCTGGATTTCATTGGCGAAGTGAAGGATTCCAAAGGCGTGCTGCAAGGCACGGTTCGCGACGACATCGCGGTGAAGCTGAAAGGCGAGACGGCCGGCCAGTTGGCCACGCGCAATCTGGAATACGACACCGGCTTCACGCTGCAACCCGGCACCTACACGCTGAAATTCCTGGCGCGCGAAAACGAGACCGGGAAGATGGGGACCTTCGAGACGAAGTTCGTGATCCCGGATCTCACCACCGAACAAAAGTATCTTCCGCTTAGTTCGGTGGTGCTGAGTTACCAGCGCGAGAACCTGGCGGCGACGGTGGGCAGCGCGGAGCGCGACAAAAAACTGCTGGCCGCCAACCCGCTGATCCAGGACAACCAGAAACTGATCCCGAGCGTGACGCGCGTGTTCCGGCAGGACCAGGACATGTACGTTTACCTGGAAGCCTATCAGCCGGCGGCCGCGAAGACGGAGTTGATGGTAGCCAGCGTGAGCTTCTACCGCGGCAAGGTGAAGGCGTTTGAGACCGCGCCGCTGAAGATCACGGCGGGGCTGAATGCGAAATCGAAGGCGGTGCCGGTGAGTTTCAGCGTGCCGCTCGGGAAATTACAACCGGGGAGATACACCTGCCAAGTGAACGTGCTGAATCCATCGGAGCAGAAGTTCGCCGTCTGGCGGTCGCCGATGGTGCTGCTGCCGTGAGGGCGTGACGAGAAGAGAAGTCCGAGCTTTGCTCGGATTGGCAGGCTGAAGCCTACCCCACCGGGATTGGCAGGCTGAAGCCTGCCCCACCCATGGTGTATACTTCTGGCGAAATGGATCTGACACGACGTAGCCTCTTGCGAATGGCGGCCGCTGCCCCGCTCGCCATGGCCGCCCCCGCTCCCGCCGTCAAACTCGGCATCGACCTGTTCAGCCTGCGCTCGCAGAACTGGACCCCGTTCCAACTCCTCGACTACAGCGCCAAACACGCGGCCAAGGTGGTCCACTTTTCCGAAATCCGCTTCATCGGCAACCTGGAACCAGAGAATTTGCGGGCCGTCCGGCGCTACGCCGAAGAGCGCGGCATCGAAATCGAGATCGGCATGAGGTCGATCTGTCCCACGTCCAAGATGTTCGATGCCAAGGCGGGCACCGCGGAGGAGCAGATCGGCCGCATGTTGGACTCGGCGACGCTGGTGGGTTCGCGCATTGTGCGCGCGGTGTTGGGCAGTTCCGAGGACCGGCGCCCCGGGCCCATCGAAAAGCATATCGAAAGCACCGTGAAGGTTCTCCGCAATGTCCGTTCGCGGGCGTTGGACCACAATCTGAAGATCGCCATCGAGAACCACTCGGGCGATATGCAGGCGCCCGAACTGAAGCAGTTGATCGAAGAATCCGGCAAGGATTTCGTGGGCGCCTGCCTGGATTCCGGCAACCCGTTGTGGACCCTGGAAGACCCGCACGTCACGCTGGATACGCTGCACCCCTACGTGCTCACCAGCCACGTGCGCGACTCCGCCGTGTGGCGGGTGCCGGAGGGCGCGGCGGTATCGTGGGTGCGCATGGGGCAAGGCAACGTGGGCATTGACGACTACTGCCGAAAGTACGCGGAACTCTGCCCCGGACGCGCGCTCTCGCTGGAATCCATCATCACCAATCCGCGCGTTTTCGCTTTCCGCGATCCCAAGTTTTGGGAGGCGTATGGCGACGTTCCTGCCTGGGAATTCGCCCGCTTCCTGGAACTCGCCGAGCACGGCAAGCCGCATGCCGCCGAACCACCGGCGCCGAGCCCCGAGGCCGCGCGCCAGCGCGAGCGCGAAGACCTGGAAGCCAGCATCGAATATACTCGAAAGCTGCTGGGTTTGTAGAGGGAGGACGACGCGCATGAATCGCCGCCAATTTCTTCGCACCGGCGCCGCGGGACTTGGAGCCGCCGCACTGGGATTCGCCGGGCAGGCCGGCGGCTCGAAACCGCTACGCGTCGGCACGATCGGTTCGGGATGGTACGGGAAATGCGACCTGCTGCGCCTGATTCAGGTGGCGCCGGTGGAGGTGGTCTCGCTCTGCGACGTGGACCGCCGCATGCTGGCGGAAGCCGCGGACCTGGTGAGCGTGCGCCAGGCATCGCACAAGAAGCCGCGCACCTTCAGCGACTACCGCACCATGCTGGCCGAGAGGGACCTGGACATCGTCCTGGTGGCCACGCCCGATCACTGGCACGCGCTGGCCATGATCGCCGCAGTCAAGGCCGGCGCGCATGTCTACTGCCAGAAACCGATCTCGGTGGACGTGGTGGAAGGCCAGGCGATGCTGGCCGCCGCGCGCAAGTACAAACGCGTGGTGCAGATCGGCACGCAGCGGCGCAGCACGCCGCACCTGATGGAAGCGCGCGACCGCATCGTGCGCGATGGCAAACTCGGCAAGGTGGGGCTGGTGGAGATTTACTGCTACTACCCCATGCGCGACGAAAGCAATCCGCCGGACAGCGCGCCGCCCGAGTATCTCGACTACAACATGTGGACCGGCCCCGCGCCCATGCGCCCGTACAACGCGATCGTGCATCCGCGCGGCTGGCGCGCGTTCATGGAGTACGGCAACGGCATCGTGGGCGACATGTGCGTCCATATGCTGGACATGACGCGCTGGATGCTGGACCTGGGCTGGCCGAAGCGGGTCGAATCGAGCGGCGGCATCCTGGTGTCCAAGGGCAGCAAGGCGAATATCACCGACACGCAGCTCGCCACTTTCGATTACGGCGATCTGAAGGTGGTCTGGCAGCACCGCTCGTGGGGCACGGTGCCCGACCCCAAGTATCCCTGGGGCGCGACCTTCTACGGCGAGAAGGGTACGCTGAAGGCGAGCGTGTTCAGCTACGATTTCACGCCGGCTGGGCAGAGCGGAACGGCGATTCACAAGGACGTCACTTACGAACTGGAGCAATATCCCGAGGACAAGACCGAGAAGGACCTGGAGCAGCACTGCGCCCCGGCGATTCGAGGCCACATGAAAGATCTGTTGAACGCCATCGCCACCGGGGGCCGGCCGGTAGCCGATAT
>JBEKDV010000274.1:0-10714 GCA_050014175.1 Candidatus Solibacter sp. | reverse complement strand
CCGGGAACGGTTTCCGTACAAGTTGTGACCGGCTGCGGATCTGCGAACGAAAAACGAAGCGATCCCCAAACTGTAACCGCACGGAGCGCGTCTCCGGAGTTCTTCTATTTCGTGCAGGCGACCTCTGGCCAGAACCCGATAGCCGCTGTCAATGCCAGTACCGGCGTATTCGTCGGAACTCCCGGATTGTTGGCCGGCGGCGCCTTTGCGCCCGCCAAGCCGGGCGATGTACTCACTCTATACGCCACCGGTCTTGGCCTCACCAATCCGAGTTTCGCGGCAGGCCAGCTGCCGAGCGCCGCGAGTTCTATTGCCGGCGACATACAGGTCACCATCGGCACAACCACTTTAGCGAAGACCGATGTGTTATACGCCGGCGTGACACCATCCACCGCCGGCTTGTATCAGGTCAACATTCATTTACCTATATCGATTCCAAACGGCGACCAGCCTGTTCAGATGACAATAAATGGAACCCCATCTCCTTCGGGAGGATACATTACGGTGAAGCAGTGACAAGATGACATTTACCGGAAAGCCGCTCCCCCCCCACAACCGTGAGGGAGCGCCTTCTCGGCAACTGATCGGCGATGGCTGGTTACATCTCCAGTTTGCCGAGGTAGGTCATTCTGTTCAAGGAAAACTTTCTTTTCACATCCAGCGTACCGATGCGTGCAGCGAATTCGACGTCGTTCCCGAGTTTAGGGCCAAGTGGAAAGCGAAAGCCGACCGGCTGGAGTAATCCCGTACGAGGGAAGAAGAAAAAGATGGCGTTGTCCAGTATCCTGGTTTCAATCGACGGGATCGGATTTCTACCCGTGGCTCTCAAGTATGCCTCTGGCTTCGGTGAACGCTCCGGAACCGTAAGTCCCACGACCGCGATCACGTAAGAGGATTCATGATCCGCGATTGTAGGGTTGCCATTCAACCTCTGGATGGCAAGTTGCACAGGGCGCGCGCTGTCCCACCGGACGATGGCCTTGATCCGGCCATCTGGCTTGGCCCAGGGAGAGGAGGTCAGAATTCGTGTAGCGTCCTGCTGAGTCAATTGTGGGAGAGTTCTCCACGGATCTCCCGCAAAGCTGGGCAGCGCCAGTAATACGCCGATGAGTAGTCTCTTCATTTGTCCACGCTGGAACGGTAGACGCATTGAAAAGTGGAGAAGGTGTCAAGAGTATTGTGAAGTAGTGTGACCACCACCACTTTGGAAACAGTTCGCGCGGCTTAAGACTTCGGCGGCTCGGCTAGACGGGGAATTTCAAGAATCACACGTAGCCCGGGCTGAGCGTTCTCCGCGCGCAGTTCGCCATGATGAAGCGTTGCGGCCCGCATTGCGATCGCTAGTCCCAGTCCAACGCCCCCCGTAGCGCCGTCGCGTGAGGCATCGACGCGGAAGAGCGGCGTGAAGATCCGTGTGAGATCGTCCTCCGGCACGCCCGACCCGTAATCGCGGATCGAGATGATTACGGATTGCCCGTGGACCGCGAGGTCCAACTCCACGGCGCTGCCGCGTGGCGCGTATCGGATCGCGTTCTCGACCACGTTCTCAATGGCGCGGCGCAAAAGTTCGGGATCGCCGCACACGGCGGGCGAGGACTTAATATTGGGCACCAGCCGACAGCCGTGCTCGCGCGCCTCGTACTCGCAATCCTCCAGTATCGCTTCGAGCAGGGGAGCCATCTCAACCGGCTCGGGGCGATGCGTGGAAGGGTCTCCGTCGGCACGAGTCACCTGCATCAGAGCGCCCACCAACTCGCTGAGGCGGTCGATCTCTTTGTCTACCTGTGCTGCGGACTCGTCGCGGTCTTGTTCGCGTCTCGAGAGCTGCACGGCGAAGCGCAGGCGCGCGAGCGGGGAGCGCAGTTCGTGGGAGACATCCTGCAACAGGCGCCTCTCGGCCGTAACCAGCGTCGTGATGCGGCCGGCCATCCGGTCGAATGCCCGTGCCAATTCGCCGATCTCATCTTTGCGCGCCGACTCCGTGCGCACGGAAAGGTCTCCGGCGCCGAACCGCTCTACCGCGCGGATCAGGTGGCCGAGCGGCGATGCGATGCTGACGGCAAGCACCCAGCACAGAAGAGCAACGGCCACAAAAATCAGCAGGCAATAAGGCATAAATCGCCAGATGTCGAACGGCGGGTCGGTCAGCATGATCAGACAGTAGCGCCTGTCGGGAGTGGTGGTGGCAATCACGAGATGCCCGTCGTAGCGATGCGGCGCGTCCCAATTCCCGCCTACGGTCACAAGCAGTTGAGACCTGTCCTCACCGCTTGCGAGATCCCGGCCGTGCGTGTCCGTCAGGTAGTACTCCCCGGAAACGAATCCGCGTAATCGCGCCAGCCTCCGCGCCAGCGACTGCGGACCGCCGGACTCGTAGGCATCGCGGGCGTCTGCAAGTTCGAGCGCACTCAACTGCTCGAGCGGACCGCCCTTGCCAGTGGTATCCAACATCACGAAGCGCGATACCAGCACGAACCCGGCAAGGGACAGGATCAGGGTGCCAAGGCACCACAGCAGAATCTTGACGTAGACGGACCTCATCGGGACCTGCCCGTACACAACGCGCAACAGTAACCTACTCCGCGGACGCTGCGAATTGTGATCTCACCTTTGCCTTCGAGCTTTTTACGAAGGTGGCAGATATGCACGTCTACCGAGCGTTCGTACGGCGTGGCAGACCGCTGGTATAGAACCGTGGTCAACTCGTCGCGCGTCACAACCCGGCCGAGGGACCGCATCAGGACCTCCAGAATCGCGCACTCGATGGATGTCAACTCCACGAGCTCGCCGGCACACCAGAGATCGCGCGTAAGAGGGTTGAGCTCGAGGCCACCCGCCTCGATGATCTGCGGCTCGGCGAGATCGGCGTTGCCCGCGCGCCGCAGGACTGCCCGAATGCGCGCCACGAGTTCCTCCGGGCCGACCGGCTTCGGCAGATAGTCGTCGGCGCCCAGATTCAGCCCTCGGATGCGATCGCTTTGCGCCGTCCGAGCGGTCAGCATGATCACCGGAGTCGCAATTCGCCTTCGGATCTGGCGAAGCAGATCGAAGCCGTCCATCACCGGGAGCATTACGTCCAGGATAATGAGGTCGAATGCGTTCTCCAGCGCGGCCGCCAGACCCGTGCGCCCATCGTGCGCCAGTTGCACGCTAAAGCCGTACGGAGCGAAGTATTTGGTCATCAACGAGCACAGTTGCTTGTCGTCCTCGACCAGCAGGATCGACCGGAAGACAAGGGGCGGCGCGGCCACCGAAGATGGAGTGGGAAAGCTCAAGATCCTTACCCCGTTGTAACTCAATCTGAAGGACGCAGGCGCCGACGGCCAACTGCTTTAACAAAACTTAACCTAGCCTGCGCTCATTTCGATACTCCGGACTTTCTTGGGTCGCTGGCTTGGGACGGCGCCCTCGGACTGGATGACCCAGCCTTGGGCACAGTCGACGCTGGTGTTGACAATGGGGGCCGTTGCGGCTTCGCCGTGTCGCCTGAATGCTCGGCATCCGAAGTCGCCGACGGCGCAGGCTTTCGGCGCAACTCGATTGAACTACCCGTGCCGATCTCAATCGTGCACAGGTTGTCCTCGGTGATTTCCACCGCCCGCACAACGTGCGGTTTGATGGCGAAGGCGATTTCATTTCCCCGGTGTTCCCGGTTGTCCTGAGCAAACAGGTATTTGAGAATTGGAATCTTGCGGACCTCGTCGACTCAGTCGTCCTGAGGTTGGCCGTTGGAGGGCTGTTTTACAGAACTTAACAGTCCCTCCGAAACCCTCGTGATAACGTTTGAACGGAGGTACAGTTAACTCATGAAACATTCAGTATCCATCCGATATGGCCTTCTGTTGGCGCTTGTAACCGGGGTAGCGTTGGCTGCGGATGTCACCGGAAAGTGGAGCGGTCAAATGGGCGGACCCGATGGTGATGGTCCCGCCCTCACGTTCAACTTCAAGCAGGACGGAACGAAGTTGACGGGCACAGCCGATGGACCGGGAGGCCAGGCGCTCAAGATCACGAACGGAAAGGTGGAAGGCGACAGGATTTCGTTCACACTCAGCTTTGACGGTGGAGGCGGTGAGATGAAGATCGCGCACGAAGGAACCGTTAACGGCGATGAAATCAAGTTAAGCGTTAAGATGGAAGGCGGTCCTGGGGGGCCCGGTGCTCCGGGGGGCCCCGCCGGGATTACGCTGAAGCGCGCCAAATAATCTGGGCTGGTGAAACACCTAGAGCGCAAGTTTGCCGTGGTATCTCATATCCTTATAGAATGAACTTGCACTTAATCCCTAGCGGTCCGAGGCCGGACTCAAGTGTTACCTCCTTGCCATCGGTATCGAATCGCGTCTGTCCTCGGGAACAGGAACGCAATAATAGGTCCTTTCGCCGTTTGAATGGCTTCTACGCGGGCCGGGGTGATCGGTAGCTTGCCTTTCCGCCTAAGCGAGGTGCTTTCTTTCATCCCGGCGGGCCCCAACTGACGGCCGCCGCCCTCTCCCTCCGGCCGGGCGGTTGTTCCGCGTCTGGCCGGGCGCGACGCGGACGTGGATATCGGCGGCGATGCCCTGCATGCCGAGTTGCGGGTATTGGTTGCTAATCTTGCCGCCGGCAAACCCGCTGGGGTAGTCGGATTCGTCCTGGAGCCACAGCTTCATGCCGCGTTTGGCTGCTTCCTGGACGACAAACTTCATCTGGTTCATATGCTCCGGCGTAAGGTACATCGGCTCGCCGCGTCCTGGCGAGACGTTCACCACAAAGACGCCATTGGCGGCGAGACGGTCGAGATCCTGGACGATCCTGGCCATCCTATCCTTGGCGTCCGGGCCGTTCCAACTGGTAAACGGCTGGATGGCGCCGTACTCGTGGGGCGGCGTTTTGAAATTGTTGGCTGCCTCGCGCACCGACGGAATCGCGATCTGCTGCCACGGGCGCTGGGCAGGCAACATGGTGGCCAGAAGCGGAATAAGGCCAAGTACATTCGAGGTCCGGTTCATCGGAGACTCCCAAAAAAGTATGTCACATCTGAAATTGTCGCTTCGGCGGACGCGCACCGCAAGAGGATTGACCCGCATCCGACGCTCTGAGCGTCGCCACGCCGGATCATTGGCATTCTCACCTGGTGCTGGCGGGCCTGGCGATGAACAAGCACATCTATTGCGCCCAGCCGATCACGCGCACCATCGCGGAGGCACGGCGGACGCGGCGGCGTGTTTCACTTTGCGCGCCGCCTGCCATCCAAGAGCGCGCCGCAGCAGAAAGACCTCACTTTGCCCAAGGATGCCGGCTACCGGATTCCGCCCATCGTCGCCGGGTTGTGCGCGGCCCGGCCGGTCCACTTGGCAATCATCGACGGTGTGCGGACGGCCACCGGCGCGGAGACGAATTACGGAAGCCCAAACCGGCCGCAGGCGGCGGTCAACCCCGGCGTGCTGATTGCCAGGACGAATTGCGTGGCGACCGGCGCGGTGGCGATGTCGGTGATGGGGTTCAATCCCATGGCGGACCGCGGGACGCCTCCGTTCGCCAATTCCGACAGCATGCTGCGCCTGTCGATCTCCACTTCCGGCTGTGCGGAGAAATTCTTCCGGGCGGAGGGACACATCTACGCCCAATCTACGCCCATATCATGGATCTCCGCGCACGGGATACCCGGCGCAAGGGAGCGTATCGGTTTCGGTGATGGCGCCGCGCACGATCGACAGCGAGGCGTGGGCCAAGCCGTATTTCGTCAACGGGCGCCAGTGGGCGGCGGTGCACAATGCGGAAGATTTTCGTGTGTTCTTTTGCGAAGACAGGATGGAACAACCATGCGGGTGGCTGCCATGAGCAGGCTGCCGGGCGCTTCCTCCGGGCGCTTCAGCACCCGCCCCGGGCCGGCCTTGCAGCGGGCACGGAAAGAGTGCAGAATCATCGGTGGCGGGTCTTGGCTTGACACCACCGCGGGGAAACGCGGAGTCGCGACCAATGTACGGAAAAGGAGAAGATTATGACCGATGACTCGGTATCTCGTCGATTATTCCTGGCGGCCGCGGCCGCGGCTCCGGCAGCACCTATGCCACTTGCTTCGGACAGAATTGCGATATTCAGTCCGCCGCCCGGCCGTGTCCGAATCGTGGCGGCCACGGCCGCAGCGGTTGTCGGGCCTGCCAGGTACACAGCGGCGGAGATCAAACAGATTTCATCGCAGGGCAAGGACGTTCAGATCGCGCTGCCGGCCAACGCCGACGAAATGAACAAGGTGCTTCCCGAAGCCGACGTCGTTTTCGGCGCGCTCAACGCGGAGTGGCTGGCGAAGGCGAAGAGCTTGCGCTGGCTCCAGGCCACCGAAGCGGGAATGGAGCGGCTGTTGTATCCCGAGTTGATCAAGAGCGATGTGGTGGTGACCAACATGGCGCGTATGTTCGCGCCGGCCATCTCCGAGACGGCCATCGGGATGCTATTGAGCCTGACGCGCGGGCTCAACAAGTACTATATTCCGCAGTTCCAGAAGCGGACGTGGAATTCCGAGCGGAACCTGGTGGAGGTGGACGGCATGACCATGGGGATTGTCGGCATCGGCGGCATTGGGCAGGCCACGGCCATGCGCGCGCACTATGGTTTCAACATGCGGATACTGGGCACGGATGCGAAACCCATGGCCACGCCCATCTTCGTGGAGACACTCAGAGAGCCGGGTTGGCTGATGGAAATGGTCCCGCAGGTGGACATCCTGGTCAGTGCGGCGCCCTCGACTAAGGAAACCGAGGGGATGTTTAACGAGAAGGTGTTCCGGGCGATGAAGAAGACAGCCTACTTCCTCAACCTTTCCCGGGGCGCGCTGGTGGACGAGAACGCGCTGGTGCGGGCGCTGAAGGAAGGCTGGATCGCCGGCGCCGGGCTGGATCCGGCGCGCACCGAGCCGTTGCCATCCAGCCATCCGTACTGGGATTGCCCGAACCTGATCATCACCTGCCACAGCGCCGGATTCGCGCCGCAACGCCAGATCCGTCTCATAGGGCTGCTGGCCGACAACGTGCGGCGTTACTCGGGCGGCTTGCCGCTGATGAACGTGGTGGACAAACAGCGCGGTTACTGATCCGCGAAGAGGTCCTATCGATGGAACCAGCATACTTACTTCTCCCGATTCTTTTGGCCGCCACCAGCCCGGCGCAACAGGGCTGGAATCCGCACGAAGGTGGATTGCTCAAATACGACATCGCGTCGGGCAGGATTCTCGGCTCCATGGAGAGTCCCGGGCATTGGCTGTCGCTGGCCCGCAACGGGGATATCTACATCGCCAGCCTGACGGGCAACGTGTTCCGGTGGTATCCAGGATGGGTTGCGGGCGTACGCGAGGAGGCGCCCGGTGTGGTGAAGTAGAGGTACGTCCGCCGCCGCGCGGTCGCTTGGTAACGAGACGAGGTCAACGGATTATGGCAGTCACACGCCGATCTTTCTTTGCCCGCGCGGGGGCCGCCGCCACCGCCCAGGGGCTGGCTTTGCAGGCGCAGCAGAAGCCGCCGGTGGATCCGGGCGCGACGCCGCAGGACCCGCGCATGGCCACCGCCGATGTCGCCAAGCTGTTCCACTATTCCGACCGCCGCGCCAAAGTCGCCCTGATCAAGGGTGACGACCGGCGCAAAAATATTTACGACGCGCTGGTGGCGATCGACGACCAGATCCGGCCCGCGCTCCAGGCCAGGAAGTACGTTCTCATCAAACCCAACGGTCTCGACCCGTCACGGCGGCTGATCTCCACCCAAGCCGAAGCCGTGCACGGAATCCTCGACTACCTGGCTCCCCGCTTCAAAGGGCCCGTGGTGGTGGCCGAATGCGGAGGCAGTCCGGCCGGCCGGGCCACCAGCGAGTTCGGCTGGAGCAAGGTCTTCGCCGAGCACAAGCCCATCGACATCAAGCTGGAAGTCCCCAACGAAGAGGGCCGCTACGAACTCATGCTGGGAATCGACTACGACATGCATCTGATTCCCATCCGGCTGGGCGCGCGATTCCTGGACCCCGATGCTTTCCTGATTTCCTCGGCGGTGATGAAGACGCACAACATGGTCGTAGCAACCATGGCGGTCAAGAACGTGGTTCTGGGAGCGCCGCTGCCTCCGCCTCCGGGACAGAACCGGCCTTGGGGGGAGAGCGAGAAGCGCAAGTTTCACGTCGGCATACGGGCGGGCAACTACAACATGTATCTCGCCGTGCAGCGCATGATGCACAACTGGGGAGTGGGCATCGTGGACGGATTCGAGGGCATGGAAGGGAACGGTCCGGTTTCGGGAACGCCGGTGCCGCATCGCATCGCCTTGGCCTCGACGGATTTCCTGGCGGTGGATCGGGTGGGCCTGGAGTGCATGGGCATCGATGCCAGTTGGCCCGGCTATCTGAACTACGCCTATCAGGGCGGCCTTGGTCAATACGATCTGGCCAAGATCGAAGTGGTGGGCGCCAGGATCGCCGATGTGCAAAGAAAGTATATGCTGCACGCCGACGTGGACCGGATGCTGGAGTGGCGCGGACCCATGCGGGACCTGCCGCCGAACCTGGGCTACAATCGTCGTCCGCGGCAAGAGGATCTCGCGGATCTCTCGGCTTACGCCTGATGCCGGCGGGATCGGGTGGGAAAGTCCCGAAAGGAGCGCATATCAATGACGAGAACGTCACAACTGAAATGGGCGGCCGGTTCGCTTTTGGCCGTCGCACTGCTATGTGGCATGGCGGCGGCACAGCAGCAGGGTCAAAGGCAGGCCACCGCCCAACCCAAGCTGTATAACACGGTCAAGCAGAAGCTGCTGGAAGGCAAACAGGTCTTCAGCTTCACGCAATCGAAGATGGACATCGCCGGTTATTGCGAGGCCGCCAAGCACTACGATTACACCTGGTTTGAGATGCAGCACAGCACGCTGGAGTTTAAGGACATAGAGGCGATGATCGCGGCCTGCCCGCACACCGCCGCCATCCCCATGGTCCGGCTGCCGGACGCGCAGGAATGGCATATCCAGCATGCGACCGATATTGGCGTGCTGGGCGTCATTGTCCCGACCGTCGACGACGTGGACCGGGCGCGGGAGGCGGCCAAGTGGTCGCGCTATCCTCCGGTGGCGCGGCGCAGTTCCGGGCAGGGTCAGGCGCGCACTATCTGGGGCATCGACGGTATCGATTACGCCAAGACGATCAATGACAACATGCTGGTGGTGATCATGATCGAGACGCCGACCGGGGTGGCGAATGCCTATGACATCGCGTCGGTCGCGGGCGTGGATGTGGTGATTGTCGGGAACAACGATCTGAGCCAGTTTTCCGGATACCCGCAGACGGACGACCGGTACCAGCAGATGATCGCCAAGATTCACGACGACACGCTGCGGGCAGGGAAGATCTTCGGTCAGGCGAATTGGATCTACGCGACCGGACATCCGCTCAGCAAGGAGGCCAAGTTCTTTCAGAACGGTCCATCGAACGATGGCTGGAAGCCGCCCGCTCCTGGTGGCGCCAAATAACGAAGAGAATTCGACGCAATTCGCGCCGGTCGTGCCGCGGTTGCATGCACCGTTAATTACGCGCCCGGTATGTTTTGGTAAAGCCGTTGCGGCTGTTGGTGACCGTAAATGAGCCGTCGGGCTGGGCCGAAAGTTTGATCCACTTACCCTGGCAGGCGGCGTCGGGGTTGGCGATGAAGTCCGCGGGCGGGTTGGTTTCGGCGCTGCCGAGCATCGAGTAGTGAACCTGCCAGATATCTTCCATGCCGGGAGAGTTGCGCAGCGTGGGCCACGTTTCCGGAGCGCCGCCCTTGCGCGGGCCGTTGCCCATGATGGCCACGCGGGCGTGCAGCGCCTGCGCCAGGGCCGGCGACACGCCTTTGTCCTGGCCGTGTATGCTCACCTGGTATACGTCGACCGTGCCGATGGGGTTGAGCGGGCACATCAGCTTGCGGTCGTAGAACCATTCCAGGTCCGCCATGTCGAGCATGCGGAACTTGCCCAGGGTGAAGAGGAGACCGACGGACATGTTGTCCTCGAGATCCTCGGTGCGCTCCGGTTTCTCGGCGGTGGAAGCACACAGCGGATTGGGGGCGCCGGCGCCGGGCAGCGGCTTGTCGAGGAGTTTGGTGGCCGCGGAAACCACCAACACGTCCAGTCCCTTGATGGGAATCCGGTCTCCGGGTTTGACGGCGGTATAGTCGCCTTTGTCGCGCACCTCGGCGTAGGCCTTGTAGCGGCCCTCGGCGCCTTTGCCGGCGCTCTCGAGCGGGCCATGATCCACGAAATGCCGGACGGGGATTTTGGATACCAGCAGCGGCACATCGCCCAGGTGATCGATATCGTAGTGGGAAATCACCAGGTAGTCGATCTGCTTCAGGCCGGCCGCCTGGACGGCTTCCACAATCCGGCTCACGTCCCTGCCGTTGGACCCGGGCCATCCCGCATCGAACAGCATCGATTCCCCGGATGGCGACACACAGAGGACGGACTTACCTCCTTCGACGTCGATGACGTAGACATCCAATGTCCGGGCCGCGGGAGCCGCCGGCACGAACAGCAGAGAGCAAAGAAACGCGGCTGCGATTCTCACGCCGTGTATTGTAACCAATGTCATGGCGATCCCGGCAGACCGGGCAACCCGGTCGCGACAGGCCGGGGGGCCTGTTGGGATGGGCCTTCGGTCCGCGAAACATCATGAAAAATAGTGGACCAGGCAAGGTGGGGCAGGCGCTTTCGCCTGCCAACTCCCAATC